>NZ_JBEXPR010000036.1:0-75318 GCF_040612135.1 Streptomyces sp. NPDC006458 | reverse complement strand
CGCTCCGGCACCATCAAGGGCCTGAGCGCCGAGGTCGGCGCCTCCATCACCTCCGGCGCCGTCATCTGCGAGATCAAGGACTGACCCCCAGATCCGACCACGTTCCCCGCGCCCGCCGTCAAGGGGCGCGGGGAACCGCACGACCGGCCACCGAAAGCCCGCACGCCCGCGAACGCCTCACGCCCCACCGCGAGAAGGCGCTACGGCGAAGCGGCGGAGCCACTCCCCGCTCAGCGCCGCCGCATGTCGGCGACCCGCGCGGCCCGCTGCTCCGGTCCCCCGGAGCCCGGGTCCGTCAGCGCGGCCGCCCCGCGCAGTGAAGCCGTACCGGGGACGCCACGCCGGGGCGCCGGCAGCGGGACGTCACGCCGCTGCGGCCGGGCCGCGGTGGCGTCACCCCCCGGCCCCCCGCCCGTCGCGCCCCCCTGGGCGTTTCCCGGCGTACCGGTGACGGCGATCTGCACACCCTGGTCGGCGAGCGCCTGGAGCTCGGTCGCGGCCCGTTCGTCGTGCGCGGGCGGTTCGTCGGTGACGAGCCGGGTGATCACATCCGTGGGCACGGTCTGGAACATCGTGTCCGTGCCGAGCTTGGTGTGGTCGGCGAGCACCACCACCTCGGCGGCGGCCTGCACCAGGGCCCGGTCGACGGACGCCGAGAGCATGTTGGACGTGGACAGGCCGCGTTCGGCGGTCAGTCCGCTGCCCGACAGGAAGGCCTTGGAGACCCGCAGCCCCTGCAGGGACTGCTCGGCGCCGGAGCCGACGAGGGCGTAGTTGGAGCCGCGCAGGGTGCCGCCGGTCATCACGACCTCCACGCGGTTGGCGTGGGCGAGGGCCTGGGCGACCAGCAGGGAGTTGGTGACGACGGTCAGCCCCGGGATGCGGGCGAGCCGGCGGGCCAGTTCCTGGGTCGTGGTTCCGGCCCCCACCACGATGGCCTCGCCCTCTTCGACGAGGTTCGCGGCGAGGTCGGCGATGGCCGTCTTCTCGGCGGTCGCGAGATGCGATTTCTGCGGAAAGCCGGACTCCCGCGTGAATCCGCCCGGCAGTACCGCACCGCCGTGCCGGCGGTCGAGGAGTCCTTCTGCCTCCAGTGCCCGCACATCCCGCCGTACGGTCACTTCTGAGGTCTGGACGACGCGGGCGAGCTCACGGAGCGACACTGCTCCGTTCGCTCGCACCATTTCGAGGATCAATTGGCGACGTTCTGCAGCGAACACGAAACTGACAGTAACCCCAACGACCGTCTGGTTTCAGCAGTTTGCGCCGAATAACAGAAGTTGTTCGCACAGGGCGACGGGAAGTGGTATATGGGCATAGTCCCGCCGCCCGTGCCCTGGGCAGAAGCCGCAACTCCCCGTGACGGACGGGGAGTCGGTGCCTCCCGCGGTCAGACCTCGCCGGTCGCCTTGCGCGTGTGCAGCTGCCGTGCCACCTCGGCGATCGAGCCGGACAGGGAGGGGTACACGGTGAACGCGTTCGCGATCTGTTCGACCGTCAGGTTGTTGTCGACGGCGAGCGAGATGGGGTGGATGAGCTCCGAGGCGCGCGGCGCGACGACCACGCCGCCGACCACGATGCCGGTGCCGGGCCGGCAGAAGATCTTCACGAAGCCGTCCCGGATGCCCTGCATCTTGGCGCGCGGGTTGCGCAGCAGCGGCAGCTTCACGACCCGGGCCTCGATGACGCCCGCGTCGACATCGGCCTGCGTGTAGCCGACGGTGGCGATCTCGGGGTCGGTGAAGACGTTGGAGGAGACCGTCTTGAGGTTCAGCGGGGCCACCGCGTCGCCGAGGAAGTGGTACATGGCGATGCGGCCCTGCATGGCGGCGACGGAGGCCAGCGCGAAGACGCCGGTGACGTCACCGGCGGCGTACACGCCGGGCGCGGTGGTGCGGGAGACCTTGTCGGTCCAGATGTGCCCGGAGTCCTTGAGCCTGACCCCCGCCTCCTCCAGACCCATGCCCTCGGTGTTGGGGATGGCGCCGACCGCCATCAGACAGTGGGAGCCGGTGATCACGCGGCCGTCGGCGAGGGTGACCTCGACACGGTCGCCGACGCGCTTGGCGGACTCGGCGCGGGAGCGGGCCATGACGTTCATGCCACGGCGGCGGAAGACGTCCTCCAGGACCGCGGCGGCGTCCGGGTCCTCGCCCGGCAGCACCCGGTCGCGGGAGGAGACGAGCGTGACCCGGGAGCCCAGCGCCTGGTAGGCACCCGCGAACTCCGCGCCGGTGACGCCGGAGCCGACCACGATGAGCTCCTCGGGGAGCTCGGTGAGGTCGTAGACCTGCGTCCAGTTCAGGATGCGCTCGCCGTCCGGCCGGGCGTCGGGCAGCTCGCGCGGGTGGCCGCCGGTCGCGATCAGGACGGCGTCGGCGGTGAGGGTCTCCTCGGTGCCGTCGGCGGCGGTCACGACGACCTTGCGGGAGCCGTCGAGGGCCTGCATGCCCTCCAGGCGGCCGCGGCCGCGCATCACCCGGGCGCCGGCCCGGGTGACGGAGGCGGTGATGTCGTGCGACTGCGCCAGCGCGAGCCGCTTCACACGCCGGTTGACCTTGCCGAGGTCCACGCCGACGACCCGGGCCGGGGTGTCGATGTGCGGGGTGTCGTCGGCGACGATGATGCCCAGCTCCTCGTACGAGGAGTCGAAGGTGGTCATCACCTCGGCCGTAGCGATAAGGGTCTTCGACGGCACGCAGTCGGTCAGCACCGACGCTCCGCCCAGACCGTCGCAGTCGACGACGGTCACCTCCGCGCCGAGCTGAGCGCCCACCAGGGCCGCTTCATAGCCGCCGGGTCCGCCACCGATGATCACGATCCGAGTCACGTACTCCATTGTCCCGCACGCTTCAAGGTGCTACTGCCCCGGGGGCCCGAGCGTGGTACTCGGGCCGTCGGACGGGACACCGGACGGCGGGAGTGACAGACGTTCCGGCTGCCGTACTCTCTCAGCATGTCGCTCTATGCCGCCTACGCGTGCAATCTCGACGCGCGGCTGATGACCCGCCGCGCCCCGCATTCGCCGCTGCGCGCCACCGGCTGGCTGAACGGGTGGCGGATGACCTTCGGGGGCGAGCAGATGGGCTGGGAGGGCGCGCTCGCGACGATCGTCGAGCAGCCCGCCGCCCAGGTCTTCGTCGCGCTCTACGACCTCGCCCCCATGGACGAGGACTCCCTCGACCGCTGGGAGGGCGTCGGCCTCGGCATCTACCGCCGGATGCGCGTGCGCGTCCACACCCTGGACGGCGAGGAGTCCGCCTGGACGTACGTCCTCAACGCCTACGAGGGCGGCCTGCCCTCGGCCCGCTATCTGGGCGAGGTCGCCGACGCGGCGGAGTCGGCGGGGGCCCCGCACGACTACGTGATGGAGCTGCGGAAGCGTCCCTGCTGACGACGGGGACGCCCTGATGCCCGAGGAGCGGCCAGCCGCCCCTCGGGCGGTGCTTTCGTCGGAAACGACAAGACAACGATCGCCATCCCGTGAGCTCTGTCATCTACGCGCGTAGGCAATGACCGGCTACTCTCGTCGGCGTGAACGCATCTCTTCTTCCGGACGACATCCAGGGCGACCCGTACGCCGCCGCCGACGCCGCCGCCGCACGCCTGCGCGAACTGACCGGCGCCGAGTCCCACGACGTCGCCCTCGTGATGGGCTCCGGGTGGGCCCCGGCCGTGGACGCGCTGGGCGATCCCGACGCCGAGTTCCAGGTCACCGAGCTGCCGGGGTTCCCGCCGCCGGCGGTCCAGGGCCACGGCGGCAAGATCCGCTCGTACAAGATCGGTGAGAAGCGGGCCCTGGTGTTCCTGGGCCGCACCCACTACTACGAGGGCCGCGGAGTCGCCTCCGTCGCCCACGGTGTACGCACCGCGGTCGCCGCCGGCGCCAAGACCGTGGTGCTCACCAACGGCTGCGGCGGTCTGCGCGAGGGCATGCGCCCCGGTCAGCCGGTGCTGATCAGCGACCACATCAACCTCACCGCCACCTCCCCCATCGTCGGCGCCAACTTCGTCGACCTGACGGACCTGTACTCGCCGCGGCTGCGCGCCCTGTGCAAGGAGATCGACGCCACCCTGGAGGAGGGCGTCTACGCGCAGTTCCCCGGCCCGCACTACGAGACCCCGGCCGAGATCCGCATGGCCCGCGTGATCGGCGCCGACCTGGTCGGGATGTCGACCGTGCTGGAGGCCATCGCGGCCCGCGAGGCGGGCGCCGAGGTGCTCGGCATCTCCCTGGTGACCAACCTCGCCGCGGGCATGACCGGCGAGCCGCTGAACCACGAGGAGGTCCTCCAGGCCGGCCGTGACTCGGCGGCCCGGATGGGCGCCCTGCTGACCCGAGTGCTCGGCCGCCTGTAGATCCCCCGGGCCCCCGGAAGCGCAGCGGGGTGGACCCCTGGGAGCCGGGCCGCCCGCCCCTCATCCACCACACGAGAGGTTGACCGCAGGTGACCCACGATTCGCTGGCACGGGCCGAGGCGTGGCTGGCCGAGGACCCCGACCCCGAGACCCGCGAGGAGCTCAGGGCGCTCATCGACGCCAAGGACGTCGACGAGCTGACCGCCCGCTTCAGCGGCACCCTGCAGTTCGGCACCGCCGGTCTGCGCGGTGAGCTGGGCGCGGGACCGATGCGCATGAACCGCTCGGTGGTGATCCGCGCGGCCGCCGGACTCGCCGCTCATCTCAAGGCGAAGGGCCGGGCGGGCGGGCTGGTCGTCATCGGCTACGACGCCCGCTACAAGTCCGCCGACTTCGCCCGCGACACCGCCGCCGTGATGACCGGCGCGGGCCTGCGGGCGGTCCTGCTGCCCCGACCGCTGCCCACCCCCGTCCTGGCGTTCGCGATAAGGCATCTGGGCGCGGTCGCGGGTGTGGAGGTCACCGCCAGTCACAACCCGCCACGGGACAACGGCTACAAGGTCTACCTCGGCGACGGCTCCCAGATCGTGCCGCCCGCCGACGCGGAGATCGCCGCCGAGATCGACGCCGTCGTGGCCCTGGCCGACGTGCCCCGTCCGGAGGCCGGCTGGGAGACCCTCGACGACGCCGTCGTGCGTGCCTACCTGGCCCGCACGGACGCCGTGCTCGCCGCCGGGTCGGCCCGCACCGCCCGGACCGTCTACACGGCCATGCACGGCGTCGGCAAGGACGTCCTGCTCGCCGCGTTCGCCCGCGCCGGCTTCCCCGAGCCGGTGCTGGTCGCCGAGCAGGCCGAGCCCGACCCGGCGTTCCCGACCGTGGCCTTCCCCAACCCGGAGGAGCCCGGCGCGATGGACCTGGCGTTCGCCAGGGCCCGCGAGACGGACCCCGACCTGATCATCGCCAACGACCCCGACGCCGACCGCTGCGCCGTGGCCGTCAAGGAGGGCCCGGAAGGCGGTGACTGGCGGATGCTGCGCGGCGACGAGGTCGGCGCGCTGCTCGCCGCCCACCTGGTGAAGCGGGGCGCGCGCGGCACCTTCGCCGAGTCGATCGTCTCCTCCTCCCTGCTCGGCCGTATCGCCGAGAAGGCGGGCCTGCCGTACGAGGAGACCCTCACCGGCTTCAAGTGGATCGCCCGCGTGGAGGGCCTGCGCTACGGCTACGAGGAGGCGCTCGGCTACTGCGTCGACCCCGAGGGCGTGCGCGACAAGGACGGCATCACCGCCGCCCTGCTGATCACCGAGCTGGCCTCGGAGCTCAAGGAGCAGGGCCGCACCCTGCTCGACCTGCTGGACGACCTCGCCGTCGAGCACGGCCTGCACGCCACCGACCAGCTCTCGGTGCGCGTCCAGGACCTGTCGGTCATCGCCGACGCCATGCGGCGCCTGCGCGAGCGGCCGCCGACCGCGCTGGCGGGCCTGGCCGTCACCCGCGCCGAGGACCTCACCCGGGGCACGGAGGCGCTGCCGCCCACCGACGGCCTGCGCTACACCCTCGACGGCGCCCGCGTCATCGTCCGCCCCAGCGGCACCGAGCCGAAGCTGAAGTGCTACCTGGAGGTCGTCGTGCCGGTCGCCGCGCACGCCGACCTGCCGGCGGCCCGCGCCCGCGGCGCTCAGGTGCTGGCGGAGATCAAGCGCGACCTGTCGGCGGCGGCCGGCATCTGAGCCCGGGGGCGCCTCTTCCGTCCAGGAGGCGCCCCCGTTCCTCCTCCCCCAGCGCCCTCACTCGCCCGGGGGCACCCCATCGGGTGAATTCCCGGCGACCGCTGACGTCGGTGGCGGCAGCCGCGTGCCGCGTCGGGAAACGGTGGTCCGGTCCTGCCCGCCGAGCACCGGAGCCGCCCCGTGCCGTCCTCCACCGCCGCGAAGACCGCGCCGAGCGGCCGGTAGCGCCCGCATCCCGTCCACACCTCCCCGGCCGCCCGCCACGTCCGCGTGCCGGCGGTGACGGCGGCGGTCCTGGGGTCGGCGTACTGCGGGCGTACATGGTGCCGGTGTGGCCGAGCGCGCCGTGAGGGCGGGGGCGGCGCACGGGGGCGTGCCTTACGGCATCAGGAAGAGCAGCGCGGTCCAGCCGAGGGCGGTGGCCAGGGCGTACGGCCACAGGGTGCGGCCCCGGGGGCGGGCGGCGGGCTCGGCCGGGCGCTTGGCCTCGTCCTTCCACAGGGCGGTGATCTCGGCGGCCATCCGGTCCAGCCGGTGCACGCGGCCGAGGCGTCGCTCCAGCCAGCGCCAGCTGGGGCCGGACAGCTTCCACCGCATGAAGTCGCGCCGAGTGCTGTCGATCTTCAGTACGGGCCCGTCGACCGTCACCAGCCGCAGGTGCTCCCAGGCGATGTGCCGCGGACCCTTCATGCCGTCGAGCCACAGCCCGTCACGGTCGGCCGTGACGCGCCAGGCGACGATGTGCGGCACGGCTCCGGCCAGGAATGGGCCCACGACCAGGCCGAGTGTCCAGCGAAACAGATCGCCCTCGCCCGAGACCAAAGCGCAGGCGAAGAGCAGGAAGACCAGGCCCATGACCCAGTCGCGCGGGCCGGCCCGCCACTGGCGCACCCGCCCGTCCGCCACCGACGCGGCGAGCGCGTCCAGCCGCTCCTGGTCGGCCGCGGCCCTTATCTCCCGGGCCGTGCGGCGCCGTGCCGCGTTCTCGGACAGCGGCCGCACCGGCCCCGTCGAGCCCTCCGTGAACGGCGGCTCGTCGGGCTGTTCGGCGGCGCTGACCAGGACGATCTCGGCACCGTCGTACGGGGCTCCGTACAGGACGGCCTCCCGCAGCGGTCCGGGCTGTTCGTCGTCGAGCCGGTCGAGCAGGGCCTCCCACTCCTCGTCGTCCTCCTCGTCCTCGTCCACCTCGTTCTCCGCGTCCTCCGCGTCCTCCGCGTCCTCCGCGTCCTCGTCGTCGAGGAGGGTCGTGGCGACGGTGAACAGCGGGCGGAGGGCGGCGGTGTCGTCGGCGGCGAAGACCTCGGTGTCCACGTCGGCCGCCTGGCGCACCAGCACCCGCAGCACGGGCACCGGCGCGGTGCGCAGGGCGGCGGCCCGGCGGCGGGCCAGCAGTCCGGACAGCAGCACGGTGAGCCCCAGCCCGATGACACCGGCCGTAACAGCCGGCACGGCCTGCCGGTCCTCCGTCAGATCCCGGGCGTCCTGGAGGGCGAGCAGCACGGCACCGCCCACGACGACGAGCACCCCGGCCCCGGTCAGGAACAGCCCGCGCCGCGGGGGCGCCGGCGCGCCGGGCACGACGGCCGTGACTCCCCCGGCGGCCGCCTCCGCCGAGGCCCGCTGCCGGGCGCGGGCGCGCACCCGCGTCAGGGCGGCACCCCACACCCCGGCGAGGACGACGATCAAGGCGAGCCGGACGGTGAGCGGGGCTCCGTTCGCCACGAGCAGCAGCACGGCCGTGAGCGGCGCGGACAGCAGCGCCACCCCGGGCCGCACCAGCAGCCATGCCGGATGCAGCGCGGCGAGCGCGGCGGCGAACGCGGGCAGACCCCCGTAGAGGCAGAGGGAACCGCTCGCGACGAGCGCGGCGACGCCCACCGCGAAGGTCGCGCCGCCGGGGGTGCGCACGGGCACCCAGCGCGGCGGAAGGGCCGCGGTCCAGCGGCGCGCCCCCTGGGCGTCCAGGGCGGGACAGCCGTCGGGAACGAGGGCGGCGGGCAGCGGGAGCGGACCGTCGTCGGCCTCGGTGTGTGTGTCGGTCACGCTCGTCAGACGGGCGGAACGGCGAGAGGGTTGTACCGAGTCGTTGGCATTCAGCCCAGCGCGCCGAGCACCACGAGCAGCACGGCACCGACGAGCGTGGGCACGATGATCTCGTACGCCCACCGCACGGTGATCTCGCCCTGCGAGGTGTCGGCCTTCTCCCGGGCCTCCAGCATGGCGCGCAGCTCGTCCATGATCTTGTCGCCCTGGTCGCGCAGCGGCCCGTCGTCGATGTCGCCGCCCGGTCCGAAGACGCTGCCGCGGACCCGCTTGCCCTGTGCGGCGGCGGTCTCCCGGGCGTCCCGCCGCTCCTGGCGCCGGGTGGCCCGCTTACGGCCGCGCAGCGACACGGGGACGGCCCACAGCTGGAACTTCCTGCCCTCCTTGTCGACGGCCTCGTTGGTGTAGCCGGAGCGCAGCGAGACGATCTCGCCCCAGGGCAGCGTGACGACCCGCAGCGGGTTGCGCAGCCGCAGCCGGTTGTCGTCGGCGAAGACGGCCGGGCGGACGGTGAAGGCGACGACGACCGGCACGAAGGTGAGCAGTCCGCCGAGTGCCAGCCAGGGTGCGCGTCCCTCACCCTGGACCATGGCATCGATCCCGAGCCACGCGGCGAGGGCGAGCAGGAGCACGCCGCCGACGAGGGCCATGGGCGAGCGGTAGATCCGGTCGTTGGTGGTCATGCCGCCGATTATGCATGCGGCTCCGCGCGGGCCGTCCGTCGTGGGTGCCGACCGCCCGCGTGCGGCTGCGGGCCCTCGGTGGTTGCTCGCGCAGTTCCACCCAGGGACGCGGGGAACTGCGCGACCGGCCACCGCCAACCCGCACACACGCCCCGCCCCAGGGGCGCGAGGAACTGCGCGAACAACCACCCCCAACCCGCACACACACTCCCACCCAGGAACACACGCACCCAGGGGCGCGGGGAACTGCGCGAACGGCTACCGCCGACTCGCGCATACACTCGAACAAAAGCCCCAAAGGCGAGAAAGTGGAACCCCGCCCCCTGTACAGCCGCTACGCGCGTAGATATGCTCGGCTGGTGACCATGCCCACCAATGCACCCATCGCAGCAGACGCCCTCTCGGACGTGACGTCGTCAGACAACACGCTGCGCCGCTTCCTCCACGGGCTGCCCGGCGTCGACGCGGTCGGCCTGGAGGCGCGCGCCGCCTCCCTCGGCACCCGTTCCATCAAGACGACCGCGAAGGCGTACGCGATCGACCTCGCCATCTCGATGGTCGACCTCACGACGCTGGAAGGCGCGGACACCCCGGGCAAGGTCCGGGCGCTCGGCGCCAAGGCGGTCCTGCCCGACCCGACCGACCGGACGACCCCCACCACGGCCGCGGTCTGCGTCTACCCCGACATGGTGGCCGTCGCCAAGGAGGCCGTCGCCGGTTCCGGCGTCAAGGTCGCCTCGGTCGCCACCGCCTTCCCGGCCGGCCGCGCCGCGCTCGACGTGAAGCTGGCCGACGTGCGCGACGCCGTCGCCGCGGGTGCGGACGAGATCGACATGGTCATCGACCGCGGGGCCTTCCTCTCGGGCCGGTACATGAAGGTCTACGACGAGATCGTCGCGGTGAGGGAGGCCAGCGGGGCGGCCCGTCTGAAGGTCATCTTCGAGACCGGCGAGCTCTCGACGTACGACAACATCCGCCGGGCCAGCTGGCTCGGCATGCTGGCGGGCGCCGACTTCATCAAGACCTCGACCGGCAAGGTCGCCGTCAACGCGACCCCCGCGAACACGCTTCTGATGCTGGAGGCGGTCCGCGACTTCCGCGCCCAGACCGGGGTGCAGGTCGGTGTGAAGCCGGCCGGCGGCATCCGCACCTCGAAGGACGCGATCAAGTTCCTGGTCCTGGTCAACGAGACCGCGGGCGCGGACTGGCTGGACAACCACTGGTTCCGCTTCGGCGCCTCCTCGCTGCTGAACGACCTGCTGATGCAGCGCCAGAAGCTGGCCACCGGCCGCTACTCCGGCCCCGACTACGTGACGGTGGACTGATCGACATGACTTTTGAGTACGCACCGGCGCCCGAGTCCCGCTCGGTCGTCGACATCGCCCCGTCCTACGGCCTGTTCATCGACGGCGAGTTCACCGACGCGGCGGACGGCAAGGTCTTCAAGACCGTGTCGCCGTCCTCCGAGGAGGTGCTGTCCGAGATCGCCCGGGCCGGCGAGGCGGACGTGGACCGGGCGGTCAAGGCCGCCCGCAAGGCCTTCGAGAAGTGGTCGGCGCTGCCGGGCTCCGAGCGCGCGAAGTACCTCTTCCGCATCGCCCGGATCATCCAGGAGCGCAGCCGTGAGCTGGCGGTCCTGGAGACCCTGGACAACGGCAAGCCGATCAAGGAGACCCGCGACGCTGACCTGCCCCTGGTCGCCGCGCACTTCTTCTACTACGCGGGCTGGGCGGACAAGCTCGACCACGCCGGCCTGGGCGCGAACCCGCGGCCGCTGGGCGTGGCCGGCCAGGTCATTCCCTGGAACTTCCCGCTGCTGATGCTGGCGTGGAAGATCGCCCCGGCGCTGGCGACCGGCAACACGGTCGTGCTGAAGCCGGCCGAGACCACCCCGCTGTCGGCCCTGTTCTTCGCGGACATCTGCCGCCAGGCGGGCCTGCCCAGGGGTGTCGTCAACATCCTCACCGGCTACGGCGACGCGGGCGCCGCGCTCGTCGCGCACCCGGACGTGAACAAGGTCGCCTTCACCGGCTCCACGGCCGTCGGCAAGCAGATCGCGCGGTCCATCGCGGGCACGCGCAAGAAGGTGACCCTCGAACTGGGCGGCAAGGGCGCCAACATCGTCTTCGACGACGCCCCGATCGACCAGGCCGTCGAGGGCATCGTCAACGGCATCTTCTTCAACCAGGGCCAGGTCTGCTGCGCGGGCTCGCGTCTGCTGGTCCAGGAGTCGGTCCAGGACGAGCTGCTGGAGTCCCTCAAGCGCCGGCTCTCCACCCTGCGCCTGGGCGACCCGCTGGACAAGAACACCGACATCGGCGCGATCAACTCCGAGGAGCAGCTCGCCCGGATCACCACTCTCGTCGAGCGGGGCGAGGCCGAGGGCGCCGAGCGCTGGTCGCCGGCCTGCGAACTGCCCGAGAGCGGCTACTGGTTCGCCCCGACGCTCTTCACGAACGTCACCCAGGCGCACACCGTCGCCCGCGACGAGATCTTCGGCCCGGTCCTGTCCGTGCTGACCTTCCGTACGCCCGACGAGGCCGTCGCCAAGGCCAACAACACGCCGTACGGGCTGTCGGCGGGCATCTGGACGGAGAAGGGCTCCCGCATCCTCGCGGTGGCGAACAAGCTCCGGGCCGGTGTCGTCTGGTCCAACACGTTCAACAAGTTCGACCCGACCTCGCCGTTCGGCGGTTACAAGGAGTCGGGCTTCGGCCGCGAGGGCGGCCGACACGGCCTGGAGGCGTACCTCGCCCCGTCGAGCCCGGAGGGCGAGCGATGAAGAACACTGTTGACCCGACCCGACTCCCCGTCTTCAAGACCTACAAGCTGTTCGTGGGGGGCAAGTTCCCCCGTTCCGAAAGCGGCCGGGTGTACGAAGTGACCGACTCCAAGGGCAACTGGCTGGCGAACGCTCCGCAGGCGAGCCGCAAGGACGCCCGTGACGCGGTGGTGGCCGCCCGCAAGGCCTTCGGTGCCTGGTCGGGCGCGACCGCGTACAACCGCGGCCAGATCCTCTACCGCGTCGCCGAGATGCTGGAGGGCCGCCGCGAGCAGTTCGTGCGCGAGGTCGCCGAGGCCGAGGGCCTGTCCAGGTCCAAGGCCGCCGCCCAGGTGGACGCGGCGATCGACCGCTGGGTCTGGTACGCGGGCTGGACCGACAAGATCGCCCAGGTGGTCGGCGGCGCCAACCCGGTGGCGGGCCCGTACTTCAACCTCTCCTCCCCGGAGCCGACCGGCGTCGTCGTGGTCGTCGCCCCGCAGGAGTCGTCCTTCCTCGGCCTGGTCTCGGTGATCGCCCCGGTGATCGCCACGGGCAACACGGCCGTGGTCGTCGCCTCGGAGAACTCACCGCTCCCCGCCCTCTCCCTGGGCGAGGTCCTGGCCACCTCCGACCTGCCCGGCGGCGTGGTGAACGTCCTGTCCGGCCGTACGGCGGAGATCTCCGCCCCGCTCGCCGCGCACCAGGACGTCAACGCGATCGACCTGGCCGGCGCCGACGAGGTCCTGGCCAAGGAACTGGAGATCGCCGCGGCCGACAACCTCAAGCGCGTCCTGCGTCCACAGCCTGTGGACGACTGGTCCGTCCCGGCGGGCACGGACCGCATGACGGCGTTCCTGGAGACCAAGACGGTCTGGCACCCGACGGGCAGCCTGGGCGCCTCGGGCTCGTCGTACTGATACACCCCGCCGCGGGGGCGGGGCCGCACCCGCGCCCCGAGGGCGGCCGCAGGCCGCACAAGGGGCGCGGGGAACCGCGCGGCGGGCCACGCACGGCCCGCGGCCGACGTGCGGTCACAGCTCCCCGGCACCCCGCCCCGCTCAGCCGCCGAGCAGCTCCGTCGCCTGGCCCAGCAGCGGAATCGACCCGATCGACTCCGCCTGGGCCACCGGCGCGGTCAGCATCTGGGACGTCAGCGGCCGGAAGTCGGCCAGCTGCGTCCCGATCCCGTTGTCCAGCGGGTCGACCCCCGTCCCGGCCAGCGGATTCGGCTTGAGCGAGGACACCGTCCCGGTGGTGTACCGCAGGGACATCGTCAGCGCCTCCACCCCCGACTGCGGGTCGAGTTGCCCGAGCGAGGTCGGACGCGTCCGCATCGCGTCCACCACCGGTTCGGTGTCCGCCGCGGCGGCCGTCGTCGCGGACGCGCCGAGCGCCACACCGGCCGTCGCCAGCGCGGCCAGCGCCCGCCGTCCGGCGTGGTTCGGGGAGTTGTCGTGTCGGGCCATCGCTGCCACCTTCTGCTGCGCAAGGTAATCGAGTCGACACAAAGGGTAGTTGAGGTGTGACGCGGGCTTCAAAGCCGACCCGCGGGAGGGTGAACGGCGCGTGAATGCCTCAGACTGGTGACCCGTGACTTCCCATCCGCCCATACCCACGCGCGTCGTGCTGCTCTGCGGCCCGTCCGGCTCCGGCAAGTCCCTGCTCGCAGCCCGCTCCGGTCTCCCGGTGCTGCGGCTCGACGACTTCTACAAGGAGGGCGACGACCCGACGCTGCCGAAGGTGGCCGGGAGCTCCGACATCGACTGGGACCACCCCGAGTCCTGGGACGCGGACGCCGCCGTCACCGCGATCACCGAGCTGTGCCGCACCGGCCGTACCTGCGTACCGGTCTACGACATCTCGCTCAGCGCCCGCACCGGCACCGACGCCGTCGACATCGGACGGACCCCGCTGTTCATCGCGGAGGGCATCTTCGCCGCCGAGATCGTGCGGCGCTGCCAGGAGCTCGGCGTCCTCGCCGACGCGCTGTGCCTGAGCCGCGGCCCCGTCAAGACCTTCCGCCGGCGCTTCCTGCGGGATCTGCGGGAGGGCCGCAAGTCCGTGCCGTTCCTGCTGCGCCGCGGCTGGCGGCTGATGCGCGCCGAGCGCTCGATCGTGGCCCGGCAGACCGCGCTGGGCGCCCACGCCTGCGACCGCGACGAGGCGATGGGCCGCCTCGCGGCCGCGGCGGCGGGCCGCTGCGCCACTTCACGGACCGCGGCCTGACCGTCGTACGCCCGTAGCCCTCTACGGCGTACGCCCGTATCTCCTTGCGGCGACCGCGGAACGCGAAAGCGGGACTGGATGGACCCCCCGGCCCTCCAGTCCCGCTTCCTCTGTGCTCCCCCGTGCCTTCCCCCGTCGGTCCTGCTTCCCCCGTATCCCCCCTGATACTTCCCCCGTGGTCCCCCCGGACCTGTCAGCAAGACCCTCGTACCGTCCCCCTGATACACCTCTCGGGGAACTTTTTTTCCGCGCTTCAGGCGACCAGCTCGCCGAAGGCGTCCTCCTCGTCACGGCCGAAGCTGAGGACCTCGTCCTCGCGCAGCCGGCGCAGCGAGCGCCAGATGCTGGACTTCACCGTGCCGACACTGATACCGAGGATGTCCGCGATCTCCGGGTCCGTGCGGCCCTCGTAGTAGCGCAGGACCAGCATGGTGCGCTGGAGTTCGGGCAGCCGGGCCAGCGCCTGCCACAGGACCGCGCGCAGCTCGGTGCCGCGCATCGCGTCCGTGTCACCGGGCGTCTCCGGCAGCTCCTCGGTCGGGTACTCGTTCAGCTTGCGGCGCCGCCAGGCGCTGATGTGCAGGTTGGTCATGGTGCGGCGGAGATACCCGCCGACCGCCGCCTTGTCGCTGATCCGGTCCCACGCCCGGTAGGTCGAGAACAGCGCGCTCTGCAGCAGGTCCTCGGCCTCGAAGCGGTCACCGGTCAGGTGGTAGGCGGTGGCGTACAGAGAGGCGCGACGCTCCTGGACATAGGCGGTGAACGCCGCTTCGGCGTCCGCGGCCTGCGACCGGGAGTGACACTCCCCCGATTCCTCCCTGTACGCGGCTCCCCCGTCCGTCTCCCCCGTGAGACCTTCGACCACCGCCATGTACGGCCGTTCGGCCTGCGGTGCGTGCGCGGTGTGCTGACGTCCGGTGCCGCGAGCGCACCCCCGCCCGCTCACGGCACCGGACTTCTCAGAACCCCGGTGCACGTTCACGTCGTGCAGACGCGTGATCACTGCGCTGGTGCTCATGCCGTGCAGCGTGTTCATCTCGCGCCCCCCGTCGTGGACTTGCCGGTGTTCGGTCTGCGTTCTTCCTTGTGCCGAGAAGCCTGCCCGGGCCACTTCATCGCCGTGTCCGCCGACTGTCACAGACCTGTCACAGGGGTCCCCCGCCGGGAAGAGAGGGACGGGAAGGGCCTCGGGGCCGGGGGGCGCGCGGGGGGATCACTCAGCGGAATCGCGCGTAAGGGCTGCGTTCCATCGGCTCCACAGGTTCATCCGTACGGCATCCATGGGCCAGAATGAGCCCGTGCCTTCCCTGTTGCTGATCGAGGACGACGACGCCATCCGGACGGCCCTGGAGCTCTCACTGACGCGCCAGGGACACCGCGTGGCGACCGCTGCCAGCGGTGAGGACGGTCTGAAGCTGCTGCGCGAGCAGCGCCCGGATCTGATCGTGCTGGATGTGATGCTGCCCGGCATCGACGGCTTCGAGGTGTGCCGGCGCATCCGGCGCACGGACCAGCTGCCGATCATCCTGCTCACCGCGCGCAGCGACGACATCGACGTCGTGGTGGGACTGGAGTCCGGCGCGGACGACTACGTCGTCAAGCCGGTGCAGGGGCGGGTCCTCGACGCCCGGATCCGGGCCGTGCTGCGGCGCGGCGAGCGGGAGTCCAACGACGCGGCGGCCTTCGGCAGCCTGGTCATCGACCGCGCGGCCATGACCGTCACGAAGAACGGCGAGGATCTCCAACTGACCCCGACCGAGCTGCGGCTGCTGCTGGAACTGAGCCGCCGCCCCGGTCAGGCGCTTTCGCGCCAGCAGCTGCTGCGGCTGGTGTGGGAGCACGACTACCTCGGTGACTCGCGGCTCGTGGACGCCTGTGTGCAGCGGCTGCGCGCCAAGGTCGAGGACGTGCCGTCCTCGCCGACCCTGATCCGTACCGTGCGGGGCGTGGGCTACCGGCTGGATCCGCCTCAGTGACGACGGAGCAAGGGGGTCTCCGCGGCTGGGCGGCGGATCGCAAGGTTTTCTCAAGACTGCGCTTCACCAGTCTGCGGCTGCGGCTCGTCGTCGTGTTCGGGTTGGTCGCGCTGACCGCCGCCGTGTCCGCGTCAGGCATCGCCTACTGGCTCAACCGGGAGGCCGTGCTCACCCGCGCGCAGGACGCCGTGCTGCGCGACTTCGAGCAGGAGATGCGCAGCCGCGCGGGCGCCCTGCCCGAACACCCCAGCCAGGACGACCTCCAGCGCACCGCCGGCCTGATGGCGGGCGGCAGCCAGCACTTCACGGTCCTGCTGGTCGCCGAGGACCCGGCCGGCAAGACGGTGTACGGCGGCTCCGGCGGGCTGAACGGCTTCGAGCTCGGTGACGTACCGAAGTCCCTGCGGACCGCGGTGAACCGCAAGCAGCCGCAGAGCTCGGCCAACGGCGCCGAGTACCACCTGTACTGGCAGCGTGTCGTCGACGACGGCACCCCGTACCTGGTGGCGGGCACCCGGGTGATCGGCGGTGGCGCGACCGGCTACATGCTCAAGTCGCTGGAGCCGGAGGCCAAGGACCTCAACTCCCTCGCCTGGTCGCTGGGGATCGCCACCGGTCTGGCCCTGATCGGCTCCGCCCTGCTCGCGCAGGCCGCGGCGACGACCGTGCTGAAGCCGGTCCACCGCCTGGGCGTCGCCGCCCGGCGGCTCGGCGAGGGCAGGCTGGACACCCGGCTGCGGGTGTCGGGCACCGACGAACTGGCCGATCTGTCACGGACGTTCAACAACGCCGCCGAGGCGCTGGAGAAGCGGGTAGCCGAGATGGCCTCCCGCGACGACGCCTCGCGGCGGTTCGTGGCCGACATGAGCCATGAACTGCGTACGCCGCTGACCGCGATCACCGCCGTGACCGAGGTGCTGGAGGAGGAGCTGGACTCCGAGGCCGGCGGCATCGACCCGATGATCGAGCCCGCGGTGCGGCTGGTGGTGAGCGAGACCCGGCGGCTGAACGACCTCGTGGAGAACCTGATGGAGGTCACCCGCTTCGACGCGGGTACGGCCCGGCTGGTGCTGGACGACGTCGACGTCGCCGATCTGATCACCGCCTGCATCGACGCGCGGGCCTGGCTGGACGCGGTGGAGCTGGACGCCGAGCGGGGCATCCACGCGCAGCTCGACCCGCGTCGGCTGGACGTGATCCTGGCCAACCTGATCGGCAACGCCCTCAAGCACGGCGGGTCGCCCGTGCGGGTGGCCGTGCGGGCCGCCTCCGACGAGGTCGTCATCGAGGTCCGCGACCACGGGCCCGGCATCCCCGAGGACGTGCTGCCGCACGTGTTCGACCGCTTCTACAAGGCGAGCGCGTCCCGGCCGCGGTCGGAGGGCAGCGGGCTGGGGCTGTCCATCGCGCTGGAGAACGCGCATATCCACGGCGGGGAGATCACCGCCGCCAACTCGCCCGACGGCGGGGCGGTGTTCACGCTGCGGCTGCCCCAGGACGGGGCGGAGGCCGAGGCCGAGGCCGAGGAGCCGACGGGGCGGGAGACCGGGCAGGACACGAAGGGGGACGCGTCGTGAACGCGCGCCGGGCGCTGGCGCTGGTGCTGGTGCTGCTCGTCGGGGCCGTCGGGACGGTGGCCGGGTGCGGGATCCGGGCCACAGAGGTGCCGACCGACTACGGTGCGGCGCCCTCGCGGGCCCACTGCTCGCTGTCCGCGCCGGACATCGGCACGCAGTCCGCTCGGGGGCTGGCGGTGCAGGTGTTCCTGCGCTGTGGCGCCTCGCTGGTGAGCGTCGACCGGTCGGTGAACATTCCCGAGGGTACGGCGGACTCGGCGCGGCGGGTGCTGCTCGCGCAGGGGTTGCTGAACGAGCTCGCGGAGCCTTCGTCGGCGGCTGAGCGGCTGGCGGGGTACACGACGGACGTCCCTTCCCGGATGAAAGCGGGCGGGCCTCGGGAGGGTGATCCGGAGGACACGCTGCGGCTGAACGTCGCTCCTGATCGGCTGTCGTCGTACGCGCTGGCCCAGATCGTGTGCACCTTCTCGGACTCCGAGGCCGCGGAGGGCGACGGTTCGGTGATCCTCGGCGGGCCGTCGGGGGCGCCTCGGCGCTACGAGTGCACGCCCGAGGTCCGGACGGATCCGGGGAGCGTGCGGCCGCCGAACACGGGGGTGGCGGCGGGGTGACGCCTGCGGCGGCCTGTTCCTGTCCGGTGGGGCTGCTGTAGCGCCTTGTGTTCGGTGGGTGGTGCGGGGCCGCGCCGGGGGATATCCGTCCTCGGTCCGCCGAACTGGCCTCCTACGGGGGCAGAGGGTGGTCACCGCCGTCCGCTGCGGGCGGACACCCCCCGCCCCGTCCCCTCCCCGCCGTACGCGCCTTCCCGCCGCCTCCCGTCCCTGTCCCCTCCTCGCCGTACGCGGCTTCCCGACGCCTCCCGTCCCGTTCCCTCCTCGCCGTACGCGACTTTCCGACGCCCTCCGTCCCAGCCGCGGACCGGCGCGAGCCGCCGCCGCGGGCATGCGTGCCGCTAGGGGCGGCACGGGTGGGCGTGGCGGCACCTCGTCGGCGCCGAGTTGCGTACCGCCCCCCGCCTCAGCCGCGACGCCGCCCGGCCGGTGAGCATGCCTTCGCCGGGCCCGCCCCGCCGCAGGCCGGCAGGACGCCGAGTCGCGCAACGCCCCGGCCGTGAGCCGGTCGCGTAACGCCGTAGGTGTCGGCGGCGGGGCCCGGATGTGCCCGCCGGAACCGCCCGGGGTGTGGCGTATGCCTCACACCCGATGTGGCGGAACCGTTTGCGCGGGGTGCCGCGTCTAGGGGGGCGTGCAGCGTCAAGGCTCCATGGGCGGCAACGCCGCGTTCCGCATCCGTGTGACGGGAGGTGTCCTCCTCGTCGCACATCTCGCGCTCGTCGCCTGGTTCACGCTGCGACCGCTGGACGTCCCCTGGGTGATGCCGGCCAACCTGCGCCCGTTCGCCGGCATCCGCGCGGACCTGGCGCTGGGCGGGCCCGAAGCCGCCCGCAGGATCGGCGAGGGACTGGTGCTGCTGGCCCCGCTCGGCGTGCTGCTGCCACTGGCGAGCGGCAGGCTGACCGTCTCGCCGCTGGGCTCGCTGCTGCGTACGGCGGCGGCCGGCGCCCTGATCTCCCTGGCCGTCGAGCTGTTGCAGACGGGCGTACCCGGCCAGGTCACCGACGTCGACTCGCTGCTGCTGAACACCGCGGGCGTGGTGCTCGCGCATCTCGCGGTGGTCCCGCTGGGCCGGGCGCGGCTGCGGCGCCGGGCCGAGGTGCGGGAGGAGGGGCGGCATGAGGGGCGGCATGAGGGGCCCGCTCAGGGTCGGACCCCGACGATTCCCAGGGTCGGGATCGCCCCGTGGAGTGACGCTATGCCCCCTTCGTCTCCGTAGCGTTGAGAGCAGATGAGGCAGCCACGAGGGCCGCCTCGGATCAGCTCACGAAGGAGCCGCCATGTCCCGCCCTGCCCGCCCCGCGAACGGCCGGATGATCGGCGGAGTGTGCGCCGCGCTGGCTCGGCGCTTCGGCATCTCCGCCCTCACGATGCGCGTGATCTTCCTGGCGTCCTGCCTGCTGCCGGGCCCGCAGTTCCTGCTCTACATCGCGCTGTGGATACTCCTCCCCTCGGAGAACAAGGCCCGCACGGCCTGGTGAACCCCCGCGCACAAGTACGCCGTCGGGGCGCGCCCGGAAGTCTCGGGGCGCGCCCCGACGGCGCGGGGGAGCCTGGGTCAGCCCAGCGGGAGGCCGTTCACGGGCAGGCCCTTGGTGGGCAGGCCACCCACCGGCAGACCGCCGAGCAGGCCCGCGACCGGCTTGGTCGGGCCGTCGGCGAGCGCCTTCTCGGCGACGGGCTGCGCGGCGGCGACACCGGCGGCGAGGGCGGGCTGTGCCTGGGTGAGGGCCTCACCGGCACCCGGCAGGACCTGGGCGACGGTGCCAAGCGCCTGGCCGGCGTCGGGCAGGGCCGGGGCGGCGTTCGCGGCGCCCGCACCGGTCGCGGCGAAGGCGGCACCGAGAGCGGCGACACCGAGGGTCTTGGCAGCAGACTGCTTCATCGTTAATGCGTCCTGACTGAAATCGAAGACTGAACGGGGACGGAAGCGGTTCCCGAACGTAAACACGCCGCAGGGCCCGCCGCAAACACCGAAATGCGGACGGGTTGTGAAAGCCCGCCCGCATTCCCCGTCCCCCGATCAGCCCTCCGACGGGGCAGAACCGCTGGTCGAGGCGGTCTGCTGAAACAGCCATTCGGACTTCAGCTCGGCGTATCCGGGCTTGATGACGTCATTGATCATCGCAAGTCGTTCATCGAAAGGAATGAACGCTGATTTCATCGCATTGACGGAGAACCACTGGAGGTCTTCGAGCGTATAGCCGAACGCCTCGACGAGATGCTCGAATTCCCGGCTCATACTCGTGCCCGACATGAGGCGATTGTCAGTGTTTACCGTGGCCCGGAAGTGCAGGCGGCGCAGCAGCCCGATGGGGTGCTCGGCGTAGGAGGCGGCGGCTCCGGTCTGGAGGTTGGAGCTGGGGCACATCTCCAGCGGGATGCGCTTGTCGCGGACGTAGGAGGCGAGTCGGCCGAGGTGGACGGTGCCGTCGTCCTTGACCTCGATGTCGTCGATGATGCGCACCCCGTGCCCGAGCCGGTCGGCGCCGCACCACTGCAGGGCCTGCCAGATGGAGGGCAGCCCGAAGGCCTCACCGGCGTGGATGGTGAAGTGGTTGTTCTCGCGCTTGAGGTACTCGAACGCGTCCAGGTGCCGGGTGGGCGGGAAGCCCGCCTCGGCGCCGGCGATGTCGAAGCCGACGACGCCGAGGTCGCGGTAGCGGTTGGCGAGTTCGGCGATCTCCAGGGCGCGGGCGGCGTGCCGCATGGCGGTGAGCAGCGCGCCGACGCGGACGCGGTGCCCGTCCTCGCGGGCGGCGCGCTCGCCCTGCCGGAAGCCCTCGTTGACCGCCTCGACGACCTCTTCGAGGCTGAGCCCGCCCTCCAGGTGCTGCTCGGGGGCGTAGCGCACCTCGGCGTAGACGACGCCGTCCTCGGCGAGGTCCTCGGCGCACTCGCGGGCGACCCGCACCAGCGCGTCGCGCGTCTGCATGACGCCGACGGTGTGCGAGAAGGTCTCCAGATAGCGCTCCAGGGAACCGGAGTCGGCGGCCTCACGGAACCAGAGGCCCAGCTTGGCCGGGTCGGTCTCGGGGAGCGCGGAATAGCCTTGCTCCTGGGCCAGTTCGACGATCGTGCCGGGCCGCAGCCCGCCGTCGAGGTGGTCGTGCAGGAGTACCTTGGGTGCCCGGCGGATCTGGTCCGGGCTCGGGGTGGTCCCCATCCGGTCAGTCTGGCTCGTCATTTCCGCACCCTAACTCCTACGCGCGTAGATCGCCCGTCGCGACGACTCGGCCGATACGTAACGGTGACCCCACGGACGGGTGGCGTACACGCACGCTTCTGACACTGTTCTGTCATGGCACAGCATGCGACGCCGGTTCGCGAGGCCCGGCTGGGACGGGCGTTCGGTCCGGAACCGACGGCGGTGAGCGGGGTGGTGCTGCTGCTCCCGGGCGGTGACGAGCGATCGACCAGACGTCCGTCCGCCCTGCTCGCGGCGGGTTCCGTGCGCTCGCTCGGACGCCGTCTGGCCCGCGCGGGACGGCAGGAGGGCCTGGCCGCGCACGTCGTCCACTACCGATACAAGGGCTGGAACGGCAGCGAGGCCCATCTCGCCCGCGACGCCGCCTGGGCTGCCGACGAGGCGGTACGCCGCTACGGCGATGTCCCCGTGTGCCTGACGGGATTGGACATGGGCGGCCGGGCGGCGCTGCACGCGGGCGGCCACGAGGCCGTCAACTCCGTGTTCGCGATAGCCCCTTGGCTGCCCGAGGAGGACATGGCCGCACCACCCGAACCGGTGAAACAGCTCGCCGGGCGCCGGGTGCTGATCGTGCACGGCACCAACGACGAGCGCACCGACCCCGAGCTGTCCTTCCGCCTCGCGGCACGCGCGAAGAAGGCCAACCGTGAGGTGTGCCGCTTCGAAGTCCACTCGGACAGACACTCCTTGCAGCAGCATCGCGACGAAGTGATGTGCCTGGCGGAGGACTTCGTGATGGGCGCCCTGTTCGACCGCGCCTTCTCCCGCCCGGTCGAGGACGCCCTCGCCGCCCCTCCGCCGCTCGGGCTGCGCATGCCTCTGGCGGCCGGGTTCGGGCGGTCGCTGCGTCATTAGGGGCTGCCCGCGGGCTGCCCTGGGGTGCCTCACTCGTGCAGCAGGCGGCCCCGCCTCGACAGCAGGAACTTCTTGAACGCGGCCACGGGCGGGGTGTCCGGTCGGCCCTCCAGCCAGGCCACGCCGATCTCGCGGGCCGCGCGCGGGGCCGTCACCGTCAGCTCGGCGACACCCGGCCGGGGCACGGCCGGCGGTGGCAGCAGGGCGACGCCGAGTCCGGCGGCGACCAGGCCCCGCAGGGTCTCCGCCTCCTCGCCCTCGAAGGCGATCCGGGGTCGGAAACCGGCCTCCTTGCACAGGTCGTCGGTGATGCGGCGCAGGCCGTAGCCGGGCTCCAGGGTCACGAACGCCTCGTCGGCGGCCTCGGCCAGCCGCACCCGCCTGCGCCCGGCCAGACGGTGGTCGGCCGGCACCACCAGCCGCAGCTTCTGCTCGTCCAGCCGGCGCCCGACCAGGTCGGGGGCGTCCGGGACGGGCGAGGTCAGACACAGGTCCAGCTCCCCCGCGCGCAGCCGCTCCAGCATGGCCTCGCCGTAGTTCTGCACCAGGCTGAAGCGGACCCGGGGGTGGTCGGCGCGGAAGGCGTGGATCAGTCCGGGCACGGTCTCGGCGCCCATCGTGTGCAGGAAGCCGAAGGCGACCTTGCCAGCCGCCGGGTCGGCGTCGGCGCGCACCTCCTCGGCCGCCCGCTCGATCTCGGCGAGGGCCCGTTCGACGGAAGTGAGGAAGGTGCGTCCGGCGGGCGTGAGCGACACGGTCCGGCCGCGGCGGGCGAACAGGTCGACGCCCAGGTCCTGTTCGAGCCGGACCATCGCGCGCGACAGAGTCGACTGGGGGACGTCCATCTCCTGCGCGGCCCTTGTCACATGCTCGGTGCGGGCGACCCCGGCGAAGTGCACGAGGCGTGGCGCGAGCAGCGCGACGATGTCTTCTGTGTCACCACTCGGTGACAGGTGCTGTCCTGACCTGTGCTGATGCATCACGGGAACGATTATGCCGATTCCATGCATTGGACGGATGAGCGGCGATCTCCGTACGGTCGAAGCATGAATCCCGCCGATACCGGGGCGTCCACCCTCGTGGGCGCCGCCGTCCCGTCCCCCGCCTCCTCCGCCCCTTCGCCCGGCGTGTGCGCCGACGACTCCCGGATGACCCCGGGCGGCCCGGGGTACCGGCGGATGAGCTTCGCGCTCTTCCTGGCCGGTGTGGCGACCTTCGCCCTGCTGTACGCCACGCAGGCGCTGCTGCCGCTGATCTCCGGTGACTTCGGGGTGAGCGCGGGCGAGGCGAGCTGGACGGTGGCGGTCGCGACGGGCGGTCTGGCGGTGTTCGTGCTCCCGATGAGCGCGCTGTCGGAGCGGTTCGGGCGGCGCACGGTCATGACCTGGTCCCTGGCCGTCGCTGTGACGGTGGCGGTGCTGGTCCCCCTCGCGCCCTCGCTGCCCGCCCTGGTGGCGTTGCGCGCGGTGCAGGGCGCGGCGCTGGCGGGTCTGCCGGCCTCGGCGACGGCGTATCTCGCGGAGGAGGTCCGGCCGCGGGCGCTGGTCACCGCGATCGGTCTGTTCGTCGCGGGCAACAGTGTCGGCGGAATGAGCGGGCGGGTCATCACGGGCTGGGTGGCGCAGGAGTGGGGCTGGCGGGTCGCCCTCGGCGTGATCGGCGCGCTCGCGGTGGCCTGCGCGGTCGCCTTCCGGCTGCTGCTGCCCGCGCCGAAGCACTTCACGCGGGGCTCGCTGCGGCCGCGGGTGCTCGCCCGCACGGTCCGCGACCACCTCACCGATCCGCTGCTGCGTCGGCTGTACGCCATCGGGGCGCTGTTCATGACGGTGTTCGGCGGCGTGTACACGGTCATCGGCTACCGCCTGACGGACGAGCCGTTCTCCCTGCCGCAGGGCATCGTCGGCTCGATCTTCCTGGTCTACCTCGTGGGCACGGTGTCGGCCTCCACCGCCGGGCGTCTGGTGGGCCGTGTGGGCCGCCGGGGCGCGCTGTACCTGGCCGGCGGCACGACCGCGGCGGGTCTGCTGCTGTCCCTCGCCGACTCGCTGGGCCTGGTCCTGCTGGGCCTGGTCCTGATCACGGCCGGCTTCTTCGCGGGGCACGCGGTGGCGTCCTCGGCGGTCAGCAAGGCGGCGACCCGTGGCCGTGCCCAGGCTTCCGCCCTCTACCAGTCCGCCTACTACATCGGCTCCAGCGCCGGCAGCACGGTCGGTGCGGTGGCGTTCCACGCGGGGGGCTGGGGTGGGACGGTGGCGGTGGGGGTGGCCGCGGTCCTGGGTGTCGTGGGCATCACCCTGGCCGGCACCAGGGCAGCCGCCCTGTCGGCGACCCGGGCGGCGTAGAGGACCCGTCCCCTCCCCCGCCGGGTGCGGGCCGCCGTCAGCCCTTCGCGCAGTTCCCCGCGCCCCTGAGACGGACCGCGTACAGGGGCCATCCCCATCACCACCGGGTGCGACCCGCAGCGCGAGACGGGCCGGGTACAGGAGCCATCCCCATCACCACCGGGTGCGACCCGCAGCGGGCCGATCGCGCAGTTCCCCGCGCCCCTAAAAGCAACAGCAACCCCGTCCCCCCAGGGGCGCGGGGAACTGCGCGACCAGCCACCCACACCCCGCAGTCGGCAACGCACAGAAGGTCACCCTGACCAGCACCTTTGTTGAGATGGCGGGCCATTGTCAGTGGGCTGGGGTAGCTTCCGAAGTGCTGGACGTAATGAGGCGTACGACACAGGACCGGCCACAGGGGTGGGTGAACGATGGGCGACACGGCGACGACGACAGACCTCGACGTCGAACTGGAACGGCATCGCGTCGAGCTGACGGGATACTGCTACCGCATGCTCGGCTCCTCCTTCGAGGCCGAGGACGCGGTCCAGGACACACTGGTGCGGGCCTGGCGCAGCTACGACAAGTTCGAGGGCCGCTCCAGCCTCAGATCCTGGCTGTACCGGATCGCGACCAACGTCTGTCTGGACATGCTGACCGCGGGCAACAAGCGGGCCAGACCGATGGACCTGTCCGAGTCGACACCCCTGGCACAGGCGGCCCTGTCCCCCCGCCCCGACCACACCTGGCTGGAGCCGATGCCCGACGCGCGGGTGCTGCCCACGACCGCCGACCCGGCGGAGGCGGCCGTCGCCAAGGAGTCGGTGCGGCTGGCGTTCATGGCCGCCCTCCAGCAACTGCCCCCCAAGCAGCGCGCCGTGCTGATCCTGCGGGAGGTGCTGGCGTGGCGGGCGAGCGAGGTCGCCGAGCTGCTCGGCACCTCGGTCGCCTCCGTCAACAGCGCCCTCCAGCGGGCCCGGGCCACGCTGTCCGAGCGGTCCGAGTCGGGGGCCGACGCGGCCGTGTCGGACCCGCTGGACGAGGAGCAGAAGAAGCTCCTGGAGCGCTATGTCGCGGCCTTCGAGGGCTACGACATGGCGGCGCTGACGGCGCTGCTCCACGAGGACGCCGTCATGACGATGCCGCCGTTCGACCTGTGGCTGGTGGGCACGGGCGACATCACCGGCTTCATGACGACGCTCGGCGCGGGATGCGCAGGTTCGCGGCTGCGCGCCGTGCAGGTCAACGGGCTGCCCGGCTTCGCGCACTACAAGCCGGACGAGGAGAAGGGCGGCTTCACCCCCTGGGCGATCCAGGTGCTGGAGATCTCAGAGGGCCGGATCACCGGCTTCCACTTCTTCCTCGACGTCGAACGGTGGTTCCCGCTGTTCGGGCTGCCCCCGCACATCGAAGCGGAGTCCGACGAGATCGAGCAGGGCGCATAGCGCCGGGTCGGGGTCACGCAGACGTATCCGGCCGCCGGTCCGGCGCGCGGTGAGCTGCATCCGCGCCAGCAGGTCGACGGCCGCGAGCCCCGGCGGCCCGATCCCGGCCACATCGCACTCCACCACCCCGGCGCGGGTCGACTCCAGCGCCGAGCGCACGGCATCACACCACCCCGTCACCTCATTGCGGGTGACGGGGCCGGCGATCACGAGTACGGCGGGTCTCATGGCGTCCACGTGCGGTAGACCGCGCGGACACCGGGAACTCATCGCGGCGGCGG
This sequence comes from Streptomyces sp. NPDC006458, assembly GCF_040612135.1. Taxonomy (NCBI): domain Bacteria; kingdom Bacillati; phylum Actinomycetota; class Actinomycetes; order Kitasatosporales; family Streptomycetaceae; genus Streptomyces; species Streptomyces sp. NPDC006458. The sequence goes on along the minus strand of NZ_JBEXPR010000036.1, from coordinate 49,230 downwards.
CCCGGTCGGTGTCACACGCGGGCACGGATCACCCCACCCGGGCGCGCGGCCGGGGCCGAAGGTTGCGTCGCCGAGGTCACACAGAGCGTTGTCGGCATCACATTGACCGGGGCCCGAGCCCTGCCCAAGGGTTGCCTGCGTGCCTCGACCATCAGTACCGCCCGCGATGTCCGCCCGCCCCGAAGCCGACCGCCGGCCCGCCGGAGAGGCACCGTGCAGGGGGTACTGAGCGGCTTCGCCGTGATCGTCGTGGTGATCGGCGTCGGGTATGTGATCGGCCTGCGGGGCTATCTGGGCGAGGAGGGCCGTGACGTCCTCACCAAGCTCGCCTTCCACGTGGCCACCCCGGCCCTGCTGTTCACCGTGCTGGCCCAGGCCGATCTGTCGGTGATCTTCTCCACCCGGCTGCTGGTGACGGCCCTGAGCACGGCGGCCGTGGCGGGGCTGTTCGTGGCGGTGGGTGTCGTACGCCGCTGGGGGGTGGCCCGTACGACGATCGGCGCGCTGTGCGCGGGGTACGTCAACTCGGGAAACCTGGGCATCCCGATCGCGGTGTACGTCCTGGGCGACGCCTCACTGGTGGCGCCGGTGCTGCTGTTCCAGCTGGTCGGCGTGACCCCGGTCGCGGTGACGGTGCTGGACCTGGCGAGCGGCGGGGCGAAGCGTCCGCTGGCGCAGCGCGTGCTGACGCCCCTGCGCAACCCCATAGCCGTGGGATCGCTGTCCGGGGTGGCGGTCTCGGCGGCGGGCCTGCGGGTGCCGGCCCCGGTCCTGGACCCCCTCACCCTCATCGGCAACATGTCCGTCCCCGCCGCCCTGCTGGCCTTCGGCATCGCCCTGCGCGGCAGCTCCCTGCCGCTGCGCGGCACCGAACGGGCTCCCGTGCTGCTGGCCGTCGGCCTCAAGACGATCGCGCAGCCGCTGACCGCCTGACTCCTGGCGGCGGGCGTCTTCGGCCTGCGCGGGGCGTCCCTGCTCGACGTGGTCGTGACGTCGGCGCTGCCCGCCGCCCAGAACCTCTTCACGTACGCGAGCACGTACCGGGTCGGCGAGGTGCTGGCCCGGGAGGCGATCCTGCTGTCGACGGTGGTGTCGGTGCCGGTTCTGGTGGTCGTGGCGGCGCTGCTCGGCTGATACGCGGAACGGGACCGGCGCGAGGGCACCGGTCCCGTTCGGGCGGGAGACGAGGCTCCGGGTCAGGCGATGCGCTCCAGCACCACCGGCGAGGCGGTGAAGGGCGTGCCCGGTGCGGCGACGTCGTAGGTGCCCTCGACCGCCTGGAGCGCGTACTCGAAGCGCTCGGGCGTGTCCGTGTGCAGGGTCAGCAGCGGCTGGCCCTCGGTCACGGTGTCGCCGGGCTTGGCGTGCATCTCGACGCCCGCGCCCGCCTGCACCGGGTCCTCCTTGCGGGCGCGGCCCGCGCCGAGGCGCCAGGCGGCGACGCCGATGCCGTAGGCGTCGAGGCGGGTGAGGACGCCGGAGGCCGGGGCCTTGACCACGTGCTGCTCACGGGCGACGGGCAGGGTGGCGTCCGGGTCGCCGCCCTGCGCGGTGATCATGCGGCGCCAGACGTCCATCGCGGAGCCGTCGGCCAGGGCCTTCGCCGGGTCGGCGTCCTTCACCCCGGCCGCGTCCAGCATCTCGCGGGCCAGGGCGATCGTCAGCTCGACCACGTCGGCCGGGCCGCCGCCGGCGAGGACCTCGACGGACTCGCGGACCTCCAGGGCGTTGCCCGCGGTGAGGCCGAGCGGGGTCGCCATGTCGGTCAGCAGGGCCACGGTCCGTACACCGTGGTCGGTGCCGAGGCCGACCATGGTGGAGGCCAGCTCGCGGGCGTCCTCGATGGTCTTCATGAAGGCGCCGGTGCCGACCTTGACGTCCAGGACCAGGGAGCCGGTGCCCTCGGCGATCTTCTTGGACATGATCGAGGACGCGATCAGCGGGATCGCCTCGACCGTGCCGGTGACATCGCGCAGGGCGTACAGCTTCTTGTCCGCCGGGGCCAGGCCGTCGCCCGCCGCGCAGATCACCGCGCCGGTGGTGTCCAGGACGTTCAGCATCTCCTCGTTGGAGAGCAGCGCGCGCCAGCCGGGGATCGACTCCAGCTTGTCCAGGGTGCCGCCGGTGTGGCCGAGGCCGCGGCCGGACAGCTGCGGGACGGCCGCGCCGCAGGCGGCGACCAGCGGGGCGAGCGGGAGGGTGATCTTGTCGCCGACGCCGCCCGTGGAGTGCTTGTCGGCCGTCGGGCGGGACAGGGAGGAGAAGTCCATGCGCTCGCCGGAGGCGATCATCGCCGCGGTCCAGCGGGCGATCTCGCGCCGGTTCATGCCGTTGAGCAGGATCGCCATGGCGAGCGACGACATCTGCTCGTCGGCGACCTCGCCGCGGGTGTACGCGTCGATGACCCAGTCGATCTGCTCGTCGCTGAGCTCGCCGCGGTCCCGCTTGGTGCGGATGACGGAGATGGCGTCCATGGCCATGGCTTTCCTTCCGACGTTCTGAAGAAGGTCGCGGCCCCTCTGAGCGGGTGTTCTCAGAGGGGCCGCGGGGTGTCACTTGCTGAGATGGTCCGGCCCGAAGGCCTGCGGAAGCATCTGCGACAGCGGCAGGATCCCCGCCGGTGTCTCCAGCAGCAGGTCCGGCCCGCCGAACTCGTAGAGCAGCTGCCGGCAGCGGCCGCACGGGACGAGGATGTCGCCCTGGCCGTCCACACAGGTGAAGTGCGTCAGCCGGCCGCCCCCGGTGCGCTGGAGCTCCGAGACCAGCCCGCACTCGGCGCACAGGCCGAGCCCGTAGGAGGCGTTCTCGACGTTGCAGCCGGAGACCGTGCGGCCGTCGTCCACGAGTGCGGCGACTCCGACCGGGAAGCCCGAGTAGGGCGCGTAGGCGTGGGACATGGCCTCCCGTGCCACGCCCCGCAGGGCATCCCAGTCGAAGGAGGTCACGTGCTCTGTCCCTTCCGGTACGGAAGTCCGTCGGCCTTCGGCATGCGCAGACGTTGGGCGGACAGGGCCAGCACGACCAGGGTGATGACGTACGGCGTGGCGGAGACGACCTGGTTGGGGACCTCGTTGGTACCGGCGTACCAGGCGAGGACCAGGGCACCGATCACCACGGTGATCACGGCCGAGATCCACTTCTTGCGTACGGCCATCCAGACCGCGCCGATGATCAGCAGCAGCGCGCCGAGCAGCAGCAGGGCGTGGACGTTCTCCGAGCCGCCGCGCAGGTTGAGGCTGTCGGTGTAGCCGAACAGGCCGGCGCCGAGGGCGAGTCCGCCCGGCATCCAGTTGCCGAAGATCATCGCGGCGAGACCGATGTAGCCGCGTCCCGAGACCTGGCCCTCCAGGTAGAAGGGGTTGGCCACGATCGACAGGAAGGCGCCGCCGAGACCGGCCAGGCCGCCGGAGATGATCACGGCGATGTACTTGTACTTGTAGACGTTCACACCGAGGGACTCGGCCGCGACCGGGTTCTCGCCGCAGGAGCGCAGGCGCAGACCGAACGCGGTGCGCCACAGCACCCACCAGGTGCCGGGGATCAGCGCGATGGCGATCAGGGTCAGCCAGGAGACGTTGGTGACCAGGCCGCCGAGCAGACCGGCGACGTCCGAGATGAAGAACCAGCCCTCGTTGTTGAGGTCGCGCAGCCAGTCGGACAGTCCTGGCACGGTGAAGTGGCCGAGGGAGTCGACCGGCGGGGACTGCTTGGCCGAGCCGCCCTGGTTGCCCTCGAAGGCCAGCGGGGACAGGTAGCGGGTGGCGCCGAGGGCGAGGATGTTGATCGCCACACCGGAGACGATGTGGTTGACGTTGAACGTCACGGTGACGAAGGCGTGCAGCAGACCACCGAGGGCGCCGCCGAGGATGCCGATCACGACACCGGTCCACGGGCCCCACTGGAAGCCCGCCCAGGCACCGAACCAGGTGCCGAGGATCATCATGCCTTCGAGGCCGATGTTGACGACGCCCGCGCGCTCGGCCCAAAGACCGCCGAGACCGGCGAGGCCGATCGGCACGGCGAGCTGGAGGGCGGTGGACATCTGGCTGACGTTGGTGATGCCGTTCGCGTCCGTGATGATGCGGACGATCGAGGTCAGCGCCAGGCCGCCGGCGATGACCAGCATCAGGACCGCCAGCGACATGCGGCGGCCGCCCGGCGCCGCGGGCTGCAGCGAGGGCTGGTTGACGTCGGTCGCGGTGGTCATCGGCCAGCCACCTCCTTGTTCTCGTTGTTGGTGGCGCCGAGGACGTGGCCGGCGGCGAGTTCGGCGCCGACGCGGCGCTGCTGGCGGCGCAGGCCCCACTCGCGGACGACCTCGTAGGAGACGACCACCGCGAGGACGATGATGCCCTGCATGATGACCGCGATCTCCTTGTCGTAGCCGTGGAAGTCCAGCTCAGGGGAGGCCTTGTCGAGCCAGGCCCACAGCAGGGACGCGAAGGCGATGCCGACCGGGCTGTTGCGGCCGAGCAGGGCGATGCCGATGCCGAGGAAGCCGATGCCGGTGGGGAAGTTGCGGTCGAAGGTGTGGGCGTCGCCCATGAGGATCGGCAGACCCGCGAGACCGGCGATGGCGCCCGAGATCAGCATGGCCATGAGCACCATGCGCTTGGGGTTGACACCACTGGCCGCGGCCGCGGACTCCGAGGCGCCGGAGGCGCGCAGGTCGAAGCCGAAGCGGGTGCGGTTCAGGACGACCCAGTAGCCGATGCCGAGCAGCGCGGCGAGGATCACCAGGCCGTAGATCTCGCCGGCGTCGCCCATGTCGAAGCCGGGCACCCAGCCGGACTCGTGCATCTCGCCGGTGGTGGTGTTGTTGCCGACGGTGACGCCGAGGACGTCGGGCAGCCACAGATAGGCGATGACGGAGACGGCGATCGCGTTGAGCATGATCGTCGCGACGACCTCGCTGACGCCGCGGGTGACCTTCAGGACACCGGCGATCGAGGCCCACAGCGAGCCGGTGGCGGCGGCGACCAGGAGCAGCAGCGGGATCTGGATGACCGCCGGCAGGTTCATGTGCGCGCCGACGATCGCGGCCATCATGGCGGCGAGCTGGTACTGGCCGTCGACGCCGATGTTGAACAGGTTCATCCGGAAGCCGACGGCGACCGCCAGGGCGGCGATGTAGTACATCGACGCCTGGTTGATGATCAGGACCTGCTTGTCGGAGTAGCCGAGCTGCTCGAACATCAGCGAGAACGGCTCGACGGGGTTCTTGCCGGAGGCGATCAGCACGATCGCGCTGAGCGCGAAGGCCACGGCGAGCGCGATGACCGGTCCGGCCACCGCGAGGAGCACGCGCTCCTTGTCGAACTTCTTCATCAGCGGGCCTCGTCTTCGGGGGCGTCCGGCGTCTCTTCGTGCTCGAGGTGTCCGGCTGCGGCACCGGTCATGGCCGAGCCCAGTTCCTCGGGGGTGATCGTGGCGGGGTCGGCGTCCGCGACCAGCTTGCCGTTGTAGATCACCCGGAGCGTGTCGGACAGGCCGATCAGCTCGTCGAGGTCGGCCGAGATCAGCAGCACGGCGAGGCCCTCGCGGCGGGCCTCACGGATGTGGTCCCAGATCGCGGCCTGGGCGCCGACGTCCACACCGCGGGTGGGGTGGGAGGCGATCAGGAAGCGCGGCTTGTGGGTCATCTCGCGGCCGACGATCAGCTTCTGCTGGTTGCCGCCGGAGAGGGAGGCCGCGGTGACGTCGATGCCGGGGGTGCGCACGTCGTACTCGGTGACGATGCGCCGGGTGTCCTCCTGGGCCGCCTTCAGGTCCAGCCAGACGCCCTTGCTGTTGGGCTTCTCGGTGACGTGGCCGAGGATGCGGTTCTCCCAGAGGGGGGCCTCCAGGAGCAGGCCGTGGCGGTGGCGGTCCTCGGGGATGTAGCCGATGCCGTCCTCGCGGCGCTTGCGGGTGGGGACACCGGTGATGTCCTTGCCCAGGAAGCGGATGGTGCCGGAGTGGGCGTTCTTCAGGCCGATCAGGGCGTCGACGAGTTCGGTCTGGCCGTTGCCCTCGACCCCGGCGATGCCCAGCACCTCACCGGCGTGGATCTTGAACGAGATGTCGTCGAGGAGGCGCTTGACGTTGCCGTGCTTGGCCTCGTCCATCAGCAGGGCGGCCGAGGACTTGCCGAGCGTCACCGAGCCCGAGGAGTAGACCGTGAGGTCCTCGACCTCGATGACCACGTCGTCGGTGACCGTGGACTCCGCCGTCTGCGGCGTCGGCAGTTCGCTGCCGACCATCATCTCGGCGAGCTGACGGGGGGTCGTCTGCGAGGGCACGGCCGTACCGACGGTCGTACCGCGTCGGATGACGGTGATGTCGTCGGCGACGGACAGCACCTCGCCCAGCTTGTGGGAGATGAAGATGACCGACAGACCCTCGGACTTCAGCTCGCGCAGGTTGTCGAAGAGCGCGTCGACCTCCTGCGGGACCAGCACGGCGGTCGGCTCGTCGAGGATCAGCGTGGTCGCGCCGCGGTAGAGGACCTTGAGGATCTCCACGCGCTGGCGGGCGGCGACGCCGAGCTCCTCCATCAGACGGTCGGGCTCCACGCCGAGGCCGTAGCGGTCGGAGATCTCCTTGATCTTTCGCCGGGCCTTGGCGCCGATGCCGTAGAGCTTCTCACTGCCGAGGGCGATGTTCTCCAGGACGGTGAGGTTGTCCGCGAGCATGAAGTGCTGGTGCACCATGCCGATGCCGCGCGCGATGGCGTCGGCCGGGGACGAGAAGCTCACCTGCTCGCCGTCGACCGCGATGGTGCCCTCGTCCGGCTTCTGCATGCCGTAGAGGATCTTCATCAGGGTCGACTTGCCGGCGCCGTTCTCGCCGACGAGGGCATGGACGGTGCCCTTGCGAACGGTGAGGTGGATGTCGTGGTTGGCCACGACACCGGGGAATCGCTTCGTGATCCCGGCGAGTTCGACGGCGGTCACCGAATCGTTGACCGCCGCTCCGGCCGGAGGGCTGCTGGACGCGTTGATGACGCACTCTCCTGGGGACGGGGGCCGTCTACGCGCGTAGCGCCCCTACGGCATTTCAGGGGGCCACGCATAGCCGACAACCGGGTACGAAGAGCAAAGTCTTTCCGCACCCGGTCGAGCGAACGCCACCCCTCGGTCACACCCTGCTCAAGGTGTGCCCGCTCAGCTGCTCTTGACCTTGATCTCGCCGTTGATGATCTTCTCCTTGGCGGTCTCGACTGCCTTCTGGATCTCGGCATTGTCCGCGAACTCCGGGTTGGAGTTCGACAGGCTCACCTCGCCGCTCTTCAGATCGCCCCGAACGATACCCGTCACGGGCTTGCCGTCCTCGACAGACTTCGCCAGGTTGTATACAGCCTTGGCGACGTCCTTCATGGCGGAGGTCAGGATCGAGTCCTTGTACTTCGCCAGCGCTTCCTGGGTGTACTGGTCGGAGTCGACACCGACCGCCCAGACCTTGTTGGCGGCGGCGGCCTCGATCACGCCCTGGCCGGACAGACCGGCCGCCGCGTAGACGACGTCGGCCTTCTTCTCGATCTGTGCCTCGGCGGCCGACTTGCCCTTGTCGGGGCTGGAGAAGCCGCCCTCCTCGGCCGTCTGGGTCAGGTACTGGGTGAGCACCTTGACCTGCGCCTTGGTGTCCTTGACGCCCTGCTCGAAGCCCGCCTGGAACTTGTGGATCAGCGGGATGTCCACGCCGCCCACGAAGCCCACCGTGTCGGACTTGGTGGCCTTGGCCGCGGCGACACCGGCCAGATAGGACGCCTGCTCCTCGGAGAAGACCAGGTCGGCGACGTTCTTCGCCTCGATCGTGGAGTCGTCCACGATCCCGAAGGTGGTCTTCGGGAACTTCTCGGCGGCGCCCTTGACCGCGGAGGCGTAGGCGTAGCCGACGCCGATGACCGGGTTGTAGCCCTGCTTCGCCAGGGACTCCAGGCGCTGCTGCTTGTCGGCGTCCGTCTCGCCCTCGGTGGGCTCGATGTCGGCCGTGTCGTAGCCGAACTCCTTCTTCGCCTGCTCCAGGCCCGAGAACGCGGCGTCGTTGAAGGACTGATCGCCCTTGCCGCCGACGTCGTACGCGATGGCCAGGCCCAGGTCGCCCTTCGACTCGGCGGACGAGCTCGACGTCGAGGTGCCGCCGCAGGCGGAGAGGGCGAGGGCCAGAGAGGCGGTCGCTGCGCCTGCGACCGTGATCCGGGAAATCCGGCGCATTGTGTGGTGCTCCTGTCGTACAAGCGCGCCGGAGGACGGTTCAGCTTCGGCGCTGGCTTCGCCGCAGATTAACGCGCGTAGACCTACCTGAAAACCCCTTCTGTCCACCTTGTTATCCGGCCGTGGCCCAGCTGACTCCGCGGCCCGCCGGGGGCTTGCCTTCCGCGAAGGGAACGTGGCGGTGAGTGACGTACCGGAGCCGGGGCCGAGCACGCCGGAGCGGGCGGGTGCGCTGTCGCACCCGCCCGCTCCGGCGCGGCAAGAAGAATGAAGTACCGCTGAAGTACCGCTGGGTACTACTCGCTCTTGACCTTGATCTCGCCGCTGGTGATGCCCTCCTTGGCCTTGGCCACGGCGTCGGCCAGACCCGCGATCTTGGCGAACTCGGGGTTGCTCTCGGCCAGACCCACGCCGTTCACCTTCAGGTCGAAGGTCTGCACGCCGGTCAGCGGCTTGCCGTCCTGGACCGAACTGGCCAGCGTGTACACCGCACCGCCGACGTCCTTCAGGGCCGAGGTGAGGATCTTGCCCTTGTACGCCGAGAGGGCTTCCTGCCTGTACTGGTCGGAGTCGACACCGATCGCCCAGACGCCGGCCTTGGAAGCGGCCTCGATCACGCCCTGACCGGACAGACCGGCGGCCGCGTAGATGACGTCGGCGCCCTTCTCGATCTGGCCCTCGGCGGCGGCCTTGCCCTTGTCCGGGCTGGAGAAGCCACCCTCCTCGGCCGTCTGGGTCAGGTACTGGGAGATGACCTTGACCTTGCCGCCGCTGGTGTCCTGGACACCCTGCTGGTAGCCGGCCTCGAACTTGTGGATCAGCGGGACGTCCACGCCGCCCACGAAGCCCACCGTGTTGCTCTTGGTGGCCTTGGCCGCGGCGACACCCGCGAGGTAGGAGGCCTCCTGCTCGGCGAACACCAGGGAGGCGACGTTCTTGCCCTCGACCACGGAGTCGACGATGCCGAAGGTGGTGTCGGGGTAGTCCTTGGACACGGCCTCCATGGCCGGGCCGTAGGCGAAGCCGACGCCGATGACCGGGTTGTAGCCCTGCTTGGCGAGGGAGGCCAGACGCTGCTCCTTGTCGGCGTCCGTCTCACCTTCGGTGGGCTCGATGTCGGCCGTCTTGTAGCCGAACTCCTTCTGGGCCTTCTGCAGACCGGCGTACGCGGCGTCGTTGAAGGACTGGTCGCCCTTGCCGCCGATGTCGTAGGCGATCGCGAGACCGAGGTCCTCCTTGTCGCCGCTGTCGCCACCGTCGCTGCTGGTGCCGCCGCAGGCCGTGGCAGCGAGCGCGATCGACGCGACCCCCACCGCGACGCGAGTCAGTTTGGATATCCGACGCATCTGAAGTTCCCCATTCTCCAAAGCCCCGCAGTGGGTGCTAGGTTCGGCGCAGATTAACGCGCGTAGACACTCCTGGGAACGGGGTTCCGCGCGGCCGTTATCCATTCGTGCCGATGGCCGGTTACGCCCTCGTTACCCACTGGTTCGAAAAGGACAGAGGACCACAGGCCGCCCGCACTCACGGTCAGACTCCCTCCCCTCAGACCAGCCCGCAACCGGAACGGCCGGACGCCGCCGACCCGGGCGTACTCCGATCAGGTGTCATGGCGGCCGTTGCGCGACTCGGCGTCCTGCCGGCCTGCGGCGGGGCGGGCCCAGCGAAGGCATGCTCACCGGCCGGGCGGCGTCGCGGCTGAGGCGGGGGGCGGTACGCAACTCGGCGCCGACGAGGTACCGCCACGCCCACCCGTGCCGCCCCTAGCGGCACGCATGCCCGCGGCGGCGGCGGCTCGCGCCGGTCCGCGGCTGGGACGGAGGGCGTCGGAAAGCCGCGTACGGCGGGGAGGGGACGTGTCGGGGGGTGTCCGCCCGCAGCGGACGCCGTCAACGTCCCTCAGCCCCCGTAGGAGACCAGATCGGCGGACCGAGGACGGATACCCCCCGGCGCGGCCCCGCACCACCCAGGACGGCCGCGGTCTGACACGCGGGGAAGCCGCGTACGGCGAGAAGGGACGGGGCGGGCACGCCGGAAAGCCGCGTACGGCGAGGAGGGGGAGCAGGACGGAGGGCGTCGGAAAGCCGCGTACGGCGAGGAGGGGACGGGACGGGAGGCGCCGGAAAGGCGTGTACGGCGGGGAGGGGACGTGTCGGGGGGTGTCCGCCCGCAGCGGACGGCGGTGACCACCCTCAGCCCCCGTAGGAGACCAGATCGGCGGACCGAGGACGGATACCCCCCGGCGCGGCCCCGCACCACCCACCGAACAAAAGGCGCTACAGCAGCCCCACCGGGGCTACACGCCCCCGTCGACCAGCGCCGCAGCCGTGAACAGCTCCACCCCGACCGTGATCGCCGACTCGTCGACGTCGAAGTCGCCCTGGTGGAGGTCGCGCACGGTCCGCTCGCCGGGCGGGCGGACGCCGAGGCGGGCCATGGCGCCGGGGACGTGCTCCAGGTACCAGGAGAAGTCCTCACCGCCCAGGCTCTGCTCGGTGCCCTCCACGGAGTCCGCCCCACGCCGGGCGACCATCGCCTCCCGCAGCAGCTCGGTGGCCCCGGCGTCGTTCACGACCGGCGGCACCCCCCGCACATACGTGATCTCCGACTTGGCCCGATGCAGATTCGCGACCTCGTCGATCGCCGCGACCACGAGATCGGGCGCCTGCCGCCACGCCTCGATGTCCAGGCACCGCACGGTCCCGGACAGCTCGGCATGCTGCGGAATGACGTTCGAGGCATGCCCCGACTCGATCCGCCCCCAGGTGACGGCCACCCCGGCCCGCGTGTCGACCCGCCGGGCGATGAGCGCGGGCACGTCGGTGACGACGCGCGCGGCCGCGGTCACCAGGTCGGTCGTCAGATGCGGCCGCGCGGTGTGCCCGCCGGGCCCGTCGAGGGCGATCTCCAGCCGGTCGCAGGCGGAGGTGATCGCACCCACCCGCAGCCCGATCCGCCCCGCGTCCACCCTGGGGTCGCAGTGCACGGCGAGAATCCGCTCGACCCCGTCCAGCACCCCGCACCCGATGGCGTCGGCGGCCCCGCCGGGCAGCACCTCCTCGGCGGGCTGGAACAGCAGCCGCACCGGCCGGGGCAGCAGCCCCCGCCGGTGCAGATCGGCCAGCACCAGCCCGGCCCCGAGCACGACGGTGGTGTGCACGTCATGGCCACAGGCATGCGCCCGGTCGGGCACGGTCGAGCGGTACGGGCACTCGGTCTTGGCGTCAGGGATGGGCAGACCGTCGATGTCGGCCCGCAGGGCGAGCATGCGGGGGCCGCCGCTCCACACCCCGTCCGGCACACCGATGTCACAGACGAGCCCGGTCCCCATGTCGAGCACCCGCGGCTTCAGGCCCGCCCGCTCCAGCCGCGCCTTGATCGCCGCGGTGGTACGGAACTCCTGGTTGCCCAGCTCGGGGTGCATGTGCAGGTCGCGGCGGAACGCCACGAGTTCGGCACGCAGCTCTTCGGGGAGCGTGCCGGGAAGCACGGCTTCCCCGGGAGGAACGGCCTCGGACTCTAGGGACATGGGTTGCTTCACCCTCTGAAGGGTAGGACGCCGGGACGGTCAACTGACCCGCGATCAACAAAAGTTCAGCCCGTTAGGGGAAGAAAATCTGACCGGCCCAGGCATAGCTGCGGACACCGATGGGTAAACTCGCCCGTCTTCCAGCTTTGTCGATCATGAATCCGCGGCGAGCGATCCCACTCCTTACACGATTACCACGGTTCACTCGAGCACGACGGGAGTGTTCACCTGTCGGGACCCACTGTGTCAGGTCACACACCGCGACGACCACACCGAAGATGTCACCCTCGGTGACAGACCGCCACGTCGGCGGCGTGCGGCAGGTCAGCGACGGACGGCCTTGCGCACGAGCCTCTTGATGCGCCGCAGCGGAGAGCGCCGCGCGGCCTGCCCGCGCTCGCTCTCGTACGCCTTGCGCAACTGCTCGAAGTGATCGGCGCGGGTGCGCGAGAGGTACTCGTCGTCCAGGAGCGGCTTGGTGATCGCCCAGGCCTGCCTGTGCCGGCCGTCGTAGTGGGCGACGTACGCCTTGGCGAGCTCCAGTACGGACCTGAAGGGGATGCCGTCGGTGTGGTCGCGGTCGACGCGCTCCTGGACGGCGGAGATGAGCCGGAGCTTCTCCTCGTAGGAGAAGCCGTCCTCGCTGATCCGGGTGAGGACGTCCGCGGGGATGGGCTTGGTGACCTCGAAGGCGAGGGTGGAACGGATCGGCGGGCCCGCGATCTCGATGTACGGCAGCAGGGCACCGGTGCTGTGGTGCAGCCACGGCAGGCGCGGGCCGGCGAAGTCCTGGTGCAGCACGACCGAGCCGGGCCTCAGCCGGGTCAGGAAGCGCTCGCTGACGCACTTGAAGACCCGGGCGGTCTTGGCGATATCGATGTGCAGGAACTCCACCGGAGCCGTGTCGTCCGGGTCGGAGGTCTGCCACAGGTCGCCGGCGTGTATCTCCAGGAAGGGCAGGAAGGGCTCCAGCCGGCCCTTGAACTCCGCCAGGAAGGAGTTGTCGCCCTCCGGGGCCTTGCCGGAGTCGAAGAACTTCTCGGTGGCGAAGGTGCCCTTGCCGACGCGGAAGAAATCGTAGGCGTGCAGCCGGCCGGTCCTCGGGTCGAACACCGGGGACTCGCTCAGACCCTTGGCCAGCGCGTACGTCGACCCGCCGCCGCCCGAACCCAGCTCCACGATCCGGCCCTCACCGGTGAGGTGATGGCGGCCCAGCAGATACAGGAACTTCAGCTCCCAGGTGCTGCACTGCGTGTACGGCAGGTCGTCCGGCAGCCGGACGTCGTCGAGGAGCGCGTAGAGCCGGGCGAGGTTCGACATGAGGTGCCTCACGGAGTCGGTTTGGGGCGGCGTGGGCGTGATCCTAGGGTCACGCCCACGCCCCTCAACCGCGGAATCAACGGTCAGACCGGATTCTTGGCCACCGTTTCCGTGGTGGTCGTTCGGTATTAACCGAAGCTTGGCGCAGGGTGCCGGTTCAGGGGCGCGAGGAACCGCGCGACCAGCCACGACGGCGCGACGGAGGGCTTTCGGCCGTTCGGCCGAAGGGGCGACGGCGGGCACCCGGCACCTCCGGCGGAACGCTCAACGACGCACCGCTTTGCGCAGCGCCTTCGCGCGGCGCACCATCCGGCGGGCCGTGGAGTTGCGCGGGAGGAAGGCCAGCCGCTCCGGGATGCCGCCCGGCAGACCCAGGGCGGTGAGCCGGCGGCGCTTGAAGTAGCGCTGGGTGCGCGGACCGAGATGGGCGGAGAGGAACCGTTCCGCTGCCGGTCGCAGGGCCGGCAGGATCTGCGGCTGCATGGTGAAGCCGATCGCCTGCAGCAGACCGGTCAGTTGCTCCTTGGGCAGCGTGTCCCCGCCCTCGGTCTCCAGGTCCGCGAGCAGCGCGTCCGCCAGGGTCACCGGGACCCGGTTGCTGTTCTGGTAGGGCGTGAGCCGGTCCAGCAGCGCCTCGGTGCCGACGCGGGCGACCGGGAGGCCGTAGAACGCGGAGGCGGTGAACAGCGCGGTGGAGAAGCAGCCGACGACCAGCGCGGGCTGCGCCTTCTCGAAGAGCACCTCGGCGAGCACGGGCGTGTCGACGACCGTCAGCTCGACCCCGAGCTTCTCCGCCTCGGCCTCCAGGGCGCGGCTGTAGCTGGCGGGCGCGGTCGGGTGCGGCTTGAACACGATGGCCTTGTGCCCGCGCCGGACCGCGCCGCGCATCATCCGCACATGCAGGTCCTCTTCCTCCTTGGTGGAGAGGATGTTCAGCGCGGACAGGTACTGGCCGAGGAGCAGCGCCGAGTCGTCCGGCAGGGCGGGCAGCTCGCCGGAGGCGCCGGCCAGGCAGCTCATCACCTTCAGGAAGGCGGGCGTGGGCAGCACCTGCGCGGGCACGCCGAACTCGGTCAGCAGCAGCGGGGTCAGGCCGGGCACCAGGTCCAGGTGCAGTACGCGCCGTACGCGGGTGCCGACCAGCGGCTCGATCTTGTTGCGGGTGGGGCCGTAGCTCATCAGGCCGTCGGCGTAGACGTCGACGGGCGCCCCGGTGAAGATCTGGGCGAGTGCCAGCGCGGGGTTGACCTGGATGGACTCCAGGACCAGTTCGACGCGGTCGTCGCCGAGGCCCCACAGCAGCCGCAGATACCGCTCGAACAGCGGCAGGTCGTCGGCGCGCGGCGCCCAGGCGCCCGGGTGGTAGGGGTGGATCGCCTCGTTGAAGGAGACCACGTCGTCGAAGTGGTCGCGCAGATGCTCGAAGCCCGGCATCTCGTCCACGGCGGGCGTGGTCTCCGGGGTGGCGGCGTTGTTGCACACCAGCAGCACCCGGCGGTCCGCCTCGGTGAAGCAGTCCGAGTCGATCGCGGCGGCCAGGGTCGCGGCGCCGTACAGCGTGGAGGCGCAGAAGATCTGGGTGGTACGGGACATCAGGCAGCCGCCTTCGCACTGGAGGCCCGGCGCCGCAGCCGCCGCAGCTTGGTGGAGCGTTTGAGATCCATGGTGTCGAGCACGTCGCCTAGCGCGCCCTGCGGCATGCGCTGTATGGCGGCCGCGCTGCGCGCGCGCAGCTCCTTGGCGACGGCCGGCTCGAACTTCTCGATCTCCGCCAGATGGTGGGCGATGATCGCGCAGTAGGTGCGCACGGCCTTGGGCAGCAGCTTGTCGGCGTCCCGGTCGGCGGCGGTCTCCTCGACGACCTGGTCGAAGGCGCGGATGAAGTCGAGCTGGCGGACGTCGCCGATCTGCGTGAGGGAGGTGGCGACCCCGCGCCGGTAGAACACGCCGTACAGGTTCAGCACGGCGAAGGACTCGGCCTCGCGGTGCAGCTTCCAGATCCACGGCCGGTCCTCGGCGGTCCGCAGCCCGTCCGTGAAGTGCACCAGGCCCCGGTCGACGAGCCGGCGGTGGTAGCAGCCGGCCCAGGCGTAGGCGTAGTCCACGGAGGTGGAGCGGTCGGCGGGCAGGATGGCCGCGCGCGGGTCCAGCACCTCGCCGCGCAGGCCGACCGGCACCCGGTGCACGGTCCGGGCGCGGGCGGTGGCCTGGACGTGGTCGACGCGGACGAAGTCGCAGCCCAGCTTCTCGTGGGCGGTGACCAGCTCGGACAGATAGCCGCGGGCCAGCCAGTCGTCGCCGTCCAGGAATGTCACGTACTCGCCGGTCGCCACGTCCAGGCCGGTGTTGCGGGCGGTGGCGAGACCGCCGTTCACCTCGTGACGGACGTACCGCACCTGGGCGACCTCGGCGAGTTCCTCGGCCGCGCGTTCGAGAATGGCCGGCGTCTCATCCTTGGAATGATCGTCGACCAATACGAATTCGAAGTCGCTTCGAGCGTTCATCCGAAGACTTCTGAGCGTGTCCGGCGCGTATTGCTGGACGTTGTAGAACGGCACAATCACGGAAAGCTTTGGCACTCGCGAAAGCCTAGAAGGTGGGCCCGCCGAGTGACCAGCCGACGGGCATACAAGGAGTGAACTGAATGTGTCGGAACGGTGCACCCAAGGTGCATACGGCCTTCCCGGGAGCCAGTTCGGCTCCCGGTGGGCTGCTGTTAACCCTTCGTTGAGTCGTGGTTGGCCCACAACTTGGAATCGCTTCCTAGCGTCATCGACGTGCCACCTAGTTCAACGAAGCCCACGCGGATCGCCGTGCTCGCGGATTCGGACACCCGATGGAAATGGGGTGCGCTGACCGCGCGCCGCATCGCACCGGGAGAACCCGTCCTCGACGGCTTCCTGCTGCGCGGCCGGGCCACGCCCACCGCCCGGCAGCTGGCCGAGGTGGGAGTGCCGGCCGACTCCCTCACCGAGGTCACCGTCGTCGAGTTCCTGCGCGCCATGGCCCAGGGGTCGTACGACATCCTCGTGCTCTCCCTCGTCGGCGGCGGCGTCCAGGCCATGCTGCACGGCCTCAAGCGCGTGTGGGAGGACGTCCCCGAGCGGCCCGTCGTCGTCACCGGCTATGTCGGCGTCGTCTACGAGAAGCTCGCCGACGGCCTGCTCCTGCGGCACGGCGCGGACCTCGTCCTCGCCAACTCCCGCCAGGACGCCGAACGCTTCCGCGCGGTGTACGAAGGGGTCGGCGCCGACGCCGACTCGGTCACCGAGGTGGCCCTGCCGTTCCTCGGCGGTGCCCCCTACGAGGGTGAACACGACCCCTACACCGTGGTGTTCGCCGCCCAGCCCTCCGTCCCGGACTCCCGCAAGGACCGGACGTATCTGCTGGAACGGCTGGTGCGGCACGCGCGGCTGCATCCCGAGCGCGAGGTGCTGCTCAAGCTGCGCTCCAAGCCCGGCGAACACACCACCCACATCGAGGAGTTGCCGTACCAGAGGCTGGCGCAGAAGCTCGATCTGCCGCCCAACTTCAGCCTGGTGTACGGCAACATGGGCGAGGTTCTCGACCGCACCGACCTGCTGGTCACGATCAGTTCGACGGCCGCGCTGGAGTCGCTGCACCGCCGTATCCCCACCGTCGTGCTCACCGACCTCGGGGTCCGTGAGGTCCTCGGCAACCACCACTTCGTCGGCTCCGGGTGCCTCGCCTCCTGGGACCAGCTCGACAGCGGGCACCGGCCGGCTCCCGACGAGGAGTGGGTCTCCCGGCAGGGGGTCGTGGCCGACGGCTCGTACGACACGGCCTTCGACGCCGCGAAGGAGCGCATCGCCAAGCTGCTCGCGCAGCCGGGCGGGCGCGCGCCGCTGACGCCGTACTACACGCCCGCCACCGCGCCCGGGTATCTGCCCGGCATCCTCGCCCGGCACCATCTCGGGCCCGACGGGACGCCGTCGCCGGGTGCTCCCGCGCATGACAAGGAGCCGGGGCCTGTCCGGCAGATCGTGCGCCGGGCCGCGCGTGGTGCCTACCGGCACGGGGTGCAGCGCGTGGCGCCCGTCATCCGGCGGATGGGGGAGCTGTGACGGGGCGCTCCACCGGGAACCCCACGCCGGGCCGTGCGTCGTCCGCGGCGCCGTCGGGGCCGATCGCGCCGTTCCCAGCGCCCCTTCAGGGCGGTTTCGCCGCCCTCCCCTCCGCGAACCCTGCGCAAGGAGTGCAACCCATGTCCAACCCGCCGGCTGCGGGCGCGCCCGTGCGTCGCGTGCTCGCCGTCATTCCCGCTCGTGGTGGCTCCAAGGGCGTGCCCGCCAAGAACCTCGCGCCCGTCGGGGGTGTTCCGCTGGTCGCCCGCGCGGTGCGCGAGTGCGTCGCGGCCCGGTACGTCACCGACGTGGTCGTCTCCACCGACGACCAGGCCATCGCCGCCGCCGCCCGCTCGGCCGGCGCCGAGGTCGTGCTGCGCCCCGCCGCCATCGCCGGGGACACCGCCACCTCCGAGGCGGCCGTCCTGCACGCCATGGACGCCCACGAGGCCCGGCACGGCTCCGCCGTCGACGTGGTCCTGCTCGTGCAGTGCACCAGCCCCTTCGTCGTCCGCGAGGACATCGACGGCGTGGCCGCAGCGGTCACGGGGGGCGGCGCCGACACCGCCGTCACCGTCGCCCCCTTCCACGGTTTCGTCTGGCGCGACGCCGAGGACGACAGCGAGGGCGGCGTCGGGGTCAACCACGACAAGTCCTACCGGCCCCGCCGCCAGGACCGTCCCCAGGACTACCTGGAGACCGGCGCCGCCTACGCCATGGACGCGGCCGGGTTCCGCACCCACAACCACCGCTTCTTCGGCCGTACGGAACTGGTCCGCACCGACCCCGCCCGGGTGCTGGAGATCGACGACCCGCACGACCTGGCCCGCGCCCGCGCGCTGGCCCCGCTGTTCGACGCGGACCGCCCCGGCGCCCTTCCCACCTACGACGACATCGACGCCGTAGTCCTCGACTTCGACGGCACCCAGACCGATGACCGGGTGCTGATCGACTCCGACGGACGGGAGTTCGTCTCCGTGCACCGCGGAGACGGGCTCGGCATCGCCGCCCTGCGCAGGAGCGGGCTGCGGATGCTCATCCTGTCCACGGAACAGAACGCTGTGGTCGCCGCCCGCGCCCGGAAGCTCAAGCTCCCGGTGCTGCACGGCATCGACCGCAAGGACCTCGCACTGAAGCAGTGGTGCGAGGAGCAGGGCATCGCGCCGGAGCGCGTGCTCTACGTCGGAAACGACGTCAACGACCTCCCGTGCTTCGCCGTCGTCGGCTGGCCCGTGGCGGTCGCGAGCGCCCACGACGTCGTACGCGGCGCCGCACGCGCGGTCACCACCGTCGCGGGTGGCGACGGTGCGATCCGGGAGATCGCCGGCTGGATTCTCGGACCCTCGCTCGACTCTCTCGACCCCTCCACCAAGTAAGGACCCCTGACATGAGCACCAACTCCCGTCTGCGCACGTTCGGTTCGCGCGAGGTCGGCCCCGGCAAGCCCGTCTACATCTGCGGCGAGATCGGCATCAACCACAACGGTGAGCTGGAGAACGCCTTCAAGCTGATCGACGTCGCCGTCGAGGCCGGCTGCGACGCCGTGAAGTTCCAGAAGCGCACCCCGGAGATCTGCACCCCCCGCGACCAGTGGGACATCGAGCGCGACACCCCGTGGGGCCGGATGACCTACATCGACTACCGCCACCGGGTGGAGTTCGGTGAGGACGACTACCGCCAGATCGACGAGTACTGCAAGGACAAGGGGATCGACTGGTTCGCCTCCCCGTGGGACACCGAGGCCGTCGCCTTCCTGGAGAAGTTCGACGTCCCCGCCCACAAGGTGGCCTCCGCCTCGCTGACCGACGACGAGTTGCTGCGCGCCCTGCGCTCCACCGGCCGTTCGGTCATCCTCTCCACCGGCATGTCGACCCCCCGCCAGATCCGCCACGCGGTCGAGGTGCTGGGCAGCGACAACATCGTGATGTGTCACGCCACCTCGACCTACCCGGCCAAGGCCGAGGAGCTGAACCTCCGCGCGATCAACACGATGGAGAAGGAGTACCCGAACGTCCCGATCGGCTACTCCGGCCACGAGACGGGCCTGCAGACCACGCTGGCCGCGGTCGCCCTCGGCGCCGTCTTCGTCGAGCGCCACATCACCCTGGACCGCGCCATGTGGGGCTCCGACCAGGCCGCCTCCGTCGAGCCGCAGGGCCTGACGCGCCTCGTCCGCGACATCCGCACCATCGAGGCGTCCCTCGGTGACGGCGTCAAGAAGGTCTACGACTCCGAGCTCGGCCCGATGAAGAAGCTGCGCCGTGTCACCGGTGTCGTCGCCGAGGCGGAGATCGCCGCCGCCGCGGGCGAGCCGGTCTCCGTCTGAACCGCCGTCTGAACCACCCGGACCAAGATCCTCCTACGACGGGACGGTCGTACCGCCGATGAGCCCCCGCGCCGGGAATGCCGGCCCCCGCACTCTCGCCTTCGTCGAGAGCCCGGTACAGCTGCTGAACGTACTGGAGTGGGCGCATGCGCATGCGCCCGGCGCGGGGCTCACGCTCGTGGTCCTCTCGCCCGTCGACCCGATGACCCGCGGCCAGCTCCGCCGGATGGCGGAACTGGCCCGCGAGGAGGGCTACGAGGTCCGCTGGGAGGAGGCCCGCGGGGGCACCGCGGCCCCCTTCCAGACCATCGGCGGGCTGATGGGCCCGCTGCGCCGGACCGACCGGGTCGTCATGGGCGATCCGTTCTCCCGGTACGTCCAGCTGCTGCTGACCATCACCCGGGCCCGTGAGCTGGTCGTCGTCGACGACGGCACGGCCACCATGGAGTTCGTCACCCAGCTCGCGCGCGGCGAGAGGCTGGTGCGCTGGCACCGCAAGGGCAGCCGCCCCGGCCCCCGCGACCTCGTGTTCGCGCCGGTCTCCTCGGCCGCGCGCCGCCGCCTCACTCCGGGCGAGCACCGCCAGGTCGAGGTGTTCTCGTCCATGCCGATCGACGAGAGCCCCGACGGCGTCACGATCACCGCCAACTCCTTCGCCTGGACCCGCGCCCGCTTCGGCCCGCCGCGGATCACCAAGACCGCCGACATGGTGGGCACCTCGCTCGTCGAGACCGGTGTCGTCGAGAGCGACCGCTATCTGGAGGCCGTGACCGGCCTCGCCAAGACGCACGGCGCCACCCGCTACTTCGCCCACCGTCGCGAGAGCGCCGAGAAACTGCACCGTCTCGCGGTCGAGACGGGCCTGGAGATCGTCCGGCCCGACCTCCCGCTGGAGCTGATCGCCCGCCGTGGGCCGATCGGGCGTACGGTGCTCAGCTTTCCCTCCACCGTTGTGCACACCCTGCCGCTGGCACTGGCCGGGACGGAGGTGCGGGTCGCCGTCTGCGACATCGATCCGCGCTGGCTGACGCAGAGTGCGTCGCCTCGGGCGCAGGGTTTTCTGTCGGGGGTGACGGGGTCGGCGCGGGATGTTACGCGGCTGGCTGCGGTCACCAGCGTGCGCTGACGCTCCGCTGGGGGTGGGGTGTTCCTTGGCTGCGGCGCCGTCGTTGTTCGCGCGCTGCGGCAGGGCCGCCCATCGGCACAGGGCCGCGCCCCTTTGACGCCCCTGCCGCCTCTTGGCTGTCGCGCCGTCGTGGGTGTTCGCGCAGTTCCCCGCGCCCCTCAACGGCCTCCGCCGTCTCTTGGCTGTCGCGCCGTCGTGGTTGTTCGCGCAGTTCCCCGCGCCCCTTGACAGCCTCCGCCGTCCCTCGGCTGCCGGGCCGTCGTGGGTGTTCGCGCAGTTCCCCGCGCCCCTCAACGGGCTCCGCCGTCTCTTGGCTGGCGGGTCGTCGTGGGGGTTTGCGTCCTGCGGCGGAGCCGCACATCGATACAGGCCCGGGCCCCTTGACAGCCCCTGTCGCGGCGTCGTGGTGTTCGCGTCCTGTGGCGGGGCGTGTATCGACACAGGCAAGCGCCCTTTTGGGGCGCTGGGCATCGGCCCCCGTTGCGTCGAGTTCGGCGCGGTGGGGGCCGATGTCCGGGGTCAGGCGCCCAGGATCGTGCGCAGTTCGGCGGCGTTCGTCTGGGTGATCTTCCACAGCTCCTGCTGGCGGCCGTGTACGTCGGCCACGGTCTTGGCGTGGTCGGCGAGGAGGTCGCGGGAGCGTTCGACGAGGACGGCGGCGAGGTTGCGGTCGTGGACCGACACGCCCCACTCGGGCCGCTCGATGTCGGCGAGGAAGTAGGCCATCTTCGGGTGCGAGATCAGGCTGATGATCGGCGTGCCGCAGCCGAACGGGATCATGCCCGCGTGGCCGCGCATGCCGATGACCAGCTTGGTGCGCGCGTACAGGGCGCGGATCTCGTCGTTCTCGAAGTCGTACATCGGGATGACCGGCAGCGACACCCCGTGCTCGCGGCGCAGGTCGAAGGCGAGCTTCTCGTCGTCGAGGGAGTGCGCCGCGATCTGCACCTCGGCGAGCGAGCCGAGGTCCTTCACGGCGCGGGCCATCTGGGCGAGGAAGTAGCCGTAGTCGTGGCCGAAGCGCAGGCCCGCGCGGTCGTAGGCGGCGTTGACGAGGATGGTGTCCTCGCGCCGTGCCGGGTCCTGCCAGTTCGCGACGAGTTGGCGGGTGACGGTCGTCGGACAGGGCTGGAAGCGGACCTTGTCGTGCAGGTGCGCCGGGATCATGGCGCGGACCTTCGCGATCGAGCCGTGGTTGCGCAGGCCGAAGAAGGAGGACTTCTCCACCAGCAGGCGCAGCGACTCACGGAACCGCTGGGCGCGGTAGGACTGCCCGTCGAAGGCGTTGAAGCCGACCGCGTACACCGCGATGGGCACGTCGATCCGCTTCAGGAGTTCGTCCGGGACGTTCCACTGCCAGGCGCTGTTGCCGTTGGGCATGGTGTCGGGGATGAACAGGCCGCCGCCGCCGATGACCATGCCGCGGCGGGCGTTGACCCGCTCCAGCGCGGCCTCGTCGAACAGGCGGTGGGCGTGCACCGAGTGCCAGCGGCGGGCGCTGAAGTCCTGGTCGAAGGCGAGCCGGACGCTCTCGGGGAGCAGCTTGTCGCCCGCGTTGCCCTGCCGGTCCATGTAGAAGGCGACGTGGGCGAGCTGCTGTCCGGCGCTGCCCTGCTGCTGGACGGGGACGCCGACGGACCGCTGGTGCCAGATGCGGCTGGCCCGGTGCGTGGGGTCGACGGTGAGGCCCTGGAGGGCGTACTTGTGCGCGGCCGTGTCCTCGCCGTGCACCCAGGAGATCTGGGCGAGACGGGCGAAGGCGGTGGCGGCGCGGTTGGGCGCGCAGGAGGCAAGGAGCAGTTGGGCGCGGGCCTCGTCGTAGCGGGAGACGCTCATCAGGGCGTGCCCGTACACCTCGTGCGGCCAGGCCTCGTCCACGGGGATGTGGACGCGCTCCATGACGTCGACGGCCGACTGGTAGTCGCCGGAGCCGATGTGTGCGAGGGCGACCTTGCGGGCGGTGTCGACGTCGCCGGTGCGCTCCACGTGCGGGGTGCCGAAGTGCACCAGCAGGTCGCGGTGGTGGCTGCCGCCGCGGGAGAGGTAGGCGGCGTGCAGTTCCGCGTCGCTCATGTCGAACTCGCGCCAGCGGTCCTGGGCCTGGGTGTAGCCGGCCTCGCCGCCCTGCCAGGGCTTGTGGCGGCCGGTGAAGTGCAGGACGGCGGTGTCGTCGGGGACCGCGAGGTCGCCGGACAGCCGCCGCTTGACGAAGTTGTACTTGGGGTCGAGGCGCACGAAGTCGCCGTCCAGGACGGCGTTGAGGATGCCCTGGTCGTGCTTGTCGAGTTCGTAGGAGCCCTCGCGGCCGACCTTGTCGATCTTCGCGTAGAACGCGTCGCTGAGGTACTCCTTCTGGATGACCAGCAGGCCGCTGTTGAGCTTGTGCCGGCCGTAGAAGAACTGCGGTACGGCGGCCAGACCCTCGCGCAGGGAGAGCAGTTCCGCGAGCGAGCCGAGGACGACCATGTCGGTGTCCAGGGTGATCACGGTGTCGTAGTCGCGGATCTTGAAGACGTCGAGGATGAAGTACGCCTTGCGGACCAGGTAGTTGTCCTGGTCGCCCTTGGCGTAGGTGTCGTAGTGGTCGGCGTCGACGCGGCGGAAGTCGACCCGCGGATGCAGGGCGCGGATCTTCGCGACGGAGGACGGTCTGAGGTCGTCGTGCAGGACGACGAAGTCCTCGCACACGCCCGGGTTGGACAGGGCGAGGGAGCGCAGCAGGGCGAGGAAGCCCGGCAGGTAGTTCTCGTCGACGAAGCTGGCGAAGGCGATGCGGCGCTTGCCGGTGAGCGCGCGGGCGTCGGTGGCCGGGGCCGCGGAGCTCGGCGCGGCGGATATGTGGGTCGCGGTCATCGCAGGGAGATCCTCATGCCGGAGACGTTCTGGGCCCGTTCCATGACCCACGCCTTCTCGCTGGTGTATTCGTGCACGGACGTGATGGGCATCTTCATGGCGGCGTCGATGCGGTAGGCGCCGGACTCGTAGAAGTCGAAGCCGACCAGGTCCAGGGTGGGGCTGACGTCGAGGAAGTCGAGCAGCCAGAGCATGTTGAAGCCGCTGGTGGGGATGGCGGGCCAGGCGTCGGTGCCCAGCCGGCCGATGTTGCGCACGGGCCAGCGCAGCGACTCGTCGCCGAGGTGCTTCTGGGCGCCGGGCACCAGCCGAGTGCGCAGCGAGTACTTCCAGTCGCCGGAGACACCGCCGAAGACCAGGCGGGTGTCGACGGGCTTGTCCCAGTTGAAGCCGTGCTTGTGGATGGTGGCGTGGATGTCGGTGCGCCGGCCGGTGTGGGCGGCGTCGATCTTGTACGAGTTGAAGCGTACGACCAGGTCGTAGGCGTCGATCTCGGCGCCCATCGAAGAGGTGCCCACCTTGCCGGAGTTGGCGATCAGGGCGATGGACTTCCCGGCGATCCGGTTGCGGAACTCGCCGAGGCTGAGCCAGTCCACGCCGCCGTAGGTCGGGTCCGGCACCGGCCCGCGCATGCGGTTGCGGCGCTGCTCGGCGAACAGGGCTATGAGTTCTATGAGTTCGGCGTCGGGGCGCACCTGGGCGCTGGTGGCCAGGTCCAGGTAGTGGCCGAGGGCCTCCTGGAAGTCCTGCTCGGGCGCCTCGGCGCGGTCCATGGCGAGAAGCGCTCCCACCAGACGGGCGCGGGCGGTGTCCCAGTCGCCGTCGGCGTGCGCGGCGAGGCCGTCGGCCCAGGTGTCGGTGGCGGGCCGGCCGGTGAACCCGGCCGCGGCCGGGACGGTGGAGCGCAGCAGGGCGAGCATCTCGGCGCGCCTGTCCTGGGCGACGCGCAGGCCGGCGGCCTTCGCGCGGACCCCGAAGCCGTCGTCGTCGGTGAGTTCCAGATAGCGGTCGTAGGCCTCGACGGCGGCTTCCGGGCGGCCCGTCGACTCCAGCAGGCGTCCGCGCAGCCGCCAGCCGGCGCGGGAGTTCTTGCGCAGGGTCAGGACGGTGTCGCTGATGAGCAGGGTGAGGTTCAGCTCGTCGTCGTAGTCGCAGTCCAGCGCCTTGTTGCCGACGGCCAGCAGGGCGTCGAGCAGGTCGTTGCCGATCGCGGGGCTCGTGGTCCGGGTGCCGCGTCGCAGCAGGCCGCCCGCGCCGGCCGGGGCCGGTTCGGGCTGCTCCTGGACGGCCCAAAGGGCGAGCAGCTTGCGCAGCTGTTCGGCCAGGGCGACGCGGCGGGGGTCGAGGCTGCCGACGAGCTTGCCGCTGTGTACGGCGCACGCCCGCAGGCAGTCGTCCAGCTCGGCCGGGGTGACCTGTGCGGTCGGCGGGCCGGCGTCCGTGGGCGCGGATGCCATGTCCCCGGATCGGGGACGTGACCATCGGCTGCGAACCCTCGTCATGGTGCTCCTGCTCTGGGATGAGGCGTAGAAGGCAAAGAAGATGCCAAAGCATGCGTGAAGGTCGGAGAACAGTAAGAAACCAATGCGACGGGAAGGTGAACCGCTCAGGGCCGTCAGGCAAATCGTGCCTCCCTCGAACGGAATTCCGTGGAATGACATCTAGGGTTGGTCCGTTGACATTTCCGGTGACTGACGAGGATCTGCTCCATGACCGAAACGGTCGTCGGCACTCCGGCGCCCCAGCCCGTCACGACCGCGTCCGGGAAACTCCGCGGCAATACCCCGGCGCGGGCGAGGAATTCCGGCGGACGGCTGCGCGCCCTCGACGGACTGCGGCTGCTCGCCGCGCTGATGGTCGCCCTCTACCACTACGGCGGCCGCGGCGGCGATATCACCGAGGCGTGGGGCTCTTCGGCGAAGACTCAGTTCCCGACGATGCACGCGTGGTTCGCCTACGGCTGCCTCGGCGTCCAGATCTTCTTCGTCATCAGCGGTTTCGTGATCTGCATGAGCGGCTGGGGGCGCCCGCTGCGCTCCTTCTTCGCCTCCCGTGTCTCCCGGCTGATGCCCTCCTACTGGGTGGCCGTCGTCCTGGTCACGGCGGTCTTCGCGCTGCCGGTGGTGGCGTACGACGCGGTGTCGCCGAGTGACGCGCTGGTGAATCTGACGCTGCTGCAGCAGCCGCTGGGCGCCGACCGGGTGCTCGGCGTGTGCTGGACGCTGTGGGTGGAGGTCCGCTTCTACGCGCTGTTCGCCCTGTGCATCGTGCTGCCGGGAGCGAGCCGGCGCCGGGTGGTGCTGTTCTGCGTGGTGTGGACGATGGCCGCCGCGATCGCCGACGCGGCGGACCAGCCGCTGCTGGACCTGGTGCTGATGCCCGAGTACGCGCCCTTCTTCATCGGCGGCATCGGCATCTACCTGCTGTACCGCGACCGCCGGGACGTCACCGCCTGGGGCATCGTGGCGGTCAGCTGGCTGACCGGACAGCACTACGCCGTCGGCGAGCTGTGGCACCGGCCGGGGCCCGGCCACTTCTCCTACCGCTCGGCGTACGTGATCATCGCGATCGTCACCTTCGGCTTCGTCGCGGTGCTCGCGGTGGCGCTGGGCTGGCTGCGCCGGGCCGACTGGCGCTGGCTGACGGTCGCGGGCACGCTGACGTACCCCTTCTACCTGGTGCACGAGCATCTCGGCTGGGTCGTCGTCGAGACCTTCCATCGGCACCTGGGCCTGCCGTCCTACGCCACGCTGGCCGCGACCCTCGCCTGCATGCTGTTCCTGGCGTGGCTGTTCAACCGTTTCGTGGAGCGGCGGGCGACGCCGTTGCTGCGGGACGCGTTGTCGCGGGAGGTGGCGGACAAGGGGCGCTGAGCCCGCGCCGAGCGGCGCCGAGCGCCCACCGACCTGCCGGGTCCGGCCCTCGTGGCCGGGCCCGGTCTCAGTTCCCGGGGTCCGGGAGCAGTGTCGCCTCGATGCCCGCGACGACCGCGCGCAGTCCGGCGGCGAAGCCCTCGTCGCGCTGCTGGAACATCTCCCGGCCCGCCTCGGCGGCCAGTGGCTGTCCGGCGAGTCGTTCGGAGCGGGCGGCCAGGTCGTAGCCCCCGCCGCCGGTGACCGGGTCGGGGCCCATGGCCTGCTCCTCGATGACGTACCCGATGGTGTAGCTGTACGCCGTGAACCAGGCCCGCGCGGCGGCCTCCGGCGGGAAGCCCGCCCGGTTCAGCATGCGCAGATTGGCCTCCATCGGCTCGGCATACGACATGTCGGTGAAGTGCGTGCCGGCGTAGACCTTGGCGCCGTCGCGGTAGCGCAGCAGGTGCTCGCGCAGGCCGCTCATCAGGCGGATGAACGTCTCGCGCCAGTCCCGGGTGTCCGGGTCGGCCACGAAGTCGGCCGTCATCCGGCGCAGCATCTCGGTGGCCATCTCGTCCAGCAGCGCCTGCTTGTCCTTGAAGTGCCAGTACAGGGCGGGCGCCTTGACGTCCAGTTCCTTGGCGATGGCACGCAGGGTCAGCCCTTCCAGGCCGACCTCGTTCAGCAGCTTCAGGGCGGTGTCCGCGACGCGCACGCGGTCCAGCGGTGCCCGGCGTTCCGTACTCACGAGCGACAACCTATCGGTTCCCACCCTTGACTCCTTAACGATGTTAAGGGCATCCTCACGGAGGCAGGAACTTAACAACGTTAAGGAGAAGGATCGTGACTGTACGAACCGATGTTCTGATCGTGGGCGCGGGCCCGACCGGTCTCGCCCTCGGCATCGACCTCGCCCGGCGCGGTGTGGACGCGCTCGTCGTGGAGAAGGCCGAGGGACTGTTCCCGGGCTCGCGCGGCAAGGGCATCCAGCCCCGCACGATGGAGGTCCTCGACGACCTCGGCGTGCTGGAGGCGATCCGCGCGGCCGGTCACGACTACCCGGTCGGGATGATCTGGCACGACGGCCGGCAGGTCGGCGAGCACCGGATGATCGACCCGGCGGAGCACGGCGAGGCCGGCGTGGGGCCCTGGATGGTGCCGCAGTGGCGCACCCAGGAGATCCTTTTCGGCCGTCTGGAGGAGCTGGGCGGACGGGTCGCGTTCGGGCGCGAGGCGGCCGGCCTCGACCAGGACGAGGACGGGGTGACCGTGCGGTTCGCCTCCGGCGAGCCGGTCCGGGCGCGCTACGTCGTCGCCGCCGACGGGGGCCGCTCGGTGCTGCGCCGGGCGCTCGGCATCGGCATGACCGGGGAGACCGTCGACCCGCAGCCGATGCTGGTGGCGGACGTACGGATCACCGGGCTCGGACGGGACTTCTGGCACGTCTTCCCGCCCGGCGACAGCGACGGCTTCCTCGCGATCTGCCCGCTGCCCGGCACGCCGGACTTCCAGCTCATCGCCCAGCTCCCGCGGGACGCCACCGCCGATCTCTCCCTGGAGGGCGTCCGGGAGCTCGTCGCGTCCCGCTCGCATCTCGCGCCCGAGGACGTGACCGAGGTGCGCTGGGCCTCCGACTTCCGGCCCCGGGCCGCGCTGGCCGACCGGTTCCGCGCCGGCCGGGTCTTCCTGGCGGGCGACGCCGCCCACATCCACTCACCGGCCGGCGGACAGGGCCTCAACACCAGCGTCCAGGACGCCTACAACCTCGGCTGGAAGCTGGGCGCGGTCCTGCGCGAGGCGGCGGCGGCCGAACTGCTCGACACCTACGAGGCCGAACGCCGTCCCGTCGCGGCGGACATGCTCGACCTCTCCACCAGCGTCCACCGAGGCGAGACCCGGCGCGGCGCCGCCACCAGCCAGCTCGGCCTCGGCTACCCCGACTCCCCGCTCACCGAGGACACCCGCCGGACCCCGTCCGGCACGGTCCGCGCCGGCCATCGCGCCCCCGACGGCGACCTGGGCGGCACCCGCCTCTTCGATGCCTTCCGAGGACCGCACTGGACCCTGCTCGCCGTCGGCACGGACACCGCCCTGCCCTCGCTCGACGCCCCCGTGGTGCGGACCGCGGCCCACGAGGCCTACGGCCCCGGCGTCTTCCTCGTCCGCCCCGACGGCTACGTCGGCTGGGCGGGCGGGACGGCGGCGGGGCTGGACGGCTACGCGCGGCGGGCCGGGCTGGCGGTGCGGTGAGGGGTGCCGCGGGCGGCGTGGGCCGGGGCCGCGGCGCCGGGGACCGCTCACGGCGGGCTGATCGTCCGCCGTGGTCAATCGCGCAGTTCCCCGCGCCCCCCAGAGGGATGCGCCGCGTGGGCAGGAGGCTCGTCCGTCGTGGTCGATCGCGCAGTTCCCCGCGCCCCTCAGAGGGATGCGCCGCGTGAGCAGGAGGCTCGTCCGCCGTGGCCGATCGCGCAGTTCCCCGCGCCCCTGGGAGGGATGCGCCGCGTGGGCCCTCGGCGCGCTGTGAGGCGGGCGGGGGGTGACCCGGGCGGACGACCCGCCGTGCGGGCCCCGCGGGGCCGGGTGAGACTGGGACCGGCCGGGTGGCCGGGGCGGGTTCACCCGCCGTTCGACCTCCCGGGCGTTTGGGCCGCTCCCCGGGGGAAGGCGCCGGGAGCGAAGGCCTCGTCCCCCGCGCAAGGAGTGCCCGATCCCATGACCGCCGCACACACCACCACCGCCCGGCCGGTGAGGCTCGACGACGTCCCCGGCTGGTTCCCCGTTCTCGACCAGGTCCTGTTCGACTGGTTCCTGGACCGCCAGGAGGCCGCCGGCACCTCCGGTGACCTGCTGGAGGTCGGGGTGTACATGGGCAAGAGCGCGATCTTCCTCGGGCGGCACCGCCGCGAGGGCGAGCGGTACACGGTCTGCGACCTGTTCGGCGGCGAGGCACCGGACACCGCCAACGGCGCCGAGTCGGCCAAGTCGTACGGCAGCCTCACCCGGCAGGCGTTCGAGGACAACTACCTCGCCTTCCACGACGAGCTGCCGCGTGTGCTGCACGGCCCCAGCTCCCTGGTGCCCGCCGAGGTGCGCCCCGGCTCATGCCGGTTCGTGCACGTCGACGCCTCGCATCTGTACGAGCACGTGTACGGCGACATCGGCGCCGCCCGCGAGGTCCTGCTGCCGGACGGGGTGGTCGTGCTGGACGACTTCCGCTCCGAGCACACCCCGGGCGTCTCGGTCGCGGCCTGGGAGGCCGTGCTCAACCGTGGCCTGCGCCCGGTCTGCCTGAGCACGCAGAAGCTCTACGGCACCTGGGGCGACCCCGAGGCCGTGCAGGAGGAGCTGCTGGCGATGGCGCGCTCGCGCGAGGACTGCCGGCTGAGTCTCCAGGAGGCGGCGGGACACCGGCTGATCCGGCTGAAGTCCGACAAGGCCATGCGCGCCCCGGACTTCCCGCTCTCCCGGCACGCCGACCGCGCCCCGGTCACAGCCGTGGCGCAGGAGATCGCGCCGGTCCGCCTCCGCCCGCCGCACGGACGGCCCGCGGCGCGGCCCGCCCGGCGCCGCGGCCGCGCCCGGCGGATCGCGGCCGATCTGCTGCCGCCCGTGCTGACCCGGGCGCTACGCGCCGGCGAGCGACAGCTTCACCGCAAATCCCAGGAACAGCGCGCCGGCCGCTGACGTGGCCCCGGCCGCGAGCCGCTTGCGGCGCCGGAACGCGTCGGCCAGTCGGGTGCCGCCGAATATCAGCATCGACAGATACAGGAAGCTCGCCGTCTGCAGCAGGGCGCCCAGGACGACGAAGGAGAGCGCCGGGTAGGCGTAGTCCGGGTCGACGAACTGCACGAAGAAGGAGATCAGGAACAGGATCGCCTTCGGGTTGAGCAGGGAGACCACCAGCGCCCGCCGGTAGGGGTGCTCCTCGGACGGCTCCGCGAGCGCGGCGGCCGCCTCCACCCGGGGCCGCCGCTCGCCGCGCGCCTTCCACATGTCCCACGCCGAACGCAGCATGCCGTACGCCATCCAGGCCAGATACACGGCACCGGCGTACTTCACGACCATGAACAGCAGCGGGGTCGTGGTGAGCACGGAGGCCGCGCCGAGCGCCGCCAGCGTCATCAGGATCGCGTCGCCGGTGAAGACACCGGCCGCCGCCGCATAGCCGGTGCGGATGCCCTTGCGGGCCGCGACGGAGAGCACGTAGAGGGAGTTGGGGCCGGGCAGCAGGACGATCAGGACGAGTCCTGCCAGATAGGTGGGGAGATCGATGACGCCGAACATGAAAGGGAGTGTCGCACGCGGGTACGACACTCCTCCCCGGCCCGTTCCGCTCCCGGCCCGTCCGCCGGCCGGTCAGGTTCGCCGTCGGTCAGGTTCGCCGTCGGTTCAGGTTCGCAGTCGGTTCAGGTTCGCAGTCGGTTCAGGTTCGCAGTCGGTCAGAAGGCGTCCGACGGAACGTACGTGCCCCACACCTCGCGAAGGGCGTTGCAGACCTCGCCGACGGTGGCGCGGGCCTTGAGGGCCTCCTTCATCGGGTAGAGGACGTTGTCCTCGCCCTCGGCGGCCTTCTTCAGGGCCGTCAGCGCGGCGTCCACGGCGGCCTGGTCGCGCTCGGCGCGCAGCGCGGCCAGGCGCTGGGCCTGGCGGGCCTCGATGGCCGGGTCGACCCGCAGCGGCTCGTAGGGCTCCTCCGCGTCGAGCTGGAACCGGTTGACGCCGACCACGACCCGCTCCCCGGAGTCGGTCTCCTGCGCGATGCGGTAGGCGTTGCGCTCGATCTCGCCCTTCTGGAAGCCGTGCTCGATCGCGGTGACCGCGCCGCCCAGGTCCGCCACCTTCCGCATCAGCTCCAGCGCGGCCGCCTCCACCTCGTCGGTCATCCGCTCGACGACGTAGGAGCCGGCGAACGGGTCCACCGTTGCCGTCACGTCCGTCTCGTAGGCCAGGACCTGCTGGGTGCGCAGCGCCAGGCGGGCGGACTTGTCGGTGGGCAGCGCGATGGCCTCGTCGAAGGAGTTCGTGTGCAGCGACTGCGTGCCGCCCAGCACCGCGGCAAGTCCCTGGACAGCGACCCGGACCAGGTTCACCTCCGGCTGCTGCGCGGTCAGCTGCACCCCCGCCGTCTGGGTGTGGAAACGCAGCATCATCGACTTCGGGTTCCTCGCCCCGAACTCGTCCTTCATCACCCGCGCCCAGATCCGGCGCGCGGCACGGAACTTGGCCACCTCCTCCAGGATCGTGGTGCGGGCCACGAAGAAGAACGACAGCCGCGGCGCGAAGTCGTCCACGTCCATCCCCGCGGCGACGGCCGTACGCACGTACTCGATGCCGTCGGCCAGCGTGAAGGCGATCTCCTGCGCGGGCGAGGCACCCGCCTCGGCCATGTGATAGCCGGAGATCGAGATGGTGTTCCACTTCGGGATCTCTGCCCGGCAGTACTTGAAGATGTCCGCGATCAGCCGCAGCGAGGGCTTGGGCGGGAAGATGTACGTCCCACGCGCGATGTACTCCTTCAGCACGTCGTTCTGGATCGTGCCGGTCAGCTGGTCCGCACTCACCCCCTGCTCCTCCGCCACCAACTGGTACAGCAGCAGTAGCAGTGCCGCCGGGGCGTTGATCGTCATCGACGTGGACACCTTGTCCAGCGGGATCCCGCCGAACAGCACCCGCATGTCCTCCACCGAGTCGATCGCCACCCCCACCTTGCCGACCTCACCGTGCGCGATCGGCGCGTCGGAGTCGTGACCCATCTGCGTCGGCAGGTCGAAGGCCACCGACAGGCCCATCGTTCCGTTGGCGATCAGCTGCTGGTAGCGGGCGTTGGACTCCGACGCCGTACCGAACCCGGCGTACTGACGCATCGTCCACGGCCGCCCGGTGTACATCGACGGATACACACCCCGCGTGAACGGGTACGCGCCCGGCTCGCCCAGCTTCTCGGCCGGGTCCCAGCCCTCCAGCGCCTGCGGCCCGTACACCGGCTCGATGGGCAGTCCGGACTCCGAATCGCGTGCCATGGTGTGCCTCCGCGTCGCTTCGTTGCTCGCCAGGACGACCGGCCTTCGCCACGGAATGTAGCGGCGGCGGCACGCACCGGTGGAGTGCCCCACGCTGGGACCTTGCTCACAACGATGCAGCGCCGTTCGCAACCAGTCACGTAGGGGGAGACATCTCAAGGGACACGGGTGCCGAACGGCGGAACGACGGGGGTACGACATGCGCGGTCCTGGGGTACGGAGAGCGGCCGGCGCGGCGGCCGCGCTGGCGGTGCTGAGCGGATGCACCGCGGGAGCCGGGGGCCAGGGCGGGAGCCGGTCGCCGGTACGGGTGGAGGTCACCCGGACGGAGCCCGCCGCGCCGTCCGGGCAGGGCGCCGCGGACGACAAGCCCGGCGCCGCACCCGCCACGCCGAAGCCGAGTCCGCCGAAGGTGCTGTGGTCGCGCGGCGACGACGGACGGGACGTCCGCGAACTCCAGGCCCGGCTGCGCCAGATCGCCTGGCTGTTCGACGGCCCCACGGGCACCTACGACGAGCGCACCGAGGAGGCGGTGAAGGGCTTCCAGGGCAAGCGCGGGCTGCCGCGCACGGGAAAGACCGACACCGTCACCTGGCAGCGGCTGCTGGGCATGACCGGTGAACCCGGGCGGTGGGAGCTGTATCTGATGGGCGGCCAGCCCGCCGACGCGCCGGACGCGCGCTGTATGACGGGCCGGGTGCTGTGCATCAGCAAGGAGAGCCGCACGCTGCGGTGGATGATCGACGGGCGGACCCTGCTCACGGTCCCGGTCCGGTTCGGCTCGCAGTACACACCCACCCGGGAAGGTGTGTTCCAGATCTACTGGAAGTCCCGGCACCATGTGTCCACGCTCTACGACTCGCCGATGCCGTACGCCATGTTCTTCAGCGGCGGCCAAGCGGTGCACTACTCGGCCGACTTCGCGGCCCGGGGCTACGCGGGGGCCTCGCACGGCTGTGTGAACGTGCGGGACGAGGCGGCGATCGCGGATCTCTTCGCGCAGGTGCGCGGCGGCGACAAGGTCGTCGTGCACTGGTGAGGAGTCGTGCACTGGTGAGGAAGTGTGGGGCGCGGGTGGGACCGGGGGAACGTGTCCCACCCGCGCCGAATGCACGAGCCCTGGGGTACGGGGGGAACCCCGGCTCAGTGCGAGGCCGATGACCAGTCGGCTCACCTAGTACTGCGCCTGGGCTCGCGAAAACGTCACACCTGGGCTGAGAAAACTTCGAGGATCGGCGAAGTCGCAGGTCAGAAGGTGTGGGGCGCGGGGCCATGCCGACGCTCCGGAGGGCAGCCGCCCTGAAGGGGCGCGGGGAACCGCGCGACCGGCCCTCCACGACCCCCACCCGCCGATCGCCGATCGCCGATCGCGTGCGGCCCGGAGGACTGGCAGGGCCAGGGCCTCTGGGTCTGGACCTAGCCCTGGTCCTCGTGGCGAGCGTCGCCGCCGTTCCCGTCCTGGTGGCCGCGGTCGTCGCGGTCGCCCTTGTCACCGTCGTCGCGGCCACGGTCGTCGCGGCTGCGATCGCGGTCGCGGTCGTTCCCGTCGTGGCCGCCGCCCTGGTCGTCGCCGTGATCGCGGCCCTGGTCGCCGTCGCCACGACCGTCGTCAGCACGACCGCCGTCAGCACCATCGCCGTCACCACGACCGTCGTCTCCGCTGCCGCGGTCGCGGCCGGCCCGGTGGCGGTCGTCGGAGTTGCCCTCGTCGGCGTTGCCGTCGGAGTCGCCGTCACCGTGCTCGGTACTCCGGCCCGCCTCGCCGTTCCTGGCGTCGCCCTGGGCGTTGCCGCCCTGGTTCCCGCGGTGCGTGAGGGTGTCGAGTTCGGCGAGGAGGCCCTTGCAATAGGTCCACACCCGGCCGGAGCCGCCGGCCGCGCCCTCCAGGGCCCGCTTGCGGTCGGTCCCGAGGTGCCGGCCGTCACGCACGGCCCGGCAGGCGGAGGCGGTCTCGCGCAGAGCGCGGCCGGTGCTCTCGCGGATGTCCGGCGCGACGCCGGAGCGGTCGCCGGGCGCGGGATCGCCGCCGCCGGCGATGTCCCGGCCGGCGCCACCCGGCCCGGAGGAGCCCTCGGACGGGGCCGTATCGCCGGGGGCGTCCGGCGACGGCGTGGTCGACGGCTGCCGAGGGGTCGCGGCCGCGGAGACCGAGGAGGCGGGCGCGGGCTCGGCGTCGTCGAACGGTGTGGGGAGCACTCCGGTTCCGGCCGCGACGGCCACCCCGCCGACCATGCCTACGGCGAGCGCGGCGACCAGGACGTAGCGCAGCGGGCGGGCCCAGCGGGGGCGGCCGGGCACGGGTTCGGGGTCGTCGAGCCGGAACAGCCCGGCGTCGGACGCACCCGCGCGGCCCCGTGCGGCCGGGGCGTCGGCGCCCTCCGCGAAGTCGGTCGGACGGTCGGCGCGAGCACTGCGGAAAGCGGCCAACGCGGCGGCCTCGCCGGGGAGTTCGGTGC
Organism: Streptomyces sp. NPDC006458; assembly: GCF_040612135.1. Taxonomy (NCBI): domain Bacteria; kingdom Bacillati; phylum Actinomycetota; class Actinomycetes; order Kitasatosporales; family Streptomycetaceae; genus Streptomyces; species Streptomyces sp. NPDC006458. Next base: position 14,465 of record NZ_JBEXPR010000036.1, on the reverse strand, counting down.
TGCTCGCAGCGGGTTGCGAGGAGAGAGCGCCGAGGGCTTCGGCAAGCCGCTCGGCCTGCTCGCGCGCGTCGGCGCCGACAGCGTCCAGTGGCTCTCCGCGCAGCAATCGCTCCGCCGTTTCGCGGTCCAGCCACCCGTACTGCTCGTCGGCCATCACATGTCCCTCTGCGTCCGCGCGCGCGTATGCGTCACACTCGCGGACGTCACCCTCCGGCCGTGCGGTTCTCGCTGGGTGGGCATGGCGTCGAGCACACCCGTGGATTCCGGATCGTCGCCGAGGAGTTCGGCCAGTCGTTTCAGCCCGCGGTGCGCGGCCGTGCGGACGGCTCCGGCGCGCTTGCCCAGGGTCTCGGCGGCGGACTTGGCGTCCAGGCCGACGACCACGCGCAGGACGACGGCCTCGGCCTGGTCCTGCGGGAGACGGGCGATCAGGGAGAGGGTGCGGCCGGTGGCCAGGGCCTCGATGGCCTCACCCGCGGTGTCGGACTCGGCGGGCCTGCCGGTCAGTTCGGTCTCGTCGCCGCCGATGGCGGGGCGGCGGCCGCGCATGCGTATGTGGTCCAGGGCGCGGTTGCGGGCTATCCGTGCGGCCCAGCCGCGGAAGCGGTCGGCGTCGCCGTCGAACCTGTCGAGGTCGCGGGCGATCTGGAGCCATGCCTCGGAGGCGACGTCCTCGGCGTCGGGCTCGCCGACGAGTGTCCGGACGTATCCGAGCAACCGCGGGTGCACAGTGCGGTACACAGTCCGGAACGCGGTCTCGTCCCCGTCCTGTGCCGCAAGCACCGCGGCGGTCAACTCCGCGTCGTCCCCCAGCACCGCGCCCCTTTTGCGCACCGATCCGGTCGTGCGCCGCCCCTGGGGACACACAGCCCAGGCAGTCCGACGCGAAAGGCACGTTACGGCGTGAAACCGCTCCCCGTCCATGCATGTAAAAGACACGTACAAGATGCAACTAACTCGTGACGCGGTGGACGGGTGCGGGGTGTGACACAAATCGCGGCCGCGGCGCTGAAGGAAGTACGGGCCGCCGCGCGGCCCGTCCGCGCGACGGCCGGGGCCTCTCCTGTGGGGGGTGGCGGCCCCGGCCGTTGCCTTCGGCACCACGCCGCCCGCCCCGAGGGGCACATGGAACAGCCCCGGACGCCAGGCGCCGGGGCGATCGTGTGTGTGGTCGCGTGCGTGGTCGGATGCCGCGGGATTCTCGCTGCCGGTACCCGGTCGGCCGTACCGGGTCACTGCTTCTTGTCGGTGCCGCCCTCGGTGCCGCCCACGGTGGCGTTGCCGGTGTCGTCGCCCTGGCCGGTCGGCGGCTCGGTACCGGTGGCACCGTTGTCCTGGCCGCCGCTGTCCTGGCCGCCGCTGTTCCGGCCGCTGTCCTGCTCGTCGTTCCGGCCGGTGCCCTGGCCGTTGTTCTGACTGGTGCCCTGGCCGTTGCTCTGCTCGCTCCGGTCGCCCTGCCCGGTGCCGGGCCTGGCCGTGGCCTCGGCTGCCCGCAGGACCTCCGCGCAGTAGGCCTCGACACGGTCCTCGCCGCCGGCCGCCCGCACCAGTCGCTGCCAGGCGGTCGACTCCAGCGCGTTGCCGCGTTCCGCGAGCCGCTCGTAGGACCGGCAGTGGGCCTCGGTGTCCTGGGCCGCGGACGGGCGACCGTCGGGTCCCCGCGTCTGGGACGGGCCGCCGGTGGCGGCGGCGGAGGCGCCCGGCTGGTCGGAGGCGCTCTTGGACGGGGTGTCCGGCCCCTTGCCGGCGTCCTCGGGCGCGGTGTCGGTGCCGCCGACGGCCGCGTAGGCGACGCCGCCGAGGGTCAGGCCGGCGAGCAGCACGGCGAACGTGGACCGCACCGGCCGTGCGACGCGCGCGTGGCGCGGCCGCCAGTCGTCGCGCCGCCGCGTCCGCGCCCGGTGCGCCCCGGCCTCCCGCGCCGCGAGGAACGCGGCCACCGCCCGCTGCTCGGCCTCGGCGTCCGGCACGGTACGCCGCAGGGTGTCGGCGAGGAATGCCTCCAGGGCGGGCGCGTGCAATGCGTCGGCGGGCGACGGCGCGGGGGTACGGCGACCGCCTGCGTGGTTGTGCCGGTGGTCGGGTGCCGCCCCTTCGTTCAGCCGCTCACCCATGTCCGCATCCGTTTCCGCCCGGCCCGTCCGGCCCGTCAGCCTGCCCGCCGGTCTGTCACCGTCGTCGTTCACTTCGACTCCCCCAGCGTCCGGGAAGCCTCATCCGTCACACCCAGCTGCCGCGCCAGGCGCTTCAGGCCCCGGTGGGCGGCCGTCCGCACCGCGCCGGGGCGCTTGCCGAGGACCCGGGCGGCAGCCGGGCCGTCCAGTCCCACCACGACCCGCAGCAGCACCGCCTCGGCCTGGTCGCGCGGCAGCGACCGGACCAGTTCCAGAGCCCGCTCGGTGGAGAGCGACTCCAGCGCCTGCTCGTGGGTGCTGTGCGGGCCGGGCAGCTCCAGCATGTCCTGCTCCAGCGCCGAGCCCCGCGGACGTACCCGCAGCCGGCGCAGATGGTCCAGGGCACGGTGCCGGGCGATCGTGGCCGTCCAGCCGCGGAAACCCGCCCCGTCGCCCTTGAACCGCCCGAGGTCCCGGGCGATCTCCAGCCAGGCGTCGGAGGCCACGTCCTCCGCGTCGTCGCCGACGAGTCCGCGCAGATATCCGAGCAGCCCCGGCTGCACCAGCCGGTACGCGACCGCGAATGCGGCCTCGTCGCCCTCCTGGGCCCGCGCGACCGCCGCTCCCAGCTCCCTGTCGTACGCCTGCACGCGCCGGGGTTCCCCTCCCTGGCCCAAAACCGTCCTCGTTCGCACCGGTTCGCCTGCGGGTTCCCGCCGTTCGGCACACTCCGTCGGTGCCGAGGTCCCCGTCTCAACAGCGCCGCGCTTCACAGAAGTGTCACAGCCGCCCACGCGTGTCTACGCCGCCGTTCGCCGGGCCCGGCCGTGCAGGGTCAGATAGAAGGTCAGCAGGGATTCCTCCGGTCCGCCCGTCTCGAAGCGGTTGCGGACCTTGCCCAGCGGGTTCCAGACCCGGCCGTCGGGCAGCCGCACCCCGACCGGCTGCGCGAACCAGGCGCGCTGGTCGGCGTCGAGGTCGACCCACACCCCGCCGGCCCGGCGGACCAGCACCTCACCGACGTACGCCCCGAGTCCCGCGAGCGTGTCGCGGATGCTGTCGGCGTCGGCGCCGCCCTTGCGCAGTCCGTCGATCAGCCTGTCCACCACCCGCAGGCTGGCCACCGACCAGTCCAGCGGTATCCGGTGGCGCGCTGTCAGCCGGGCGGTGAAGTCCGCGGCGTACGGCCGCATCCCGGCGGCACGTGGCAGTCGCCCGTCCGCGGTGTCCATGAGCCCACCCCTCCGTCGTGGCCTCCGGAGAACCCCAGGCGGCTCCCCCGCTCCTCCCAGCGGGTGCGGTCTCAGGATCATCACGGGTCACACGCGTGTGTCATCACACACGTCCGACGGGGTGTGCCCGTGCAACCTTTCGGATCTTCGTGCGTCCGCCGGGGCGACCACGGTGACGCTTCGCCGGAGCGACGCGCTCTACGGGTGGTGTCTGTGTGACAGGTGACGCCGCCGGTCCCGCCGTACCGCCACCTGACGGCGTACGGCCGGGGCGGCGAGCCGGCCGGGGCTCCGTGCGGTGCCCCGGCCGGCTCGTGACCGTCCGCGTCCCGGGGGCGGACGCCCCTGGTCGGCGCGTATGCCGCTCGTCGGCCCGGACGCCCCTGGCCGGCCCGGACGTCGCTAGTCGGCGCGTATGCCGCTGGTCGCGTCGCGGCACAGCAGGCGCAGGGAGCCCACGCCGGTGAAGCAGCGGCGGGCCTCGTCCATCGGGTCCCACAGCTTGCCGTCGGGGGTGCGCACCCAGTGGTCGCCGCCGCTCGCCCACCACTCGGCGCCGGTCTGCCGGGCGATCACCTCACCCGCGTACGCCCCGAGTCCGCGCAGCACGTTCTCCACGGCGGCGTACGGCGGCTCCTCGCGCCGCAGGTCCTCGATCATCCGGTCGACGCGCCACAGACTCTGCGCCGAGTAGTCCAGGCGCAGCCGCGCGCCCTCACGCATCGTCGCCACGGCGTCGGCGGCCCAGCGGACGGGCTTCGCGGCGGCCTGGGGCCTGGTCTCCTGATGTGTCGTCGTCACATAGGCAAGAGCGGGGTCAGGTGTGGTTTCGTCACTCCCCCGGCAGCGTTCCCACAACCCGCGCACGACCGCCCCGCCGCGGTCACAGGATCCGCCGCCCGTGCGGTTTCAGCCCTCCTGCTGGCGAGTACGCCGCGACACCACCGCCCGCAGCACCCGGCGGCCCTCGGTGGAGACGTCCAGGGCGCGCCGCAGTCCGGCCGCGCCGTGGCCCGCGAGCAGTTCCAGGACGGTGACCTGGCGGCGCAGTTCGGCCTCGACGAGCGGGGACATGCCCTCGGTGCGGCCCGCGCGGGTGGCGTCGACGGAGCCGGCGGCGTTCTCGGCCGGGTCCAGCAGCCGGTGGATCTGGAGGGAGGCGACCGAGCAGGCGTCGGCCCAGAGCCGCACCTCGGCCGCCGAGCGCTCGGCGGGGGCGGCCTCCAGCATCCGCCGGGCGAGCGCCGCGGCCTCGTCGGGCTGCTCGGCCTCGGACGCCTCCAGCCTGCCTCGCGCCTCGTCCAGCAGGCCGCCCCACGCGGTCGGGTCGGCGCCGTCGGCGAGGCTCGCCCACAGCGGGCGCAGCAGCTCGTCGTCGCCGCCGAGCAGCGGCACGCACCGATCCAAACAAGCCAGCCCGCTGGCGGCCAGTCCGCGCTCGTCGGCCTGCGCGATCAGTTCCACCAGACTCATCCACGCCTCCCTCGACGGGGCGCCATCCGTCACGGAGCCCGTACTTTCCCCTTCTGCGCGTAACGGCCCGGTTGTGTCACAGGGGCACCACACCGAGCCGGTCGAGCAGCCGGAAGAGGAGATTTTCGGCCAAGGGGTCGGGCTCGGCGGTGAACACGCCGAGCAGCACCTCGGGGTCGGCGGTGTGCCCGGCCTCGGCGGCCCAGGCGGCCGCGCGCTCGGCGGCGTCACGGGGGTCGAGGAAGTAGTCCTCCACCGACAGGCCGTCCTGGCCGAGGTAGCCGGCCATGGCCTCCCGCCCCAGACAGGCCGACCACGCCCCGCTGTCCGGGGCCGCCGCCTCGATCACCACGCAGTCGCTGTCCATCACGTAGCCGAACAGCGCGGGCGCCTCGGTCTCCCGGGCGAGCGCGTTCATGCTGCCGACGTCGCCCTCGCCGCTCGGGTACTCCCACACCTGCCAGTCGTCCGGTGCCGAGGCGTGCCGCCGCAGCCCCTCGACGGGCAGCAGTTCGCCCAGCGGCCGTGGGTCGCGGCCCACGACGAAGTACCCCCAGTAGCCCATGTCCGGCCCCCCGAATGTCGTGTGCAGGCTCGCGCCGAATACATCACAGCCGCAGGAGGGCGCGCAGGCGGATCGGACAATCCGCCCGCCGTCGGCCCAGCCGGTCCGCGAGGGCCCGGCACTCCGCCCAGGGACAGCCCGGCCGGAGCCGGCCCGCGGTCAGCCCAGCCGGTCCGCCAGGGCCCGGAACTCCGCCCAGGACAGTCGCGGCCGGTCCGCGTCCCAGAGCTTCTGGACGGTGGCCCGCAGCGGCATCCTGATGCCGGCCGCGACCTGGCCCTGCGTCTGCGCGTCCGCCAGGTCGCACCACACGGCGAACGAGCCGCCGAGGATCTGGGCGTCGTAGCGTGCGGGGACGGCCTCGGTGCCGCGCAGCACGCGCGGGGTCCACTGCTCGTAGATCCGCCGGCCGGTGGGGTAGACGAAGGTCTGCGGCTCGCCGAGCACGTAGTAGAGGAACTCGTCGTTGTAGTTGATCACCTCGCGGCCGGCGCTCAGATAGTCGACGGGCGGCCGGGCACCGATCTCCTTGCCGGTCCAGTAGGCGACCTGGATGTCGGCGTCGGCCTTGACCGTCGTGCCGCGGTAGAGGCCGTCGTTCCACGCGCGCGGGGTGCGGCCCAGGGTCCGTACGGTGCCGGCGCGGTCGTTGAGCCACCCGGTGGCGAGTTCGGCGACGCCCGCGCCGGAGCCGTGGGCCTCGCGCGCGGCGGCCGCGAGCTGCGGGTAGGACGCCTCGGGGTCGGACCGCGTGAGCGCCTGGTACTCGTCGCCGCCCAGATGCCAGGGGTCGCCGGGGAACAGCTCGGCGTACTCGGTGAACAGGTCGTCGACGATCTCGGCGGCGTCGGGGTCGGAGATGTCGACCGCGCCGCGCGTCGGCACGCCCCTGGCGTCGCGCAGTTGCAGCTCGGGGTGGGCGTCGATGACCGCGCCGAGATGACCGGGCGAGTCGATCTCGGGCACCACGGTGATGTGCCGGCTGGTGGCGAGGGCGACGATCCGCCGGACCTCGGCCTTGGTCAGATGCTGCCGGGAGACGATCTCCGGGTGGGTGTCCGACTCGATGCGGAAGCCCTGGTCGTCGGAGAAGTGCAGCCCGAGCTGGTTGAACTTCAGATCCCCCAGTTCCCGCACCCGGTCCTCGATCCACCGGGCGGTGAAGTGCTTGCGGGCGATGTCCAGCATCAGTCCGCGCACCGGCTTGGCGGGCTCGTCGCGCACGACGCCCTCGGGTGCCGTGCCGGCGCCGCGCACCTCCTGCTTCAGCGTCCGCGTCCCGTAGAAGACGCCCGCCTCGTCGGGCCCGCTGATGGTCACCCGCCCGCCGCGCACGGTCATGCTGTACGACTCCGGGTCCGCGCCCTCGTCGCCGCTCAGCGCGAGCAGCACGTCCCCGGCGCGCACGTCCCGGCTCTCCCCGCCGTAGGACAGTCCCAGCTCGCCGGCGAGCAGCTTCGCCTCGTCGCGCAGCTCGGCGTCGCCGGCCACGACCCGGTAGGCCTTCCGGGGCCGCCAGCCCGGCCCGCGGGCGGGCGTGTGCTCCCGCACGGCGGGGATGGTGGCCGGCGCCTGGGACAGCGGGTAGCTGCGGGTCGGGCTCGGTGTGGGGCTGGGGCGCGGACTGGCGCTGCCGCCGCCCGCGCTGCTGGTCGGTGCGGCGGCGGGCACGGAGTCGCCGCCCTCACCCCCGGAGGCCCACACGCCCACGCCCACGCCCAGAACGACGACGGCCACGCCGATCAGCAGCGCGTGCCACCACACCTTCCGTTCCGCTCGCCCCGGTCGCTTCGCGCGGGAGCGCCTGTGCCGGCTCACGGACCCAACCTACGGCCGTCGGGAGCGTCATTCGTCCACCAGACGTCCCTAAACTCTCCCTTCCGGGTGAAATTCGGGCATCCGTCGGACAGGTGATGACCGGTCTCGATACGGTGGCGACACAACTCTCACACCATCCCCTGCCGAAACGTGACTCGCCTCCTTCCCGAGCAGACCCGCGCCGAGCCGTCCCCGCTGGAGCGCTTCAACTCGATCTCAGCCGCCGAGGCCCGCCGCGCACTCCTCATGTGCCTGCGCAGCCTCCGCTGGGCCGACCGCGTCAGCGCCCACCGCCCCTACCCCGACCTCGGCTCGCTCCTGGCCGCGTCCGACGAGGCCGCCTACGACCTCACCCCCACCGACCTCGCGGAGGCCCTGGCGGGCGAGACCCTGCCGCCCCTCCCGGAGGACACGTACGAGGCAGCCCACATGGCCCTGAGCGCGGCGCACACGGCGTACGAGGCTCGGTTCGGGCACGCGTTCGTCATCTACGTGGGTGACACGCCGCCGGACGAGGCCCTCGACCGTTTCCTGGAGGGCATCCGGTCACGATTGACAAACGATCCCGAGGACGAACGCGTCCTGGCGGCGGACGAGCTCCGCAGGCTTGCGAAGGGGCGGCTGATCAGCATGCTCAGGGGCGCGGGGCTGCGCCCGTCGGAGGCTCCGCCGGGGGGCGCGAACGGCCAGGAACATCCGCTTCCCGGCAGATAACCGCACAAACTCCCGCGGACACCGAAATACTCACCCATCCGCGTGCCACTTTGATCACACCGGTAGGCCCCCGCTAAGCCCAGCGCGTACGCGTCGCTACGATGCTGGGGGCCGGTGGACCGTACCCGGCCGGGCCCGACCGACAACCGAAGCCGGCGCGGCCCTAGTCCCCGCTCCCGGAGGGTCTTCCGTGCCGGCTGGAACGCTGTACCGCGGCCGGGAAGGAATGTGGTCCTGGGTGGCTCATCGAGTCACCGGCGTCCTCATCTTCTTCTTCCTGTTCGTCCACGTCCTGGACACCGCTCTCGTGCGTGTCTCCCCCGAGGACTACGACAAGGTCGTAGCCACGTACAAGACGCCGATCGTCGCGCTGCTGGAGTACGGCCTCGTCGCCGCCATCCTCTTCCACGCGCTCAACGGCCTGCGTGTCATCGCCGTCGACTTCTGGTCGAAGGGCCCGCGCTACCAGAAGCAGATGCTCTGGACTGTCGTGGGCCTGTGGGTCGTCCTGATGGCGGGTGCCGTCTATCCCGTCCTCGGCCACGCCGCTCGTGAACTGTTCGGGAGCTGACGCGCATGTCCACGACTGAAATCAACGCTTCCGGCATCGGTCCGGTCGAGGGTGCGCCGCGCTACGGCGTCGACAACCCGGCGCCGGTCATCGAGGCCCCTCGCCAGCGCACCAAGAAGACGCCCCGGTCCACCCGCGGCAACTTCGAGATGGCGGCCTGGCTCTTCATGCGCCTGTCCGGCATCGTGCTGGTCGTCCTCGTCATCGGCCACCTGCTGATCCAGCTCGTGCTGGACGGCGGTGTCTCCAAGATCGGCTTCGCCTTCGTGGCGGGCCGCTGGGCGAGCCCCTTCTGGCAGGTCTGGGACCTGCTGATGCTCTGGCTGGCCATGCTGCACGGCGCCAACGGCCTGCGTACGGTCATCAACGACTACGCGGAGCGGGCGAACACCCGTCTGTGGCTGAAGGGCCTGCTCTACACCGCCACGGTGTTCACCATCCTGCTGGGCACGCTGGTGATCTTCACCTTCGACCCGAACATCCGCTAGGCACGGGGCTGAGGAATTCCTGATGAAGATCCACAAGTACGACACAGTCATCGTCGGCGCGGGCGGCGCCGGTATGCGCGCCGCCATCGAGGCGACGAAGCGCAGCCGCACCGCGGTGCTGACGAAGCTGTACCCGACCCGGTCCCACACGGGCGCCGCGCAGGGCGGCATGGCCGCCGCGCTGGCCAACGTGGAGGAGGACAACTGGGAGTGGCACACCTTCGACACGGTCAAGGGCGGTGACTACCTGGTCGACCAGGACGCCGCCGAGATCCTGGCGAAGGAGGCCATCGACGCCGTCCTCGACCTGGAGAAGATGGGCCTGCCGTTCAACCGGACGCCGGGCGGCACGATCGACCAGCGGCGCTTCGGCGGTCACTCCCGCAACCACGGTGAGGCCCCGGTCCGCCGCTCCTGCTACGCGGCCGACCGCACCGGCCACATGATCCTCCAGACGCTGTACCAGAACTGCGTCAAGGAGGGCGTGGAGTTCTTCAACGAGTTCTACGTCCTGGACCAGCTGATCACCGAGGTCGACGGCGTCAAGCGCTCCGCCGGTGTGGTCGCCTACGAGCTGGCCACCGGCGAGATCCACATCTTCCAGTCGAAGGCCGTCATCTACGCCTCCGGCGGCACCGGCAAGTTCTTCAAGGTGACCTCCAACGCGCACACCCTGACCGGCGACGGCCAGGCCGCCTGCTACCGCCGGGGTCTGCCGCTGGAGGACATGGAGTTCTTCCAGTTCCACCCGACCGGCATCTGGCGCATGGGCATCCTGCTGACGGAGGGTGCCCGCGGTGAGGGCGGCATCCTGCGCAACAAGGACGGCGAGCGCTTCATGGAGAAGTACGCGCCGGTCATGAAGGACCTCGCGTCCCGTGACGTCGTCTCCCGCTCCATCTACACGGAGATCCGTGAGGGCCGCGGCTGCGGTCCCGAGGGCGACCACGTCTACCTGGACCTCACGCACCTCCCGCCGGAGCAGCTGGACGCCAAGCTCCCGGACATCACGGAGTTCGCGCGCACCTACCTCGGCATCGAGCCCTACACGGACCCGATCCCGATCCAGCCGACCGCGCACTACGCCATGGGCGGCATCCCGACCAACGTCGAGGGTGAGGTCCTGCTCGACAACACCACCGTCGTCCCGGGCCTGTACGCGGCCGGCGAGGTCGCGTGCGTGTCGGTCCACGGCGCCAACCGCCTGGGCACCAACTCGCTGCTGGACATCAACGTGTTCGGCCGCCGCGCGGGCATCGCCGCCGCCGAGTACTCCCACAAGGCCGAGTTCGTCGAGCTGCCGGAGGACCCGGAGGCGCTGGTCGTCGAGCAGATCGAGCGGCTGCGCACCTCCACCGGCACCGAGCGGGTCGCCACGATCCGCCGCGAGCTGCAGGAGACCATGGACGCCAACGTCATGGTGTTCCGCACCGAGCAGACGATCAAGACGGCCGTCGAGAAGATCGCCGAGCTGCGCGAGCGCTACAAGAACGTGGCGGTCCAGGACAAGGGCAAGCGGTTCAACACCGACCTGCTGGAGGCCATCGAGCTGGGCAACCTGCTCGAACTGGCCGAGGTCATGGCCGTCTCCGCGCTGGCCCGCAAGGAGTCCCGCGGCGGTCACTACCGCGAGGACTACCCGAACCGCGACGACGTCAACTTCATGCGCCACACGATGGCGTACCGCGAGGTCGGCGCCGACGGGTCGGAAACCGTCCGACTCGACTACAAGCCGGTCGTCCAGACCCGCTACCAGCCGATGGAGCGTAAGTACTGATGGCTACCCCTGTTCTGGACAAGGTCGAGGCGGAGTCCGCGGCCTCCCCGTACATCACCGTCACCTTCCGGGTCCGCCGTTTCAACCCGGAGGTCTCGGCCGAGGCGACGTGGGAAGACTTCCAGCTGGAGATCGACCCCAAGGAGCGCGTCCTCGACGGTCTCCACAAGATCAAGTGGGACGTGGACGGCACGCTGACGTTCCGCCGCTCCTGCGCGCACGGCATCTGCGGCTCCGACGCCATGCGGATCAACGGCAAGAACCGCCTGGCGTGCAAGACGCTGATCAAGGACATCAACCCGGACAAGCCGATCACGATCGAGCCCATCAAGGGCCTGACGGTCCTGAAGGACCTGGTCGTGGACATGGAGCCGTTCTTCCAGGCTTACCGGGACGTGATGCCCTTCCTGATCACGAAGGACACCAACGAGCCGACGCGCGAGCGTCTGCAGACGGCCGAGGACCGTGAGCGCTTCGACGACACGACGAAGTGCATCCTCTGCGCCGCCTGCACCTCCTCGTGCCCGGTCTTCTGGAACGACGGCCAGTACTTCGGCCCGGCGGCCATCGTCAACGCGCACCGCTTCATCTTCGACTCGCGCGACGAGGCCGGCGAGCAGCGCCTGGAGATCCTCAACGACCGTGACGGTGTGTGGCGTTGCCGCACCACCTTCAACTGCACGGACGCCTGCCCGCGTGGCATCGAGGTCACCAAGGCGATCGCCGAGGTGAAGAAGGCGCTGATCACGCGCCGCTTCTGAGCCCGCACCGCCCTTCACGCCGAGGGCCCTGCTCCGTCCGGAGCAGGGCCCTCGGCGTTTTCCGCGCCTTCGCGGCGGACCGGTGGGACAAGGCACCTAATCTGATGCCATGTCAGATGACGAGTCGTACGAGCTGCTCGGGTTCGACAACGTGCTGCTGCCGGTCGGACAGCTCGGCGAGGCGGTGGAGTTCTACGAGCGGGCCGGGTTCACGGTGGGGTTCCGGCTCGACGAGGCCGGGATCGCGCTGCTGAAGGTCGGGGGCGAGACACCCGGGATCCTGCTGCGGCAGGAGGAGGCGCTGGGGCACCGGCCGCCGCCGTGGCCGCCCGTGCGGCTCTGGCTGGAGGTGCCGGACGTCCGGGCGGCGGCGCGGGCGCTGCGGGGAGCGGGGGTCGCGCTGCTCGACGAGCCGTTCTCGATGGCCACGGGGTGGACGGTGGAGATCGCCGACCCGTGGGGGAACGTCATCGGGTTCACGGACTACTCCAAGCGGCCGGAGCTGGGACGCAGACCCTGACGGACAGCGGAGGCGCGGACCCTGACGGGCGGCCGAGGCGCAGACCCGCGGCGGCGGGAGGCGCGGACCCTGACGGGCGGCGGAGGCGCGGACCCCCGGCGGCGGGAGGCGCGGACCCTGACGGGCGGCCGAGGCGCAGACCCGCGGCGGCGGGAGGCGCGGACCCTGACGGGCGGCCGAGGCGCGGACCCTGTTGGGTGGCCGAGGCGCAGACCCGCGGCGGCGGGAGGCGCGGACCCTGACGGGCGGCCGAGGCGCAGACCCATGGCGGCGGAGGCGCGGACCCACGGGGGCGAAGGCGCGGCCCTGACGGGTGGCCGACGCGCGGACCCACAGCGGCCGAGGCGCGGACCCGCGGCGGCGGGAGGCGCGGACCCACGGGAGGGGCGGGTCCGCGGGCCCACGGGAGGGCCGGGTCCGCGGGCCCCCGGAGGCCGGACGCGAGGAGCAACCCTCCTCACCATGCACCGAGTTGGCGGCTCTCCGGCCGTGACACAGGTCTCCGCGCTATTGCGTTGAACGTGTTCAAAAGCAGGCCTACAGTCATCCCTGTCAGCGTTTTGAACGCGTTCAAGAAGGGGGAGGCCATGGACCGCGTGGTCATCGCCTATGTCATCTACCTGGTCGTCAGCGTCGTGCTCACCGTGTGGGTGGCCCGCACGCTCAGCCGCAACGGCCGTATCTTCCTCGCCGACGTGCTCCGCGGGAACGAGGAGCTCGCCGACGCCGTCAACCGCCTGCTGGTGGTCGGCTTCTATCTGGTCAACCTCGGCCTGGTCGCCCTGTTCATGACCGACAGCGGCGATGTCTCCGACAACCGCGGGATGCTGGAGAACCTGTCGATCAAGATCGGCTGGGTGCTGCTGCTGCTCGGCATCATGCACATAGGCAACGTCTACGTCCTCAACCGCATCCGGCGCCGGGGCCGGATGGAGCGCGAGCAGGTGCCGCCGGTCGCGCCGCAGGACTGGGCCGAGGTATGACGGCCGAGGCCGCCACCCCGGGCCGGGACGCCACGCGCGTCCCGGTCCGCCGGCTCACCGTGCTCTACGACGCCGAGTGCGCGCTGTGCGCCCATGTGCGCGACTGGCTGGGCCGTCAGGCGCAGTTGGTACCGCTGGACCTGATCCCGGCCGGGTCCGCCGAGGCCCGTGCCCGCTACCCCCGCCTCGACCACGCCGCCACCCTGGACGACATCACCGCCGTGGGCGACGCGGGCCAGGTCTACCGGGGCGCCGCCGCGTGGGTCGTGGTCCTGTGGGCGCTGCGCGAACACCGGCCCCTCGCCCACCGGCTGAGCACGCCCACCGGGATGCGGCTGGCCAAGGGCGCGGCGCTGGCGGCGGCCAGGTGGCGCGACGGGCGGTGGGGCCGCGGACAGGAGGGCGGGGCCGTGTACCGGCGGGCGGACGGGTGGTCGTACGACCCGTCCTGGGGCTGGAGTTACGGCCCGCCGGGGTGCGAGGACGGGACCTGCGCGCCCCGCCGAGGGGCCTGAGGATCTCCGCGAGTTCGACCCCTGTACCAGGCGGCGCAGTCGCCCTGAGCCCCACTGGTTAGGCTCGCTCCGTGCCCTCGAAGAACGACAGCCCCGAGCCCAGCAAGTCCGAGCAGACCCGCGCGCTGATCCTGGAGACAGCCATGCGGCTGTTCCAGGAGCGGGGCTACGACAAGACCACCATGCGGGCCATCGCCCAGGAGGCCGGGGTCTCCGTCGGGAACGCCTACTACTACTTCGAGGGCAAGGAACACCTGATCCAGGGCTTCTACGACCGGATCGCCGCCGAGCACCAGGCGGCGGTCCGGGACGTCCTGGACCACGAGAGCGAGCTGGAGGCGAGGCTGGCGGGCGTGCTGAAGGCATGGCTGGACGTCGCGACCCCGTACCACGAGTTCGCCGTCCAGTTCTTCAAGAACGCCGCCGACCCCGACAGCCCCCTCAGCCCGTTCTCCCCGGAGTCGGAGCACGCCCGCGAGGAGGCGATCAGCGTCCACCGGGAGGTCCTCGCGGGGGCGACGAAGACCAAGGTGCCGGAGGAACTCCGCGACGTGCTGCCGGAGTTGCTGTGGCTCTCCCAGATGGGCCTCGTCCTGTACTGGATCTTCGACCGCACCGCGGGCAGGGAGCGCAGCTACAAGCTCGCCGCGCGCGGTGCCCGGCTCACCGCGCGCGGCGTGGCCCTGTCCCGCTTCCGTGTCCTGCGCCCCCTCGTCCGCGAGCTGCACGAGCTGTTCAAGGACTTCCTGCCGGGGATGACGCGGGCGCTGCCGAAGCCGGGCAAGGGCGAGGGCTAGTGCCCCGGCAGGCAACGTTCGCCGGGTGAACGTTGCCTGTTGGCGCACTAGTGCCCCGGCAGGCAGCGTTTGCCCGTCAAGGAGCGGCGTCCGGCGCGTGCTCTCGGTGTGCCGGGTGCAGGCCCTCGTACTGGATG
>NZ_JBEXPR010000035.1:0-77732 GCF_040612135.1 Streptomyces sp. NPDC006458 | reverse complement strand
CCGGTCACACCGATATCCGGGCCAGGACCAGCGAGTACGTGCACAGCGCCTCGCCCTTCTGGGTGGCCTCCACCCGGACCGGCAGCCGCTGCGGCGCGTCGGCAGGGCCTCACAGCACGGCGTCAGTGACCTGTCAGACCGTGCCAACGGCTACGGCTCCGCCCCGCGCGCGACGGGCAAGAACAAGCTGCCCGGGCAGCGTCGTGATCGTGTCGGCGATCGAGTCTTTGACGGCCTCGGCGCCGCGGCCGGCCGGCGCCGGGCCGTGGAGCGGCTGGCGATCATCGAAGATGCCGCCAGGCGCGCGGGTGCGATGGGAGGTGGAGTCCTCATCTGGTGACGGACTCGGCAGGAACCGGACGGGCCTATGGGTATGTCGATCATGGAGACAGCTCGGGCCGTAATGGCACCTGCTCGGTGGTGCAGTCTGCTTCCCACTTCGCGTAGTAGTCGTAGACGGTCTTGTAGGGCGGGAAGTCGTGCGGCAGGTACTCCCACGGGATGCCGGTGCGGTTGACGCACAGGATCGCGTTGACGATCTCGCGCGGATCGTGCACTCGAGCCGCCGTTCCCGGGCCCGTCCTCCTCGCCCGCCAGGCGGCGAAGACCGGCTCGATCAGGGCCCAGCGGGCATCGGACACATCACTGCGGTACGGACGACGAGCACTCACACACCATGCAACGACCCTCAACGCCGCTAGTCACAAAACATCCCCGAACACCAAGTGCCCAGATCAGATGCCCTCTTGGGCACCGAACACCGCCGCGATGTCGTCGGCGGCGTAACCGGTCGGGTAACTCGGCTGAGGGCGCGGCTGGTTGTAGTGCTCCAGCAGGGCGTGGAAGATCTCCTCGACCCGCACCGCCAGGTAGCGGCTGGTGGTCTGGATATCGGTATGGCACGGCACCGCCTGGACCTCGGGCAGCGTGAGCTTGCCGCTGTCGGCCATCCGGTGGGCCGCGGTGTGGCGCAGGTCGTGAAGCGTCCGGTTCGTGCGCAGGTTCTACTGGGCCCGCTGCACCACCCGCCGCATCGCCCAGTAGGTCATAGGCCGGTCTTGACCGTGCCGAGTGCGCCAGACGGGCTCGCCAGCCTCCGGCGTGCCGACGCTGTCCAGGCAGCGGGCCAGTCGGACGCATGCCTACGGTGAGATCGGCACGAGCTCGCGCTGCCGGGTGCCCTTGGTGATGACGTAGAGGCCCGGCTCGGCCCAGTGGATGTCGTCGGTGCCGACACCGAGCAGCTCTTCCGCCCGGGCGCCGCTGGAGACGTATCAGTCGAACAGGGCTCGGTCCCGCTCGCGGCCCATGGCGGCGAACAGCTCGTCCCACAGCGGATCAGGGATGGAGCGCGGAGGCCGGCTGGCATCCTTCTGACGCAGCCTGGCCCCGCCCAACACCGGCTTGGGCCCAAGCGGGCTCACGTGGCTCAAGGCCCGGCGACGCTGTGACGAGGCGGGCACCGGGTTCGTTACCGGACCTCGTCCGTAGTGCGCATGGAACGTGTACGCACCGAATCACCGACGCGCTCCCCCGCATCCCACTACCGTCAGATACCTCAGCCACCACCCCGACCCCCCAGGAACCATGAGCGCACAGCCGGCACAGCCCACCATCGACACCCACGTCCTCCTGCGCGACGGCGACAAAATCCTCCTCTCCCAGCGAGGGAGCTCCTACGGCTACCGACGGTGGCATCTGCCCTCCGGCAAGCTCGACCAGGGCGAACCCCTCACTGTCGGAGCAGCCCGCGAACTGTTCGAGGAGACCGACGTCAAAGCCGACCCCGAAAACCCTCAGCTGCGGCACATCGTGCACCACCGGCAGGACGACGGCTCCGAGCGCATCGGGTTCTTCTTCGAAGCCACCCGGTGGGAAAGCACACCCCGCAACAAAGAGCCCGACAAATGCCTCGCGCTCCAGTGGTTCACCGACCACGACCTCCCCGACGACATCATCGAATACCCCGCCGCAGGCCTGTACGGCTGCCTCCGCCAGACCAGCGCCCTGACCCTGCACGGCTGGCAGTGACAAGACCACCACCACCGGGCCACCGGCAGCCCCGCCGCCCGTCAACTCCCCCTGCGGGCCGGCGGGGCTTCACCGCTCCTCCCGGCCTTCCCGCTGCCCCGCTCACTGGTCGGGCGGCGCCTTTGCCCGTACGGCATAGCTGCGTTGACGGGCAAAGGCCACTCACGAACACACGGCAGGCACCTCAAACTGCCGAGGCAAGGTCACCGGAACACAGGGAAGCATGATGGACGACGAACCGCTGTCGGACTGGGCGAAGCGCCGCGACGCAAGAATCGGACGCCTCCGAGCCGTGCCGCTCACGTCCGACGAGGGCCTCAAGGGCTCCCACATCAACCCCGACGCGCCGCGCGCCATCCAGCGGTGGAACGGCTACGCCTGGGAAGCCTACGCATTCGCCGCCAACCTCGCCGAAGCCCAACGGCTCCTGTATCCCCAGCCCGAAAACCCGCCGGCCACCCCGGCACCCCACCCTCAGCCACTGCGGGCCGGACGAGGCAAGCACCGCAAACCACGCCCAGGCGAATAGCGCAGCTGTCACAGCCCCCTTGCGGTGCGCCTGTGGGCGGTGAGGGCCAGTTCGTCGGGCCTCACCATCCTGCGCCTCATCGGTGACCACTACCGACGCCCCAAGGGAACCCGCCGCTCCCGGCAGGGCTGCGTACCTGCGGCACTCCACGGACAGGCAGACCAATCTCCGGCAGAGGCACCACCTCGCGTCCTACCTCACAGACGGCGTCCCGGCCTACGAGGACCCTGCGGCGCCGCTCGGCGTTCTCGGCCTTCAGTCGTTTGATCTCCGCGGATTCCACTGAGGTCACCCCGGGACGCTGGCCGGCGTCGACCTCGGCCTTGCGGACCCACGTCCGCATCGTCTCGGCGGAACCGATGCCGAGCTTCGCCGCGCCGGCCTTCATCGCGGCCCACCCGTTGGATAGTTGGAGCGAATCTCCGCGACCATGCGCACCGCACGCTCACGAAGTTCGGCAGGGTAAGGGACGGACGGGCCATGACTCGATCCTCTCAGGCAATCGAGCCTCTACCAGACCCGGAGCGATTCAAGTCGTTGGTCGGGGCAGGGACAGGACGGTGAGGCCCGCACCCCCTGGGGGCAGCCTCACCGTCCTGCGTGCTACGGATCCGTCAACTCGACGACCGGGCTTGTCAGAAGGTCAGCTTCCAGCTGTCGATGTAGCCGGCGTCGCCGTAGATAAAGTCCCCGGTCCTGAGCTTCCAGGTGCCGGCTGCGACCTCCGAGGAGGCGTTCACCGTGTAGGTGGTGGCCACGTAGGGACCCTGTTCGGAGCCGTTGTACGGCCGCAGGACGTACACCGTGCCGTCCGGGGCGATCAGATCGATCGTCAGCTCGGAGCGGAACTCGTGCTTGATGTCGACGCGGACCTGGAGGTCACTGGGCGCGTTGCCGGGGACCCCGGTGACGTTGATGGTCGAGTACACCAGCTGGGTCGTGTCCGGGATGGGCACATTGGTGGTGTTCTCGAAGACGTTGACGTAGCTGCGGACCCGCCAGGTGAACTGCGTGGTGGCCGTGGAGCCGGAGGAGTCGGTGACCGTGACGGTGACGGGGCTGGTGGTCACGGCGGACGCGGTGCCGGAGATCAGGCCGGTGGAGGCGTTGATCGACAGGCCCGCCGGGAGGCCGGTGGCCGCGTAGCTCAGCGCACCCGGGTTGGTACTGACAGCCTTGACCTGGAGGCTGACGGCCGTGTTGAGCAGCGTGTTCTGGTCGCCCAGGCCGGCGACCAAGGCGCCGCTGATGCGGGTGCCGACGTTGACTCCGGCCCAGGCGGCGGCGGTGTTGATGTGGGTGGCACTGCCCAGCCCGTACAGGTCGGTAGCGGCCTGGAGGGTGGCGGTGCGGGCGCCCGCGTAGTCGGTCGCGGAGGTCATGTAGACGGTCAGCGCGCGGTACCAGATCTTCGCGGCGGCGTCGCGGCCTATCGGGGTGACCGGCACCCCGTCGTAGGTCGGGCTGTCGTAGTTGACGCCGTTGATCGTCTTGGCGCCACTGCCCTCGGAGGCCAGGTAGAACCAGTGGTTGCCCACGCCGGAGGAGTCGTGCACGTCGAGGTCGTCCAGACCCGCGTACCAGTAGTCGGCGGCATAGCCGTCCTTGGACGGCTCGTCCATGTAGCGGCCCGGGGTGCCGTCACCCCAGACGTCGGACTTCTCAGCGACGAGGTAATCCCCCGGGTCGGCGGGGTTGTTCGCCCAGAACTCCACCGCCGCGGACATGATGTCGGAGGTGGCCTCGTTCAGGCCGCCGGACTCCCCGCCGTAGTACAGGCCGGCGGTGTTGGCGGTGAGGCCGTGCGTCAACTCGTGTGCGGCCACGTCCATCTGCGTCAGCGGTTTGAGGTTGTTCGCGCCGTCGCCGTAGGTCGCGCAGAAGCAGGAGTCCATCCAGAACGCGTTGGTGTAGTTGTTGTCGAAGTGCACGCGGCTCTTGGCTGCCACGCCGTCGTTCCTGATGCCGTTGCGGCCGTGGACGTTCTTGTAGTAGTCCCAGGTGACCTGGGCGCCGTAGTGCACGTCGACGGCCGGGGTCTGCACGTCGCTCGGCAGGCCGTTGCCCCAGATGTCGTTGCTGTCGCTGAGCAGCGTGCCGGCGACGTTCCAATCCGTGGTGTGGGCCACGTCGTAGGTCTTGTGACCGCCGCGCGTGGTGTCGTTCAGCGTGAACTTGCCGCCGGACTTGACCGTGCCGATGGTGACCTGGCCGCTGTACTGGCTGTTGCCGACGCCGTTCTCGACGGCCTGGTACTCGAAGAGCTTCTTGCCGGTGGCGGCGTCGGTGATCACGTGCAGCTCGGAGGGGGTGCGGTCGTGCTGCACACCGCCGACGACCGTCTCCCAGGCCAGGACCGGCTTGCCGGAGGCGGCCCAGATGACCTTGCGCACCGAATCCGCCGTGGAGTCCTTGCCACCCTCGGCCTTGGCCCGGCTCACCGCGAAACCCTTCGCCGACTCCGCGGTCCTGACCGCGGCGGTGGAGGCGACCGTGATGGCGGCACGGTTGTTCTTGGTGACGTTCTTCAGCTCGCCGTTCGCCGCAGCGTGGACGACCAGGTCGCCGCCGAGCACCGGCAGGCCGGCGAAGGTGCGCTCGTAGCGGGTGTGCACCGTGCCGTCCGCGTCCTTCAGGACGGACTTCGGCCGCAGCTCCTCCTGCGCACCCAGGCCCAGGGCCTTGGCGGTGGCGGCGCGACGCGCGTGCGCTTGGGCAAGCAGCGCCGCGTGCTCGGCCGGGCTGAGCCGGACCGGCAGAGCACCGGCCCGCGGCGCCGGGCTGGCAGCGGTCCGGCCGTTCACGGCGGAGGTGTCGGCAGTCGCAGTGGTGGCGGGAAGCGCCACGGCCGCCATCGCGGCGCCGGATATCAGTGCACCCACGGCAGCGGCCTTACGGGGGAAACGCCTCAACAGAACTCCTTGCGTCACGGCCGACACTCGCGGCCGACAACTGACCGGGCGGAGGGGGATCGAGCCGCCCGGGTGGAAATGACGAGGTGGTACGTGTTGAACTTCCGCGCAAAGTCGGCCACTTCGGGTCGTCACCCGAGTCGGACCGGGCAACAGGCTCGCATGTTTACGTGAACACGCCACTTTTCTGGTGTGAGCTGGCTGGCATTCACACGCTCAGCGGACCCCCGTGGCCGAAAAGCGCACCGGCCGCGCCCTGGACCGAGACCGCGGGCACTCCAGCCGATGCAACGGCACTGCTGGGATCCCCACCTCCGAGGAGCGCCGGAAGATATGAAGAGGGGGGTCATGTCCCGCGGGGTGGTGTAGTCAGGGCAGCTGTTTCGGTCCCGGTTGTGAGGTGATATGCGGTTCGGGTGGTCGGCGTGGTAGCGAGAGTTCGGCCGTGGAGGCTTCCGACAGGTAGCGGCGGTCGAAGACCTGCCACTCGTCATGGAGTTCAGCCAGGACCGCAGCGGCGAGCCGGTCCAGGTCTGCAAGGTTGGGGACGACCTGGACGACGTCGGCCGGCCGTCTGATCTCCCGGTTCTTGCTGCTCCACAATGCGGCGATCCTCTCCCCGGCCAGCGTGCCGGCCCCACTGCGGGAGACCGCCACGTCGGCGAGGGCCAGGACGTCGGCGAGGGCCAGGACGTCGGGCAGCTCCGCGCCCACGAACCCGGCATGGTGGTAGCAGCTGGCCCTGTGCGCGGGCAGCATGGCCGCGTTGCGCCGCAAATCCTCCACGTTGTCGGGGCCGTACTGATGGATGACGTGGGCGCGTTCCAGCAGCCACGGCAGCGCCTCACGCACCACGGTGTTGATCTGCTGGGCGCCCTGTGCGCCTCCGGTGACATACCCCGTTGCAAGCCTGCGGTCGAAGCCCGTGCAGGCCCAGCGCGTCAACCGCCTTGCCCGCATGGCCGGCCAGCACCTGCGGACGCACCGGGTTGCCGGCGACAACGGCCAGGTGGCGTACCGTCTCGGGCAGCAGCGGCAGTGTCGAGGCCGAGGACACTGCGATCCGCGCCGCGGACCCCGCCGACTTCCGGTACGTCAGCCCCAGGCGGACCGTCTGTTCATGCAGCGACCAGCGGGCGGCGGCACAGCCGTGCGGCCAGCCCACCGGTCACGGCCACGTGTCCGCCGGTCGCCAGAACGACATCGGGCCGGAAGTCCGCTCCCTTGCCTGCGCCACCCCGAGCAGAACGCGTGCCATGTCGTTTCACGTTCGCCGCGGACAGCATCTTCAACGGGTTGCCGGCGCTCCGGATCTTCCCCGTGGCCGCCGTGGGCGAACGCGATGCCCTCGGCCGGGGCAACGCGGGCCTCCAGACCGTCCGCCGTGCCGATCCACAGGACCTCAAGGGCCCTGTCCCCCAGCCGCGAGCCGGTCCTGAAGCGTGCGGATCGCGGTCAGCGCGGGATAGGTGTGCCCGCCCGTGCCTCCCCCAGTGACGAGCAGACGGAAGGTGTCGACGGGCTGGGACACACTGTTCATCCACAGCGCCCTGCCGGCTGCCCGCTCCTCACACGGACGCTCCCGTTCGGCGTGCGAAAATGGAACGCGGGAACGGGGAGCAGGACCAGCCGACCGGGCGGGCGGGCGGGCGGGGCATAACGTTCGGGGGCCCATCCCCGGCGAGGGCGGGGAGCAGCCCGGCGACCTGGCTATCACAACGCAGCCATGACGTTGTCAGGGTGCTGGAACCGCCTGGCGGGTGGGGACGCTCGCACGGGCGAGGACGGACAACTCGAACGGGCGGAGCGCGTCGGTACGTTCCCACTCCGCAGGGTCGATCATCTCGCGTTGCCGGGCGTACTCGATGGGCTGGAGCCGGTACTCACGAAGGAGGGCGTCCATCTGCTCGATGCTGAGGAACGTCTGCCAGGGCTCGCCCTGCTCGGCTGCCGCTGCCATGACCAGCTCCGCATACGACTGACCTGCCTCGTCGCGTAGTGCGGCTGGGAGCAGGTGCTCCACGATGAGCTCCGTGCCGGGTGCGAAGTCGCTGATGACGGACAGGGTCTGCCTGATTGCCTCCGAGGTCAGGTACATCGTGACCCCGAGCCAGCTGACCAGCGCGGGTCGGCCCGGGTCGAAGCCGGCCCGCACGAGGTGATCGGTAAGTGACCGGGCGGACTCCTTCTCGAAGTCGACCGGGACGAAGAAGGCGGATGGTGGCACTGCCGTCCCTGTCTCAGCCAGCAGCGCCCGCTTCCAGTGCTGGGTCGTCGGCTTGTCCACCTCGAACACCCGCACGCTGTCGTTCAGTTCCGACCGGTAGGCGAAGGAGTCCAGTCCCGCACCGAGGATCACGTACTGGTCGACGCCCCGGCCGACCAGCTCGGCCAGTCGGTCCTCCGTGTAGCGGCTGCGGGTGACGGCCGTCGTCCGCGCGCCGGACAGGACGGGGTGCCCGCCGTAGGACCGGTGGTAGCCGAGGAGTTCTTCAGCCCGCGCACCCAGGAAGGGCTGCGCCAGGGTGTCGGCGAAGATCGGGGGAGTCTCGTCGACGAGGAGGTGTGCCGCGCGTGCGGCGGCCGACATGAGAGCTGTCTGGCTGGGCTGCCCCTTGTTCATCATGATGCTGGACATTAGCCCAGTAATTGACAGAGTATCACAAAAACAAATCTTTCGGAAGAGCTTCCGAGTTCTGCTTTGGTAACGAATGCGATCCACGCGATTCCCGGAACAACTGCGGGTCAGTTCCGAGAAGCAACGACACCCTGCGTGTTCCATCCCCCGCGAGAATCCCCGAGGCCAAACAGGCGCCGGATCAAATACGGGTCGGTATGCGGTGGGCGGCCGGCCGGTGCTGACCTCGGCCCATGTCGCGGGCCCCGTCGGCACCCGGGTGGAGGTCTTCCACCCGGGCGGTGACGGTGCGGCGGGCGGGACGGTGGTGTGGTGCGGCACCCCTGGGTGGCCGGGACGACGCCGCGCTCGTCCGTGTCGACGACGATCCGCACTGGCGGCCGCCGGCCGGGCCGGTGCGCTGGGGACGGCTGGTCACGACCCGGCCGGGCACCGGCTGCGAGACCTGGGGCGTGCCGGACATCGCCCAGCGCCCGCGACTCGCCGTCGAGGCAGAGCAGTTGGAAGGCCGCCTCAAACCCGGGCAGCGTTCGTCGGCAACCGGAATGTGATGGATCTGCGTCAGCATCCGCCGCAGTGGTCACCGGACGGCACCTCACCAATGCCGCCTCAGCACAGCAAACCGGAGTACGTGGGGCGGCATGTCAGGGGCGGCCATGCTCTGCGGCGGCCCACTCACGGCACAGCCGCCTCAATGTCGTCCCCGCCTACGTCCTTCACAGCCGCTGAGCAGAGGATCGACCCGGCGCCGGAGCTGTAGAACAGGCTCGGAAAGCGCAAAGCAAGCCAGGCCGTGTGCTGGAGGACAGCTGCCACAGTGCCATCAGGGCACCGGCCGGAAACCCCGTTCTCAACTGTCACAGGCATGTCATACGCTTCCCACAGCAGCCGCGCCCCGCATGCGGCCAACTCCCGGCGCGCGTGCAGGCGTTGCGCGGCGCTCTCGGCATCTCCCGGCAAGGGCCGGGATTCATCGTGGGGGTATCCAGCACTGTGCGTACGCGCAGCATCTCGACCGCAACAGCGCTTGCGGTCCTGTTCAGTTCGGCGGCGCTGACCGTCGTCACGGCCAGTTCCGCGTCGGCCGCTTCCGCCGTGGTCACCTATCCCAGCGGTCTGGCGGTAGGCGTGAAGCGGGTCTTCGTCGGCGACGCCGCCAACGGGCGGATCCTGGCCACCGACTACACCGGCACCCTCGTCGACGCGGCGGCCGGCTTCGGCAACGTCAGTGACCTGGCGCTGTCCGACGACGGCACCACCCTGTACGCGGCCGTGCCCAAGAGCCATGAGGTCGTTGCCCTTGACGCGGCCACGCTCGACGTCAAGACCCGCTACCCCGTGGCCACCGACAGCGGCCCGGTCTACGTTGACTTCGCCGCCGGCAAGGTCTGGTTCACATACGGCAACCAGTGGGAGGGCGACCTGGGGTCGGTCGACCCGGCGGTGGACCCAGCGAGCGGCACCGACCCGGTGAAGCTTGCCCAGTTCCCTCAAGTGGGCAATTCGGTCACCATGTGGGGCCAGGCCCTGCTGGACACGGACCCGCTGCGTCCGGGCCTGCTGGCCCTGGGCCAGACCGGGCTGTCCACCGACTCGATGGCCGTCCTCGACGTCTCCAGCGGCACACCCGTACTGACCGCGTGGCACGGCGGTGACTACACCCTGAACGACGGCATCGGAGACATCGACCTCGTCGCGGGCGCCGACCAGGTCCTGGTCAACGGCATGGACCGGGACGCCTACGCGAACGGCAGGTTCGCCAAGGTGGGTGCCTACCCTGCCGGGCAGCACGCCGACGTCAGCGGCAGCGGCCTGGTCGCCCAGGTCTCGGGCACCAAGGTCGCCGTCTACCGGCCGAACGCCACCCGGCCGCTGCGGACGTACAGCACCGGCACACAGCCCGCCGCCTCAGTGGCCTGGGCACCGGACTCCTCCCGGATCTTCGCGCTGGTCAATGGCACCAAGGGCTACACACTCAAGGCGCTGACCCAGCCGACGCTGAATGTGCCCACCCTCACGGTCAGCGCCCCCGCCGCGGCCGCCCGCGCGAAGAAGCTCACCGTCACCGGCAGGATCTCGGCGACGGTGCCGCTGCCCAGCGGGGTCAAGTTGTCGGTCACCCGCATCGACCTGGACAGCCCCAGCGGAAAGGCACTGCCCACCGTCACCGTGAAGGCGGACGGCACCTACGCCTTCACGGACACCCCGCCGGCCGGCGGCACGGTCACCTACAAGGTCCGCTACGCGGGCGACGCCCAGCACGCGGCGGTCACCGCCTCCGACAAGGTCGCGGTCTCCCGCGCCACCCCCGCCCTGACGCTGAACAACAACGGCAAGCTGTACAACTACGGGGCCGACGTCCGGTTCACCGCGCACCTCGGCACCACGTACAAGAACCGCACGGTGGAGATCTGGGCCGATCCGTTCGGCGCGGACCGGCCCAAGAAGCGGATCAAGACCGGCACGGTCAACTCCTCCGGCAACATCGCCGCCTGGGTCGACATGACCCGCGACACCAACGTCTACGCCGTGTTCAAGGGCGACTCCCGCTACAAGCCGCGCACCGTGAAGGTCACCGCCTACGCCCGGGTCAGGGTCTCCACAGCCGTCTCCCGCCACTTCAAGACGGGGAAGATCGGCAGCACGACGTACTACTGGTTCCACAAGACCACCAACCCGCTGCTCACCACGACCATGACGTACTACCCGGGCCGCTGGCAGCGCTTCGACCTCCAGGTCTACTATCAGGGCGACTGGCACCCCCTGGACTCCGAATACTTCGAGCTCGGCACCAACGGCAAGTCGGCCGTCCAGCTCGGAGGGCCCGGTGAGACCGGAGTGCGGGCCCGGATGCGGTCGGTGTACGTCAACGGCTCCTCCGGCGACAGCGTGAACTCGACGACGTACGGCGCCTGGAAGTACCTGTACTGGACCAACTGACGCCCGGTCAGTCACGCTCGACCGTGACGTCGATGCCCACGACCAGCAGGTCCAGGGTGGAATCGACGTCACGGTCCGACACCCAGGTCGCGGTGGCGCCGCGGGCCTCATCTCTTCTGCTCCCATGAGGGGAAACGATGCCGATCACCATCTGCACGCCGGAGCTGCGTGCCCCACGATTGACGACGGCCGCCGTGGCCGTCACCGTCGCAATCGTCACCCTGGCCGGATGCGGCACCTCCGCCGACGAGGCAAGAGGGAGCGGGAGTTCAGACACCTCGCAGCGGCCGGCTGTCAGCAAGGCCGCGCCAACGGACAGCAGCGAGTCGCGCAGCGGCCAGGCCGCCGAACTGATCAGCTGGGCTCTCGATGTGACGTTCGGTCAGGAATACCTCGTCGCTACCCGGAGGACGAAGACTGAAGGGACGACCGTCCTGCGCAGCGCCGTGGTCGGTGACAGAGCGGAATGCGAGGCCCGTAGCCGAAAGGGCAAGGCGTCCCTCGACTTTGTCGTCACCGCATCGGCGCTCTACTCGCGAGGCAGCGAGGAGGCGCTCAGGATGTCGCCCGAAGCCGAGGAAGACCCGGTGCGGGTGGAGGTGATGGCCGACCGGTGGGTGAAACGCAACGCCAGTGCCTACGAGGTCATGCGTGAGATGTGTGAGTCGAATGCCCAGCGGACGTGGCTGGAGAAGCGTATGCCGTCCCTCGACCAACTCGCCGGCCAGACGCCGACACAGCGGCCGGGGATGGTTCAGGGACAGCCCGCCACCACGTTCACGTACCGGCGGGAAGGGGGAACGCTGGAGTTCCACATCGCCGCCGAGGGCACTCCGTTCCTCCTGCGGGTCACGCACTCGGAGAAGGACCTCGATGAATCGTTCAGCGGCTTCGGTAAGCCGTTCCGCGTGGCCACACCACAAGGAGCGGTCTCGGAGCTGCAGATGACGCTAGAGGTCCTCGCAGCCCAGTGACCCTGTGCCGCACAGCGGCCACGGCGGCCCTGCGCCGGGTGGCGCCGTCGGCACGGGAGGCGGCCGGGCCGGTCACGGGTGATAGCCGGGTGCGGAGCTGACCCCGCAAGGTCGATCGGTTGCCCGGCTTCCCGCGGTCGACCGGTGACGGGCCGAGTACCTCGCCCCCATTATCCCGGATGTGAGAGGCATCCACGCAGGCCCGGGACCAGTCGAGTTCGTCGGCCGCGCCGCCTGGCGTCTCACCAACCCTTCGTGGGTGGCGCCGTCGAGTCAGGCCAAACTCTCCAGCGTGGAAGTCCGCTGCGACAACGCGCTGCCCGGCGCTCCCCGTCAGGTCGGTTGCGTTGCCCTGCGCTCCGTGCCGGTGATCCAGTACAGCCTCAACGGGCCGTGGCCGGAAGCCGCCGATCACATCAGGGATGCCCAGGCTCGCGGGCTGTCGGGCAAGTACGGAACGACGAACTACCTTACGCGGCTCACCGACAAGGCAAAGATCAAGCTCAACCCCGAGAAGTCCTGCCCGGCGTCTCTGCAGCGCCCGCCGGGCAAGTCCTGCGACGAGTACCCCTTCGCCAGCACCTGGAGGGAGGGAACTACGGTCCGTACAGCCGCCGTGTGGTCGTCCAGTCCGAGGTCCGGCCCTGGCGGTACCCACCGGCCGGCGACTTCCTCTACGGCGAATGGCTGCGTGCGCAGTACGAGGCCTGAGAGGTCCCCCAGCCGGAGCCGATGCCCGATCTGGCCCTGCTGATCACCATGGCGCTGACCGGCGACCACCCCCTCACCGGCCCGCGCCCGGCGCAGGTCCTCGACCATGTCCCGCATGCCGACCTGGTCCGGGCGAACGTGGCGGGTATCCCCGGCCTGCTCGACGACCTGGAGAGCGACACCCGCAACGTCCTGCTGACCTTCGCTCGCATCTGGACCACGCTCGCCACCGGCCAGATCAAGCCGAAGGACGCCGCCGACTGGGCCCTCGCCCGGCTCCCGCCCGAGCACCGCGCCCCCCTCGAACACGCCAGGCAGCTCTATCTCAACTGCACCTACTCCGAGGAGAGCTGGAGTGATGAGCTGCAGGCGCAGGTGCGTCCGCATATGGACCGCGTGCTCGCTGAGATCGACCGGCTGCGAAACACCCCGGGTGTGAGGGCCTGCGCCTGAAGCCTGGGTGTCAAACTGGCCGACGGGTTCCGGGCAATCGTGTTCGCGCGCGGCGACCTGGTGCTGGTGCAGTCTCGGCACGGCGCCGACGTGACCTGGTGGGCTCAGAAGCCGTCCGGTGTGGTGACCTGCGTTCGCGTGTCCGGGGGTTACAGGCCGCCGACCTTCGCCGCGAACTTGTGGAGCACGGCGGCGATGCCGTCGGGCTTGGCCGAGTCGACGAACTCGACCGGGGCCTTGAGCTGGAACAGGTCGGCTGGTCGTTGATGTGCAGGCTGCGGCGGCCCGGCTGATCGGCGTGGGCCCGACGCCGGAGCGGACGAACTCTCCGCGCAGCTTGCCCGCCCCGTCGATGTTCAGCACCGGCCGCCATGACGTCGGCTTCTCGCCCAGCTCGGAGCTCTGGAAACCGACGAGGACCCCGGACGGAGTGCTGGTCTTGAACCACAGTTCGATGGTGGGGAACGCCGCGGTCTTCAGGGTATCCGCAGGCAGTTCCACGACCGAGTCCACGCCGTCGAACCCGGCCGAGGTGTCCGCCGTGCCTGCGATGGCCGAGGCTCCACCCAGCTGGGAAGGCACGATGGACGGCGTCGTTCAGGCCAGTCCGTGACACGGCCTCGCTCGCCGCGGCCGACCCTTCGCTCTCAGCGAGCCGCCAGTAGAAGGTCGGTCCCGCGTCGAGAATGCCGCTGCGGAGAAGTTCTGGTTGCACGGGTACTGGATGTAGGTGCCAGAGGTGGCATCGACGGACTTCACCGACGGTTCGACCCGCACAGGGAAGACCCGCAGTCGGCAACCGTGATCACATGGCTGGTGAAGAAGCCGCGAACGCGGGCCTCGACGCTTGCTATGCGGGCTCCGCGCGAGCGGAGGTCTTCCGGATCTCCCCGCCTGCGGCGCGAACACGTCCTCCAACTCGCCGAGGACGCGGAGCCGAGCGAGCGGCAGGGCTGAAGGTCGCAGTGCGGCTGACCACGCGTCACCACACCACCAGCGCCTGTGCATGAGCGTGGACTGCAGCACCGGGGCGGCTGCCGCCCACCCTCACGTGGCTGCGCAGATCGTCCTCGATCAGCGGTTGTTGGGGCTCAGCAGCGCGGCCGCCGCGGCGATGAAGGCGACGGACGCTTCCTTGGCTGCATGTCGCCGGGCGTCCAGCTCCGTCCGGTCGGCGGCCTTGCGCAGCGCGTACGTGGCATCCGCAGCCTGCTGGGCGGGACCGGCCAGCTCGGGGACCAGAACCTGAAGGCGTATGTGGGGCGCGGTGATTGCCGCCCGGGTGTCGTGGGACCGCGTCTGGGCCTCCAACTGGTGCTCGGTGCCTGCCTCGCTCAGGGCCAAGCGCTCCCGGTGGAAGATCGCCGAGCGGTGTGCGTCCAAGGCGGCCCCGAAGTCGGTGACCGCGCCGAGCCGATCCTGACGGTGGCTGTCGGCGCGCTCCTCGGCGCGTGCGGTGCGTGCCGAACGGTGCTGGAGGAGTCCGGCGGTCAGGGCACCGGCGAGGGTGCCGAGTACGGCAACGATCGAAGGCCACATCAGATGCTGGGTCCTCTCGATGAGGTCGGCGGACAACGAGGTGTGTGCGGCGCCCCGTCGGGGGTGCCTCACACGTCAGTGCGTCGGATCAGCGTTCGGTGCGAGACATGTACCCGGCCGCGGGATCGTAACCGCCCGCCAGCAAGTCCTGTGCTTCCTAGCGCAGTTCTCCGGCCGTTGTGCGGCTGACGCCGAGCGCGGCCTAGTTGTCCAGCAGCGTAACGACGTCGTCCATGGACTTTCCCCCGACAGCCGTGATCACGCGGGCAACCAGACGGGCCCGGCGCTGGCGCGCCGTCAGCCCAGCCCACCCGTCGGCCGTCTCCACCACCGCCTCCATCACCGCGATCGTGCGCCGCGCCCCGGCGACACGCTCCCGCTACTCCTCGGCCTCTGCCCCGGCCCGCTCGGTGTCCGCCTGCACACGGGCCGCACGGGCACGGGCACGGGCGGACACGGCCTCCGCCTCCAGGCTGTCGGCCCGCGCACGCTCCGCCTGCGCACGCCGACGCGCCGCCTCCGCCGACTCGAGCGCCTCCAGCTCCGCCTCGGCGGTGCGCTCCGCCCGTGCCGGCGCCGTGGACACCCGGCGTCGGTGCCCACCGCCCCGGTCTGTGCCGCCAGGCGATGCCGTACAGCCTCCACCCGTCCGGCCGCCGTCACCTTCTTGATCTCCAGCCCCGCCTGCCGCCGGGCAGCCCCCACCTCAGCCAGGGCGTCCCGCTCGGCAGCCTGGGCGGGCGCGCTCAGCCGCCTCGGCCTCCCAGTGCGCCGGCAGCGCAAGCGCCTCGTCCACGGGTGAACCCGCGCGAGGCGAGAGTCATGGGCAGCCTGTAGCGGACGTACGGAGGAACACGACGCCGGGTCGTCTACCCGCTGGGCCATTACCTCCTCGAAGGATGCGCCGCGCGCCCCCTGGCGGCCGTGCGGGCCCCGGGGAGACGCCGCTCTTGCAGCAGATGTCGCCCCGAGCGTGGACTCGTACAGGGCCACAGCATCGGCCCTGAACTCGTCCGAGTAGTCCTTCATCGCCATCGGCGGTCTTCTCGCTTGCTCCGGATCGAGCAGATCCAGTATCAGCGTGTCCACCACTCAGGGGCCCCCATCCTACGGATCGGGCCTTGACCCCGGATCAGTCAGGCTGCCTGATGCATCAAAGCGTGCCGGTCCAGGGTCGCAAGGACAGTATTGGCCGCGACCACGACGGCGAAAACGGTGGCCCACTCATGCCGGACCATGGTGTACAGGGCAGCTGCTGCGGCACCGAAAACCAACACCTTCACGGTCAGGACGCCCGCCAACTGCACCGGTATCCGGGCCTTCGGGGCAGCGAACATCAGCGGCAGCAGGGCCATGCACTTCATGACCGGCAACCTGTCGCACCAGATGGAGCACCACCTGTTCCCGGACCTGCCGAGCAACCGGTACGCCGAGGTCGCGGTGAAGGTGCGCGCGCTGTTCGAAAAGTACGAGCTGGAGTACGTAACCAGGCCGCTGCCCAAGCAGGTGTTCTCCGCGTGGCGCAAGGTCTTCCAGCTCTCGCTGCCGAACAGGAAGCCCAAGGTCAGGACGCCGGACCGCGAGCAGGACCTCGTCACGGCCTGATTCGCGGTACTGCTTCAGATCTTCGGCCGAACCCGGCGGCTGCCGCCGGGTTCGGCGAGATCGGTTGCGACGGTGGGCGCCAGCGACATCACACCGTACGGCACGGAATGCGGCAGCCGGGTGTCGTCGTGGGTAATGCAGAACCCTCACCGACGATCACCGCCCGCTCACCGACGGAGTGATCACGGTCCCGAGTGGCGGCGGAACCGGGGTCAGCTCAGCTGGGGCCGCACGTATGACCGCTGGGTGTTGATCAGCCGGTCCAGAAGGGCGACTTCATCAGCGCTACACCGCAACGTGACTGCGTCAACAGCACCTCCGCGCGATCACCCGCACCGTGCCGAACACGCGGATGCGACCGCGCCCCACGGCCTGTTGTCAGGGTCGTCAGCGGTCCCGCTGTTCCGGATGCGTCAGGTTGGTGCCGGTCGACGGATCGAACACATGGGCCTTGCTCATGTCGACGGTGAGCTCCAGGCTCTCTCCCTCGCGGGCGCGGGTGGCGGGGTCGAGGCGGGCCACCACCTGTTGAGCGTCCCCCGCCCCGATGTCGCTGCGGCCCGAGTCCGTGGCGAGTTCCTCGAGTTCGGCGGTCCGGGCCGGTCCACCCTCCTGGGTGAAGTACACGTACACGTCAGAGCCCAGGGACTCCAGCACGTCGACGGTCACGGTGACGACGGCTCCTTGCCCGTCATGGGTCAGCGCCGCGTCCTCGAAGGCCTCGGGCCGGAGTCCGACGATGACGTCACGGGGCGCGTTCTGCCGTTCGAGCGCTTGGCGCGTGGCGTCGTCCAGCGGCAGATCGCCCAGGGCCGAGCGCAGCACGCCCCCCTCCACGGTGGCGTTGAAGAAGTTCATCGCCGGGGAGCCGATGAAGCCCGCGACGAACAGGTTGCGCGGCAACTCGTACAACTGGGCGGGCGTCCCGATCTGCTGGACCACTCCGAGCCGCATCACCACGACCCGGTCCCCGAGCGTCATGGCCTCGGTCTGGTCGTGCGTGACGTACACCGTCGTGGTGCCCAGCCGCCGTTGCAGCCGGGAGATCTGGGTACGCATCTGGACGCGCAGCTTGGCGTCCAGGTTGGACAGCGGCTCGTCCATCAGGAAGACCTTGGGGTCGCGGACAATCGCCCGTCCCATGGCCACACGCTGGCGCTGGCCGCCGGACAGGGCGGCCGGTCTGCGGTCCAGGAAGTCGGTCAGGTCCAGGATGCGGGCGGCTTCGTCGACCTTACTGTTGACGGTTTCCTTGTCGACTTTCGCCAGCCGCAGTGGGAAGCCCATGTTCTCGCGGACGGTCAGGTGCGGGTAGAGGGCGTAGCTCTGGAACACCATGGCCACGTCACGGTCCTTGGGGGACAGCTCGTTCACGACCCGGTCGCCGATACGCAGCGTGCCCGACGTGATGTCCTCCAGCCCCGCGATCATGTTGAGGGTGGTGGACTTGCCACACCCGGACGGCCCGACGAGGATGACGAACTCGCCGTCGGCGATGGAGAGGTCCACGCCCTGGACAGCGAGCGACCCGTCGGGAAAACGCTTGGTGACGCCCTCGAGGACGATCTCGGCCATGGGTGGTGTCTCCTTGCCTTCACGGCTTCCAGGTCCGGACTGCGGTGACGGTGAGCCGGGCCGGTGACTGGCCCGCCGGCCGGGCGCCGGTCACCCCTTGACCGCCCCGGAGGTGAGTCCGGCGACGATTCGCCGCTGGAACAACAGAACGAAAATGATGATCGGGATGGTGATCACCATCGCCGCGGCGGCGATCGATCCCGTGGGCTGCTGAAACTGCGAACTGCCGGTGAAGAAGGCGATGGCGGCCGGCACGGTGCGCGCCGCCTCGGTGGAGGTCAGCGAGATCGCGAACAGGAAGTCGTTCCAGCAGAAGATGAACACGAGGATGGCCGTGGTGAACACGCCGGGCGCCGCCAGCGGCACGATGACCAGACGGAACGCCTGGGCCGGGGTGGCCCCGTCGACCTTCGCGGCCTTCTCAAGGTCCCAGGGGATCTCCCGGAAGAACGCCGACAAGGTGTAGATGGCCAGCGGCAGCGAGAAGGTCATGTACGGGATGATCAGGCCGACCCAGGTGTCGAAGATGCCCAGAATCCGCTCGATGTTGAACAGCGGGGACACCAGCGAGATCGGCGGGAACATGGCGATCAGCAAGGACATGCCGATGAGGATTCGCTTGCCGGGAAACCTCAGTCTGGCCACCGCGTAGGCCGCCATGGTCCCCAGGACGACAGCGATGGCTGTGGCGATCAGGGCGATGCCGATCGAGTTGATCAGCGCGCGGGTGAACTCGCTGGTGCGGAAGATGCCCTCGTAGTTCTCCCAGGTCCAGTCCGTCGGGATGTAGTCGCCGTCGGTGAGGGTGCTGGGATCCTTGAACGACAGCGCGGCGATCCACCACACCGGGAAAAGGGCGTACAGCACCACCACGATGTTGATCACTGCCCATCGGGTGGCATGGGTCTTGCCGACTGCGGCCATCAGCGCTTCACCTCCGCGCCAGGAGCGGCCGCGCCGAACAGTCTGACGAAGGTGAAGGCGATGATCGCGACGCAGATGAAGATCAGCACCGAGACGGTCGAGCCGATACCCAGGTTCAGCGCGGTGAACAAGTTGTCATAGCCGAGGATCGACACGGATCCGGTGTCGTGCGCCCCCGCCGTGAGGATGTAGATGTTGTCGAAGATCCGGAACGCGTCGAGCGTGCGGAACAGGAGTGCCACCAGGATGGCCGGCTTCATCAGCGGCAGCATCACCTTGGTGAAGCGCTGCCAGGGGGTGGCGCCGTCCACCATGGCGGCCCGCAGGGTCTCCTCGGGGACCAGGGCGAGACCGGCGAGCAGCAGCAACGCCATGAAGGGCGTCGTCTTCCACACCTCGGCGAGGATGATCAGCCACAGCGCGGGCCAGTGTTCGGTCAGAGGGGCGCTGTCACTGGGCAGGAGGGCGGCGAGGTAGCCGAGTTGGGGCGTCCAGGCGTACTGCCAGGAGAACGCGGCGACCACGGTGACGATGCCGTACGGGATGAGCACCGAGGTGCGCACGACGCCGCGGGAGAAGATCGTGCGATGCATCACCAGGGCGAGTGCCATGCCTAGGACGAGTTCGATGATCACGGAGATCACGGTGACGAACACCGTCACCCAGAACGCGTCCCACCAGTACGGGGAGGACAGCACCGCCCCGTAGTTGCTCAGGCCGATGAACTTCGCCCGTCCCGGAAACCGCAGGTCGTAGCGCTGAAGTGACAGATAGACGGCGTAGCCGATGGGGTAGGCCGTCACGGCGACCATCACGACGACGGCGGGCGCGCACAGCAGCCAGCCGAGCCGCCGCTCCTGGCGTGCGCCGGCCGACAGGGCCGCCTGGTCACCCTGCGGCTGCTCCTTCGCGGGCGGCCGGCTCGCACCGGGGTGCATCTGCTCACTCATCTGGCACCACCCCGGTGCGGGCGCCGGGCCCGGGGGCACCGGACTGCGGAGGGATAAGGGCGAGAGCGGTTCACGGGATCACACCCTTGGATTGCAGGGCATCGCTGATCTGGTCGCTCATGGTGTCGACCGCGCTCTCGGGGTCGATCGCGGAGGGCGGAGAGAGAGAGTGGGAGACCACGATCGACACATTCTGATAGGCCGGTGTCTGCGGGCGCACACTCGCCGCTTCGAGAGCGGCGAGCACGTCACCGGCGAACGGGTACTCCTTCACGAGCGCGTCCTCGTCGTACAACGCCCGCAGTGTCGGCGGGAGTCCGCCCTCCAAGGCAGCGGTGAGCTGGTTCTCCCGGTTGCGCAGACACAGGGCCGCCTCGAAGGCGAGATCGGGCTGACGCGAGTAGGCGCTCACCGCGAGATCGATGCCTCCGATCGTCGGCCGCGAGGGACGACCGGCGTCGACGCGAGGGTACGGGGCCCAGCGGAAGCTCTTGAAGAGCTTCGGGTTGTTCGACTTCATCGACGGATAGACGAACGGGTAGTTGAGTTCGAACGCCGCTGAACCCGATTCCATGGCCAGCCGGTTCTGGTCCTCCATCTGGTTGGACAGGGACGGGTCGCCGGCCGGTGAGCGAGCGAGGTCGCGCATGATGGTTGCGGCCCGCACGGCGGGCGGCCCCAGGGAGGGTTCGGTCGCGCTCGCGTTCAGAATGCTGCCGCCCGCACTGTTGATGAGGGTGTTGAACCAGACGGTCAGCCCTTCGTACTGGGCTCCCTGGACCTCCACGTAGTGCGGCTTGCCCTCCTTGGCGAGGCGGGCGGCCATATCCAGCATCTCGGCCCAGGTCTTGGGCGGCTTTGGCACCAAGTCATCGCGGTACCAGAGGAGTTGGGTGTTGGTGTTGTACGGAACCGCGTACAGCTTGTTCTTCCAGGTCGAGGTCTGCAGCGGAACGCGCAGGGTGCCTTCGATCGCCTGCTGCTTCACCCGGCCGGTCCACTCGCGGATCCAGCGCGCCTCGGCGAACTCCGGCGCCCAGGTGACGTCCAGGCCCAGGATGTCCAGCGAGTCGTCCTTGGCCGCGAGCCTTCGAACCATTTGCTGGCGCTGACCGTCGGCCGCGCGTGGGAGCTTGTTGTAGACGATCTTGTAGCGGCCTCCGGAGGCCTTGCTGCACCGGTCGGCCGCCGTCTGCAGAGCGCCCGAGTCGTCCGGGAAGTTGTACCAGTTGATGCTGCGCGGCCCGGACCCCTCGTCGTCGCCGCACGAGGCGAGCAGGGACGCCAGCAACGGCAGTACGGCAAGAGCTCGCAACCGCCGCATCCGCACGTCACGCACCTTCTTCCCACTCATCCGCTGGACTCCGCACCCGCGCACGTGGCCACCTCGTTTCCGTGACGGCGGACAGGGCCTGGCCCGGCGGTGCCTCACTCCACACTCACAATAGGCACGACGAGGCGGTGCGTAAGCACGCATCGTCGGCCTTTCACCCATATCGCCCAATATGTAGACCCGCTCGGCGCCGACCACGTCCAGCGGCAGCACAGGACGGCATGCGCAGTCGCGCCGCGATACGCATGAGCCGCGCACCCCCGGTGGGGGCTTCGTGGCCGACTGGCGAGCCGCCACGCGTCGCTGTTTGCGCCCCGCGCAGGAGGTCACTCGGGGTAGCCCCAACGTCGAATACGTCCGGGAGTGATCAGCCGTGGCTCGAGAGCAGAAGGCCAAGGCCAAAGTGGAGCAGGTCAAGGGCAAGGCCGAAGGAACCGTTGGCCGCGCGACGGACGACGAAAGCCTCACGGCCGAGGGCCAGACCGAGAAGTCGAAGGGCGACGTGCGTCAGGCCAAGGAGAAGATCAAGGACGTCTTCCGGCGCTGACGGACCCGATACGCACGGTGGGCCCCCGTACACGGAGGCCCACCGGTCGCGGTACATCCGCCGACCCGTGGGCGCCTCGAGCCCGCCGGCAGGCGTCCGAGCCGGTGACGAGGCCCGGCAGGACCACCCGAACCGTCCGCCCGAGGTCCTGTCGCAGGTGAGTCTCCTCCCCCACCGGGCATCGCGCGCGTGTCACCTCGGCGAGACGGGCACTCGGTGGTCATGAACGCCGAGCCGGAGAATCGGATGCCGCACGGGCAAGGGATCGCGCCACGCGATGAGCCCGTTCCGCCGCCGTCCGGCGAGGCCGTCGTCATCCACCACGAGGAGCACGTCGGGGAGCGCCCCCGCGACGGCTCCCGCTTCGCCTCGGGCGGCCGCATCCTCGAGGGCCCCGCCGTCCGGCCGACACGAGAGGTCTGAGCCTCATGGATCGAGCAGCCGTGTTCGACGTGGACGGGACCCTCGTCGACACCAATCACCTCCACGTGGTCACCTGGTGGGAGGCGTTCCGCCGGGCCGGGCACACGGTGCCCACACACGCGATCCACCGAGCGATCGGACGCACTTCCGAGGACCTCGTCGCCCGTCTGCTCGGCGAGAACGGCAAGCCCGAGCTCGCCCCGGCTGAGGTGGAGGACCTCAGCTCCGCACACAAGGTGCTGTACGCCCAGTACTTCGAGCGGCTGACCGCGCTGCCGGGCGCGGGAGATCTGCTGCGGCGACTGGCCGACGACGGCTGGACGGTCGTCCTGGCCACATCCGCCGGGGACGACGAACTGTCCGCGCTGCGTCGTGCGATCGGGGCGGACGACAGCATCGCGGCGACGGCGAGCGCCGACGACGTCTCCGAGGGCAAACCGGCACCGGAGCCCGTCGAACGGGCTCTGGAGCTGGCCGGTGTACCGGCGGAGCGGGCGGTGTTCGTGGGCGACACCGTGTGGGACATGAAGGCCGGCAGCCGTGCCGGCGTGCGGTGCGTGGCACTGCTCTGCGGCGGCATCCCCCGCTCGGATCTGGAAGAAGCCGGCGCCGTCGCCGTGTTCGACGACCCGGCCCATCTGCTCTCCGCGCTGCCCGACAGTCCGCTCGCCTGACCGCCGCGACGGCTCGCACCCTCCTCGGAGGCGCGGGCCGTCGCCCCGGTCCCGCCGCCATGGCGCACGGTGCCCTCCGACCGCGAGGCCGGGCAGCGGCGCGCCGTTCAGAAGCCACTGCGGCGCAGCGCGTCGGTGACCATCAACGCCGGTATGGCCTCGTGGACTTGGCCGCTGTCGGCATAGGACACTCGGCCCTCCAGTCGCCGGGCCAGGCTCTGCCATGCGGCCGGCGGGAGGGACGTGAGGGACTTACGGCCGTCGGCGGTCTCGGCGTGGAACGGCGGGACACCGGCCGTCACTCCGAGCCGGGCGAGCAACGGGCCGAGCTTGGCGGGGTCGTTCTGTGTGTAGAGCCGGACGGTCTTCGCTCCCGCCGGGCCGCGCGCGGCCCATGCGGTCGCGTGAGCGAGCGCGTCGTCGGTCGCTCCCGCCTCGTCGGCGTGGGGATCGAAGAGATAGACCTCCTGGAGCGTGTCCAGGAAGAGCGGGTGCGTCTGGTTGGCGGCGCGTGCCAGGAAACAGCTCAGCAGGGCGTGACCGCTGCCGAACGATCCCATGGCGAGCCGGCCGATGGATCCGAAGGCGAAGTTCCCCGCCCGGCGGAACATGAAGGCCTGGATCTCCTCCAAGTACTCCTCCAGCACGGCGGCTTCGGCGAACGAGGCGATCTCCCCGCAGGGTTGGGCGGCGACGCGTGGCAGCGGCAGTACCAGAACGACGTTCCGTCCAGAGGCATGCACCTGGTACGGAAGCCCCTTGGGCAACGGATCGTCCAGGAGCGGATCCCCCATGTATCGCAAGGGGCGAAGCAATCCGAAGAACTGGTAGTCCCAGCCCCACGGATAGGTGTCGCCCGTACCGGGGTCGTGGCGGTCCAGCGCGTTGGTGAACAGGCCGTCCGGAACCTGGTCGGCCGTCGTCGGGCCGAACAGGACGAGGAACGGCGCGGGCGGGGCGCCCGGTCCGCGGGGCACTGCGTCGGGCCAGTGGACGGCCACGAGCCGGGGCGCCTCGATTCCCGGGAGGCTCAGGACGACCAGCTCCCCGTTGGGGGTCACCGTGCGGCTCTCCACCTGGATCGCCCGGTCACCGACCGCGGGCGACGCGACGAAGGTGGTGCCGGTGGTCTCCGGCAGCGGGGAGTACGCGGTGGGCGGCAGCGCCACGGGCGGGATACGGAAGCTCATGTCGCCCGGCGGCGGAGCGCCCGGGTAGTCGGCGCCGGTGCGCTCCAGGCTGGTACGCGCCTGCTCGGTGGCGTCTCGTAGCGGAGTGACATGGACCACCATGATCACGCGCGGGCCCGGGGCGGGGGGCAGGACTGTCAGGTGGCAGTTCTCGGGCAGGAGGACGGCCCGGACACTGCCGGATGCGTCTATCTCCAGTCGGGCCTCGGTGGTTCCGTACCTGACCGGGTCGAAGGGGTCGGCACGGATGTCGATCCGCGCCGAGGCGTCCGGGAGTGTGTACTGCGACTCCTCAAGGATCTCTTCCGTGGGCGTGGCGGGGCTGCCGCCGTTCACGGTGACCGTGAACTGGCACTGGGGCATGGCCTCCCTGCCGACACGGGCGCTGAGGGTGATTCTGCCCATGGCGTGCCTCCTGTCCTGGATCCGGACGGCCCGCCCGGCCAGTGTCGGCGGATCCCCCGCCCGCGGCAACTCACCGGTACCGCTCCGATGACGGCGGATTGACGCCGAGCTGACGCCGAGCTGACGCGGCGAGCATCGGGGGGCGTCATACGCCACGCCGATCCCGTCGACGAACGGCAGCACCGGGCCCTTCTCTGCGGCTGCGGCGTCCCATCCGAGCAGCACACCCCGTGCACCCCCGCCTACGCGAGGATCAGGCACACGTGGAGCACGCTCCGGAGGGCATCCGATCTCCACGGTCGGCGGTCAGCCAGTCGGCGATCCGCAACGCGATGGAGCGCACGGGCAAGGTGGTCGTCGTCGGACGACCACAGCAACTGTGGTGGACGGCCCATCGAGCCGGAGAGCGCCATGGCTTCGGTCCGGTCGTGCGTGACGTACACCGTTCGTCGTGGTGCCCAGGCGGCGTTGTATCCGGGAGATCTGGGTACGCATCTGGACCGCGATCCGATGCTCGACGAAACGAGCCCTCCAACGGGCCATCGCGTGCGGCGTCGAGCCGAGTTGGGCGGCCACGTCCATATTGGACGCCCAGCTTGCGCAGGCAGGGCGTCGACGGCAGCGCGGGTCTGGGCTTCAGGGAGGTGTCGGTCCCGATCGTCATGTCGACCCGCGGGAACATCGACGAGTGACGAAGTCGAGGTAACCCCGGGAGGTGTTCTCCCAGAACGGCAGCAGGGCGTGGTCGCCGGTCAAGAGCATCGCGACGCAGGCGGGATCGGGGATAACGGGCACGGTGTTGTCGCCGGGTCCGGATGATGCCGAGGCGGACGGACTTGGCCTGATGTTCGGCTCCTTGTCGCGCGGCCGACGCGCCTGTACCCGTTGGAGTCCGACACCACGCCCTTTTCCAATCGATCGCGCGGCCCCGCACCTCGCAGTCGCGAGACAGGGCGACGGGTCCTGCCGGCCGGGCGCTCTCGTGGTGACGCGACATCCTCCGGCTCGCCGCGTAGACGCGGCTGTCAGGCAGCCCACGGCCCCCGGCCAACGAGCCGAAGAAGGCCCACCGTACGGGTTGTACGCCTCCTTCGTGGGGTGTGCGGTGTCCGGCTTGCCTATGCCGTGAACTCGGCCTCGTCGTCAATCGGTCCGGGTGCGCAGGCTGCGCGCCAGGGTGGGGATCATCACCGTCGCAGGGACGAGGTGCAGCCCGAGGAGGGCGGCGGCGGTGGCGGTGTTCGCCCCGGAGAGGAAGGGCGGGACGAACGAGATCGCGGTCAGCGACACTGCCGTCCACACGAATCGCTCGGCGGGGCGAGCGCTCCGGCGGCGAAGTGCGACGGCGATGACGATGCCCACGACGGAGAAGGAGCCGGTCACCACGGCGAATCCGGACAGCGGGATCGCCTCGCCACCATCGGGGACCTCGAAGTCGACGCCGACGGCCTGGGCGAGCGCCGCGGCGAGGGTGGTGGTCGCCAGCGCTGCGAGCGTGGCGGTGAAGCCGGTGCCGACGAGGCCGCGGGGTCGGTTGGTGTGGCTGGTCCGGCCCGATGCCGGGCCTGCGACGGCGCCGGTGTCATCCATGCTGTCCATGCCGTTCCTCCTTCGTTCGGTACTGGCGTACGGGGTGTTGACGGGCACGTGGCGGTCCTGGCCCTGGGGGTGACGATGAGCGCCCTCGCCGTGCGACGGCGCCGTTCCGCCGGGCGCGGACGCCGGTTCCGCGGAGCCGGAACCCGGCGTCGCGTCCCGAGGACCTGGCCGGGCTCGCCCTCGTGCAGCTCCAGCCGCACCCGCCCGCGGGTGACGACGCCGAACGTGTCGCGCCGCGCCGCCGCGACACGCGTGCCGCGACGCAGCACGAGCCCCCGCACCGGGTGCTACTCCGTGCCGTCCGCCGGCAGGCGCTCCGGCAGCCCGAGCCTCGGGAACCGGTCGTCGTGGAACGTGACGATCTCGGTGATCGCCCCGCCGGTGACGCGCAGGACGTCGATCGTCAGCGGCAGGTACGCGCCCTCCCGCTCGCGCCAGAGGTAGAAGGCGACAGCGGGCTGCCGGTTCACGGAGGTCAGGACGCCGCGCAGGCCCTTCATGCCCTCGAAGCCGCTCTCGACCCAGTCGTTCACCACCGCGTCGCGGCCGACGTACAGGCCCGGCGTGGGCGGCATCGAGCACCGGACGTCGTCCCGCAGCATCGAGGCGAGCGCCGGGACGTCCGTGGCCACGCTGGCGTCGGTGTAGCGGCGCACCAGGTCGCGCGTCCCGGCGTCCTGTTCACCGCCGGTCCAGTCCTGCCGCTCGGCGGGCAGGTGCTCCCGCATCCCGGCGCGGGCCCGCTGCAGCGCGCTGTTCACGGAGTTGACGGAGTCCCCGAGGAGTCCCGCGACGTCCTTCGCGGGCCAGCCGAGCACGTCCCGCAGGATCAGCACGGCCCGAGGGCGCGGCGCGAGGTGCTGGACCGCGACCAGGTAGGCGAGCTCGATCGTCTCCCGCGCGACGGCGACGGTCTCCGGCTCGTCCGCTTCGCCCGCGGGCAGCTCGTCGAGCAGCCCGTCGGGGTAGGGCTGAAGCCACAGCACCTCGCCGCCGGTCGCAGGTTCCGGGCGGCACTTGGCGAGCAGGTCCAGGCAGGCGTTGGTGGCGATCCGGTACAGCCAGGCCCGGAATGTCGACCGCCCCTCGAAAGTCTCCCGCCGCCGCCAGGCACGGAGGAACGTCTCCTGCACGGTGTCCTCGGCGTCCTCGAACGACCCGAGCATCCGGTAGCAGTGCACGTGCAGCTCCCGCCGGTGCCGTTCGGCCAGCCCTGAGAACGCCGACTCGTCGACCTCGTCCAGCCTGCCCGGACCGCTCATGCCCAGCTCCTCCAGCCGCGTGTCCGCACTCATCACGTCGTCCTTCCGCCTTGCCGTGTCCCGTCATAGGTGTGACGGGGATGGGCGCCAGAACTCATCACAGGGTCGGCCGGCATGGCTGGGCGCTTCTCATCTTCACCGCCTGTCGCGGCACCGGCCCGGCGGGCCCGTCCTGAGCCGCGCCCGCCGGGCCGGTCACTGAAACTGAGGAAATAGGCAAACTTGGGCAATATGTCCCGGTGAGCCGACGGGACGACCGAGTGCAGCCGAAGGCCCGGCCGCCGGAAGCCGGCCCGGGGGCCCGCCACCGTTCGGCCGGCCGACGCGGGCTGTCGTCGCTGAAGCCACGCAGTGTCGCCGGTCAGGTCTTCCTGCTGCAACTGGTGGTCGTCCTGCTGCTCATCGCCACGGCCGTGGTGGCGCTCGTGATCCAGGACCGCAACCGCGCGATCCAGGAGGCCGGCGACCGGTCACTGGTGGCGGCCGAGTCGTTCGCGAACGCCCCGGGCACCGCGGAGGCGATGAAGGGCGATGACCCGACGGCGGCACTCCAGCCACATGCCGAGGCGGTGCGCAAGAAGACCGGCGTCGACTACGTCGTGGCGTTGAGCCCCTACGGCTTCCGGTGGACCCACCCGGACCCGGACCAGATCGGGAAGCACGTCTCCACCTCCTACGGCGAGGCGCTCGAAGGCGAGCCCCACCAGACCACGTTCGACAGCAGTCTGGGAAAGGCGGTCGACTCGACAGTGGCCGTCGTCGACGAGAAGGGGACCGCGGTCGGTCTCGTCACCGTGGGGGTCACGGTGGACAAGGTGACCAGCGTGGTGCAGGACCAGCTGCCGGTGATCTTCGCCGCCGGCGGTGTCGCGCTGCTGCTGGCCGCAGGCGGGTCGGCGCTGGTCAGCGGGCGCTTGCGGCGCCAGACCCGGGGCCTGGGGCCGGTGGAGATGACCCGCATGTACGAGCACCACGACGCGGTGCTGCACGCGGTCCGTGAAGGCGTGATCATTCTGGACGGCGACGGAAGGCTGCTGCTGGTCAACGACGAGGCGCGCCGCCTGCTCGCACTGCCGCCGGAGGCCGAGGGCAGGCCGATCACCGGACTCGGGCTGAGCCCGGCCCTGGCCGGACTGCTGGGATCGGGCCGGGCGGCCACGGACAAGGTCTTCCTGGCCGGGGACATCCTGCTCGCGGTCAACGTGCGGGCGGTGGGCCCGAAGGAGGGCAGCGTGGCCACCCTGCGGGACACCACGGAGCTGCGCGCCCTCGCGGGCCGAGCGGACGTGGCGGGCGGGCGCCTGCAACTGCTCTACGAGGCCAGCACGCGAATCGGTACCACCCTCGACATGAAGCGCACCGCCGAGGAGCTGACCGAGGTGGCGGTCCCGCGCTTCGCCGACTTCGCCACCATCGAGCTGGTGGAGCCCGTGCTGCTCGGCGGTGAACCCGGCGGCGCATATGGACATGCGCCGCATCGCGGCCGCGGGCATCAGGGAGGAAACCCCTTCACCCCGTCGGGAAGCTGATGCGCTACGCGCCCGACAACCCCGTGGTCATCGGTATGACCACCGGCCGGCCGGTCCTGGTGGCGCACCTCGCCATGGCCGACGAATGGCGGGCACAGGACCCGGAGCAGACCCAGAAGGTCATCGAATACGGTATCCACTCCATGATCTCGGTGCCCCTCCAGGCCCGAGGCCAGCTGCTGGGGGTCGTGGAGTTCTGGCGTTCGGAGCAGAACCCCTTCGAGTCGGACGACCTGTCCCCCGCCGAGGAACTCGCCACTCGTGCGGCGGTGTGCATCGACAACGCGCGCCGCTACACCCGCGAGCACACCACAGCCGTCACCCTCCAGCGCAGCCTGCTTCCCGGCACACTTCCCGAGCTGTCTGCCTTGGAGGTCGGGCACCGGTACCTGCCCGCCCAGGCGGGGGTGGGCGGCGACTGGTACGACGTCATCCCGCTGCCGGGGGCCCGGGTGGCCCTGGTGGTCGGCGACGTCGTCGGACACGGTCTGCACGCCGCCGCGACGATGGGCCGCCTGAGGACCGCCGTGCACAACTTCGCCGCCCTGGACCTGCCTCCGGACGAGCTTCTCATGCACCTGGACGACCTGATCACCCGGATCGACCAGGACGCGGCAGCCGAGGGCGAGACCGAGGCCGTCACCGGTGCCACCTGCCTGTATGCGGTCTACGATCCGGTCTCCGGGCGGTGTGTTCTCGCCCGCGCCGGTCATCCCGGTCCGGTGCTGGTCTCACCCGACGGCTCCGTGACCTTCCCCGACGTCCCCGTCGCCCCGCCACTCGGCGTGGGAGCGGGGCTGCCGGTCGAGACGGCCGAACTCCGGCTGGCCGCCGACAGCCGGCTGGTCCTCTACACCGACGGCCTCGTCGAGGCCCGAGGCCGTGACATCGACGTCGGGCTCGGCATGCTGAGGGAGGCACTCGTCCACGCGGACGGCACCACCCCGGACGACACCTGCCGGGCGGT
Source organism: Streptomyces sp. NPDC006458 (assembly GCF_040612135.1). NCBI lineage: Bacteria > Bacillati > Actinomycetota > Actinomycetes > Kitasatosporales > Streptomycetaceae > Streptomyces > Streptomyces sp. NPDC006458. The sequence continues at coordinate 48,022 of NZ_JBEXPR010000035.1, read as the reverse complement.
GCTCGACGCGATGCTGCGCACCAGGTCGAGTGACGATGTCGCCCTGCTCGTCGCACGCACCCGGCTGCTCGACCCGGAGCAGGTCGCAGAGTGGGAGGTGCCCGACGACCTCGCGGCCGTCTCCCGGATCCGCGCCGAGGCCACCCGCGGGCTGGAAGCCTGGGGGCTCGGCGAGGCCACCTTCACGACCGAGCTGATCCTCAGCGAACTGGTGACGAACGCCATCCGGTACGGGGCGAGCCCGATCAGTCTGCGACTGCTGCGCGACCGCGACAGCCTGATCTGCGAGGTCGGCGACGGCATCAGCACCTCCCCGCACCTGCGCCGCGCGACCCTCACCGACGAGGGGGGCCGCGGGCTGTTTCTCGTCGCGCAGCTGTCCCGCCGCTGGGGGACCCGGTACACCGACCGAGGCAAGATCATCTGGGCTGAGCAGGCGCTCGACGCCGGAGCCGTCGGCGACCTGAGCGGTCTCCCGATGGCGGACCTGTGAAGCGGGGCGGAAACCGGACCGCCGCCCACCCCTGGGTGTGCGCACGCCCGGAGCGTTCAGGAGCCGTCGTCGACCGTGAAGTACGGGATCTTGGCCGGATCCTGGCCGAAAGCGGCCCCGAGATAGACGGCCGACAGTTTGGCGAGCGTCCCGTCGTCGATCAGCTGCCTGATGATCCGGTCCAGCTCGTCCCTGTCGGGTGACCCCTTCGGGTACAGGGCGCCGTAACCCTGGTCGGTCCTGTACTGACCCACCAGGCGCACCCTGCCCTCCCGCTTCTGGGGATACGCCAGCAGAATCGTCGTGTCGTGGACGACCGCGTCGATCCGGCCCTCCTCCAGCGCCGTGACCATCTCAAGGTCGTTGGGGAAGACGGTGACGGGCTTGAGCTGCTTGATGCGGTCCTCGACGAACTCCTCGCCCGTGGTGCCCTCGGCCACTCCGATGCGCACGTCACGGATGTTGTCCTGGCCGATCTTCTCGCCGTCCCTGATCAGCACTCCCAGGGTCGAGGAGAGGTAGGGCGGGGAGAACTCGGCGACCTTGCTCCGTTCCGGGGTGATCGTGATCTGCGCCAGCGCCAGGTCGAAGTCCTTGGTCCGGCCGGACACAACCTCCGGGAAGGGTGCGTTCTTCACCTTCACCCGGTCGAGTCCGGACCGGTAGGCGATGTTGGCGGCCATGCAGTACTCGTAGCCACTCTTGACGGAGTCCGGTGTGTCGCCGTTCCACCAGGCGGGGGCGGGCAGGGTCGTCTTGACCGTGAGGGCATCCGCCGTCTCTGGTGACAGGTGAAACTCCCCGTGATGTCCCGAGACCGGGCAGTGGGCGTTCGACGACTCCGACCCGCCCTGGTCACAAGCCGCGACGATGAGCGCCACGCCGACAGCCAGAGAGACGGTCGCTGCCGCGGCGCGCATCATTGCACCTCCGGTAGGGGCATACTCCTTTAGTCACCATAAATTACCCCGAAGCGCGCGGGTCGGATCGCCTGTGTTCCGGCGACGCCCGTCGGCTCGTCGACGACGGAGGCCCACCGATGACCTCGACAACCGGCAGCGCGGGTGGTCCTGTGCGAAACCGGACCGACGCGGCGCGACGCGTCCGGGTGAACCGCGCCCGCCTCGTCCACAAGCTCCGGTACGCGAGAAGTCACCCCGACCGCATCTGGCCGTATCTGCGCCGCCTCGCCCGCGACTGGCGGCTGCGGCTGACGACTCGCGGCCATACGGCGTACTACCGCGGCGTGATGAAGGCCGACACCGCGAAGAGCACGACAGGCGCGGTCGGGAGCGCCACGCGGGAGCGCTGGCTGGCGCTCGGACAGATGCAGTTCGACTACCTCGTACGGCACGGGCTGACCCCTCAGGACCGGATGCTGGAGATCGGCTGCGGCAATCTGCGGGCGGGCTGGCGTTTCATCGAGCATCTCGAACCCGGTCACTATCACGGCCTCGACATCTCCCCGGACATCCTCCTCGCGGCAGCCGACACCCTGGCCGAACGCGGCCTGCAGGACAGACTCCCGCGGTTGATCCTGGTCCGAGATCTGCGCCTGGAGGCACTACCGGCCTCGTACTTCACGGTGGTGCACGCGCACAGCGTCTTCTCGCACTCACCGATCGAAGTGATCGACGAGTGCCTGGCACACGTGGGCCGGGTGATGGCGCCGGGGGCCTTCTTCGACTTCACCTTCGACCGCACGGAGGGCAGGGAACACCATGTACTGCGGGAGGACTTCTACTACCGCACGGAGACACTGACGGCCCTGGCGGAGCGCCACGGCTTCACGGCACGCTTGATGGAGGACTGGGAGGAGCTCCCGCACAAGCAGTCCAAGATCCGTCTGACCCGGCCCGGTCCGACGGCCTGACACGTGCCCTGACGCCGAGGTCGTGGTCCACGTCCCGGTCGTACTCGTCAGCGAGGTGACCGCACGGGCGGGGACGACGAGTTCTCGCAGGACACGGCCGCAGCTACCCGTTCTCCGCAAACATGCAGGTCACCGCCGACCCCAACGGCCGCCCGGTCGTGGCCGCTGCCCGCGCGACCGCGGACAACAGGGCCGAGGCTACGCAAGCGCGACTCCGGCAGGACAACGGCCTGCTCAGGCCTTCGCCCGGTACGCCCGCAGCGCCGGCGGGCAGAACACGGCGGCTGTCCCGGCCGCCCACACCGGGACGCGCCTACGCGCAGTCCAAGCTCGGCGAAATGCTGACGATCCACCTGGCCGAGCATGGCGGGCCTCTGCCATCGGCCGGTGCGCACCACGGCTACACCGCACCAACCTGATCACCTCGGGCCCGACCCTGAACGGTGGCCGGCCGATCACTCCTGCACAAGATCGTGCCGTCCCAGGGGACAAACCTGGAGCAGGCACGCCCACACCCCGGTCGTGGCCGTCAGCGGCCGCCGCTCGGGGCGCCTGTCAGTTGCCGCGCCGATCGCAATGCGGCCAGGCTCCCGCACCTGGCTGTGCCACCGATCGCGCACCCACCCCGCAGGCAAGGGCAGGCGCCGCAGCATGCGCGAGCGTGGCTTCATCGCGCTGACCGACGGCCTCACCAACTCGTCAAGGCGCCGGACGTGCCGTTGCGGGACCGGCTGGACACTCACGTCTCCCATGTCATGCGTGAGCTGATCGCCGAGCGTGAAGGGTTGACGGTGGGCCTCGTACGCAACCGCTCAAGCGCCTTCAGTACCGGCCATGCACCCTCGGCGGCTTCATAGTCGGCACCGGCCTGGACCCTCCGGGTTCCAGAGTCACCCTGACGAGCCGGAGTCAGCAGTCAGCTGGGTTCAGCTGCTGCGCGTCAGTCCAATGGGACTGACCAGACTTGATCAGCTGACTCGCCGGAAGTTGTACGCACCGCCATTTCTGATGACGGCAAGAGCACGCCACCACCTGTCGTTTGGCTCGTGGAAGCGACTCATGGCCGTTCGCAGGGCCGCGCCGTCCTCGTCGGGATCGACCTGATCACGCAGCGCACGCCAGGCGATCTCATAGTCCCTGCACACCTGCCTGACAGCAGCCTGAGTAACGAAAACCGCCGATGCGCCATTCCGCCGCACAGAGGTCAGCCACTGAGTGCTGAGGACGATAGGGGAATTGGGGTTCCCTGAACCGTTCAGCCTCTCGGACACGACAGACTTCATGGACTCAAGGCGCCTCTTGATCTCCTGCTCGGACGCCTCGACATGTTTCCGCGCATCGTTGACATTCAGCCATGTGGCGTTGTCCAAGAGGTCGTCCATCTCCGGCAGCCTGGCCGGAAGCCCGCACTTGACCAGCAGCGTGATGTCGGCGATCTCCCTGACGTGCTGGAGAAGTTTCTCACGATCACGCCAGTGGCGACCCTCATTCTCGGCGATGCGGTGGACACATCGCCACAATTCAGCGTCGCCGGAGAACCACTGCGCCAGCAAGTGGGATTCGACCGGGAGCTGTTTGCCCCTTAGACGCCAGGTGTGCTCCATCACTTCAGCGCATCCGCTCAGCAAATGCTGGTCGTACACGGTCATTTCCGGCCACACAGGCCTCCTCGGCCGATGGCGGTCCGGTGAGGCATGGGGGTAGGTCTCACGCTCGAAACGGATGAAGTGGTCCGTCTGGCGTAGTTCCTCGAGATCCGGGTCCTCGGCGAGCAGCCACGATCGCATGAGGGGATGATGGAAGCCGCTCGAATCGGCATGTGTCGCGTTCTCCAGTTCCTCCACAGCCAGGTCGGCGAGGGCGCCGTGCTCGGCGTCCCCCTCGGCGAAGCGGTTCATCCCCACCGCGTACACACATGCGGCGTTATAACTGTCCTGCCAGAGGCTCCACTCGGGCGACAGCCACTGGCGAGGCATCCGTAGCCAACCCCTTGCCTTCTTCACCCCTCGCTGGAGCTTCTCGGCCGACAGAGAACCCCATCGCAATGAGTTCTCCAATCCCTGGAACGCGTAACCACCTTGGTCCTCCACCTGGGCCAGTCTCAGCGGCGCCCACACATCCCGATCGAGTCGCAGGGAAGTGCGGGTGAGTGTCCCATGAGCGTGAGAGAAGGGGTGCCGAAGCTGGAAGAGAATCCGGAGCATACGGGGGTAGTCGTCGGCGAGCTGCCTCATCTCCTCCCTGCAAGCGAGCAGGAAAATCACCTTGACGATCTCCTCTCGGCGTTCCTCCTCCCCGAGTCGCTTCTCGAGCCACAACTTGGCGTCGTTCTCCCGCACCCACCAGAGGGGACGGGTCTCACCAGGAGGTGTCAGCCCCATGAGGATTCGCCAGTGACGGCTGGCGAGGGCAGGGACGAGAGCCTTCCGGATCTCCATTCGGGCGTGCTCTCGTCGCGGGTACCGGCCTGCTTCCGGTCTGCACCACTGATTGGCAGTCCGCTCCGCCACCCCCAGGACAACGGCGTAACGGAATCGCGCCTCCAGCAAGCCACTGCGCCACCACCGGTATCGCCGTCGGAAGATCCGGCGCGGATCCCAGGAACCCATGCCCATACGGGCGTTGCGCTCCGTGCTGGTCTGCCCGTCCAGAATTACGGCCCCGTAGTAGGTCTCCAGGGCATCGAGATGCAGCCAGAGCTGCTCCTGAATCCCGGCGATCTGTGTGCGCAGATAGAGGTTTGTCGGGTCGATCCGCAGCGCCTCGTAGTAGCGGTCCAGAGCATCATCGAATTTCCGGTCCGAGCTCAGCTCCCGGGCCTGCTGATACGCCGCGAAGAGCTTCGGTGGCAGATCCCGTCCGCGCCACTGCTGCCAGGGTGGTCGTCGACTGGCCCGGGTAACGGGCACGAGGGACGCCATCACCCAGTATCCCGCGTCCTGAACCGCCTCGTCCCACGTGGTACCCCAGATCGCTTCCGTTCGGCTACCTCGGATGGCATAAGAAGTGACAGTGACGGTGATGCCGAAACGGGGCTCCTGCTCCCGCGTGCGGAGGACTCCGCGAACCGTATAGGCGATCTTCGGCCGCAGGCGGCTGAAGAGTCGCAGTAGACTCGTCCACACTTTCCTGGGTTCAAGGTCAACGTCCCCCAGGAGGTCAAGGAAGTTGTCCGCCGGCGCCTCCGCCGGCAGCGCCGTCGGCGGGTAGAGATTCGTCTCGGACAACTGCTTGCGGAACTGCGCCGTAAGACCCTCCAGATTTGGTTCGGCATCCGGCGCGGAGGCAACGAGTCTCTTCACGTCCACAGCACCGGGCTTGTACGCGTAGTACATCAGCATCCAGCGCCGAAGCGCGACGAACAGCACGATAAGCAACAGCAGGCAACCAAGCCTGGCGGTGAACGAGGCCCCGTCGCTGCCGGCCTTCACCAAACGGGCGACACCCTCGACAAACTGCATGAAAAGCTCGGCAGGCAATTGAATGACTCTCAGCCATCCGGTTGCCTGCCACGCGGAATTATTGCCTCCGACAGAACGGACCACGGCGAACAGGACAGCGAAAACGAACAGCGTCAGCGTCGCCGAACGCATCACGTGTGGTGTCCGCAACGACGAGGCATCAGTTGGGGCATGGCGCTCAATACGAGAGGACATGGCTCCCTCGGATCCTTCTGACCTTCAATGTGAAAGTCTTCTGCTTCACTCCTAGTCGAATCGCGGGCACGCGGCACGAGGAATGCGCCGAAGCTCTGGTCGAATCCGTTGTGGCCGACCTTTGTTCGGAAGAACCTCAGACGTTGGGGACTTCGAGCCTGTCCCAGCTGAACTGGCCGGGGATGCCGTCGGCAGCGCTTCCTTCGAACCCCAGCTTCTGCTGCCAGAGGCTGTACGACCTCACATCGCCCGCTCCCCACACATCGACAGGGGCGCTGGCCGTGTAGCGGTCGCAGTTTTCTGTGACGAGCCGAGCGTGCATCGCCGCGATGATGGGCGACCTGCGTCCCATCTGGAAGAACGACGCACCGGGGAACGGCTCGAACCGCGGCTCGGCAGGGGGCGGTTCAGTCGGCCGGGACGCGAACGCCGGCCAGGAACCGGGGTCGACGTGATCGTTCTCCGGGACATGCGCATGGGCGTACCACCCCCCTTGCGCCCTCCACTTGTCGGCCGGACACGAGTTGCGGGACAGGGAGGTCGGGCGGCCCATGGGCCAGACGTCCGGTACGTCCCACGAGCTGATCCATGCGTTGAGAGCGTCCCAGCCCGTACAAGGAGTGTCGACCAGCCTCGCGAACACCTTGCCGTTCACGCGGCAGTGCGGGAAGAACAAGGACTCGACCTGGATGACGACCTTGCCGGCCCGGTTGGTACGAGTACCACCGGTCGCGTCGAACACCGCTTTGCTACGGGAGGTGGCAGGGAAGAACTGGGCGAACGCTCCGGTGAAGGGATCCCAGAGGATGTGCGGCGCCTTGCCGCTGCCACTGCCGGTGAAGAAGCTCTTGAGGTCGGCGAACGGAACCAGATCCAGGGGAGCTTCGGCGGTGGCTTTCCTGTCCCCCGTGATGTGCGCTATCGCCCTTGCCGGAAATTCGGGGTCACACGGCGCGTGGTCACCGATGTCCGTCTTGAGGGCTTGGGGCATCCATGAACTGGGCATCCCGAGATCCTTCCCTCTTCGCAGCACACATGATCGGGGACGCGACGGAGACAGGGGTGCCGACGGCATCGAACCAGGCAGCGGGCCCCTTCTTACTTCCTGCGATGCGAGTGCCGGGCTGTGGTATTCGAGAACAGGGGCATGGACCTTCCTCCGGCGCGTACGTCACATGAGTGAGAATAGGAGCGCGCCGTCATCGTGGCGTCATCAGTACGGCGCGGGGACTCTCCCACCTCTTGCCCGTCCGAACACTGGTGCCGGGAGCGGACTCGGGCTCCCCGGGCCGGCTGATCAAGGGCGTGCCAGTCGCAGTAGGGACCGCGACACGCGGGGGCCGGTGTTCTCGACACCGGCCCCCTTACGTCCGCCCGCTCCGGGTCAGGTGATCCAGAAGAGCCCGAAGCCGCCCAGCCAGCCCTCGTACGACTGCGGCATGCCGAGCGAGTCCAGCGTGAAGCCCCTGCTGCCGGTGCCGGTCGGGCGGGACGCACCGCCCCGCAGCATGAACACCGCGCCGTTGTAGTGGTTCTCGCAGGCCGCGCCGATGAACAGCTCTGGCCTGAGGTCCCCGTTCACGTCCTCGGCGGACACCGTGGTGCCGAAGCAGTCCGTGGTCTCGTTGACGCTGGGGACACCAGGGGTGTCCTGGTGGAAGGAGTAGCCGCCCGCACCGAGCGGGCCGATACGACGGCCCGGGATCACGGTGACCATGCCGGTCCGGAGGACCTCGCCGACGGCCTCGTACGGCGCTCCGACGATGATCTCGGCGGCGCCGTCGCGGTTGAGGTCGGCCACCGCCAAGCCGGCACCGAACGTGTCGCCCTTCTCGCTCGTGCCGGGCACCCCCTCGGTGTCCTGGCTGATCACCTCGGGGGCCGCGTCGGTGGCGATACCTCCCGCCGAGCCGCGCCACACCAGCACACGGCCGCCCAGCTCGCCGTCGACGCCCGGGGTCCAGGGCGTCAGCGGGTCGCCGACCACCAGGTCGCTGTAGCCGTCGCCGTTGACGTCACCGGTGGCGGCGATGAACCCGTTGCCCTTCTGCAGCACCGTCCCGGTGGGGGCGCCGGTCTGGTTCACCCGGACCGGGCTGCCGGTCAGGTCGCGCTGCCGCCAGCCGAAGTCGACCTGGTCGGGCATGCCGTCGCGGTTGAAGTCACCGAGCGCCACCGAGCCGGTCAGGGGTCCCCGCTCGCCCGGACCCTGCATGACCGAGCTGTAGGTGCCGGAACTGCTGAAGGGACCCTTGAAGAGGACGGTCCCGCCCTCTCCGCCGACCAGGACCTGGGCCCTCGCGCCCGGTCCCGCGCTGACGGCCGCCACGTCCGCGCCGTAGAGGCTGTTGTAGGGCGTCGGTTTGGGCAGCAGGGTGCCCTTGCGCAGGCCGTTCCCGCTGCCCCACATGACGGTGACGGTCGTGCCGCCCCTGGGGGCACCGATGACCAGGTCGGCGAATCCGTCGCGGTTCAGGTCGGCCGTGGCGGTGGACTGGCCGAAGCCGGACGACTCGGCGATCTGCGCCGGAACACCGGGCGAGTCCTCGGTGATGACCTGACGCCGACTGCCGGCCGACACCCCGTTGGCGGAGCCGTACAGGACGACAACGGCACCTCCACGCACGTTGTTACCGACCTTCGCGCTCGGTATCGGCAGCACCGCGTCGCGGTAGCCGTCACCGTTGAAGTCGCCCGGCACGGCTCCGTGCACGGAGGCTGCGGGGCCGGCCGGCGCCAGCGTCCCCGCGATCAGTCCGACGGCCACCAGCGCGGCCCCACTCCATCTGCGCATGTGTGCGTCCTTCCCCAACCTGCTTCTGGAAAAGGGGACATGTCACGGCTCCAGTTGGTTGTACGGCTCCGCACGCCTTCGAAGGGCGCTCAGCAGACGCCCTTCCCCCAGCCCGTGCCGATCTCCAGCGGGCCCCGAACGTCCCCGTCCCGATGCCCGAGAACTACAAGATCCTCCGCACTGCCTGCGGATCTCGCCGCCGATGACTCGCGGCGACGCATTGCCCCTTCGCTGTCGTCGGCCCGGCCCGGGGAACGGCGGCGGGGAGGCTGGTCGGTCAACTCGCAGTGGAACAGCGTCGCTTCCGTGTTGAACAGGGCGTTGGACAGGGCCTTGGCGCGGCGGATCGGGATGCGGCGGGCCCGCCTCCAGCAGCAGGCTGCGTCCCTCGTCCCAGTCGGCTCTGCCCGCAGTTGGTCCGGCCGTGTGCCGAACAGCGCGACAAAGTGGCCCAGCAGGTTGAACCGGGTCATCGCCATGGCGTCGCGCAAGCCGGGCGTGCGGGCGGTCTCCATGAACCGCAGATGCAGTTCCGGCTCCGTTTGCTGCGAGCACGATGCCCAGTCACGGACGGCGAGCCACCAGGCAATCGGCGCCCGGCTGCATCCGTCCGGTCACCGTGTTGCATCGGAGGCGATCTTCATGAGCGTCACCGAATGGTCTACGGACCACCCGGGGGCAGCAGCTCGGGCCGTCCGGCCTGGCCGAACCGGCCGGCGATCAGATCGTCCATGGGCAGGCTGGTCAGCCGGGCCCGTTCGTCGACACCAATGTCATCCCAGCGCTGGTACATCCCGTCCGGGAAGGTGATCCAACGCCAACGATCCTCAGTGTTCAGAATGTCCCCGGTCGGCACCTCGCGGAGGAAAGCACGATGGTAGGGATGGATGTTGTTGGTGAACGGCGTGGGGAGCCCGGAGAACACGAATGTACGCAGCACCTCGTAGTGCGGCGGAATGATCGACTTCTGCTCATTTTCGAGTAGATCCCGGTTGCCTTCGGCAATCAGCCCTGTGGTGATCTTGTTCCAGGCCGCTCCGTAGGAGCGGGTGGGAAACCCGGGGGCGAAGGTCGGCAGGCCGGTCGCGTAGGTCGTGTATTCATTGAACCGGTCGTGCAGATGGCCAAGCTTGATGGCCTCGCTCGGATGGTCCAGGAAGGCCTCGTGCAGCCAGGCAAGGTCGAAGAAGATGTCCCGGCCGATCCGCACCATGATGGACTGCTCGATGAAGGCGGGGTCGCTGTCCAGCCCGCCGACGACCGCGCCTCCTGCCATGCGCCCGAGACCGGCCCAGAGAAATTCCGTCGGTGCTGTCTGGGACAGGTCGCGGTAGTAGCCGTACAGGTCGACGACCCGTGCTCGGTTTGCGGCCCACCCCGCCTCCGGCAGCCACTCGGCATGCTCGCCGTCGCGGGCCTTCGCGAGTGCGCGGTTGCTGTAGAACGAGCGCCGGTCCGAGTAGTGCATCTGCAGGTCGTCGAGGCTCGGCAGGGGTTCGGTGTCGAGCCGGCCTATCGTCTTCGGGCCGACCTTGCCGTCGCTGGGCGAGATACCGCGGGACTCCTTGTATGCGCTGACGGCCCCGGCCGTTTCGTCGCCGAAGTCACCGTCTGCACCGAACATCGGCAGATCGAACTGAAGGTCCAGCAGTGCCCATTGAACGCGCCGCACTGCCAACCCCTTCTCCCCCGGCCCCATGACGTGGGAGTCAACTGCGCACGCCTCCAGCACGGGGTCGCCGGAGAATCGCGGATTGCTCAGGCCCATCGCTCTGAGGCTCCACCAAGATCGGTCCTGACGACCTTGTACCTGCCCTCCATCAGCGGCAATGGCATTCGGACTCTCCTCACGGGCGTCTTTCGTTTCATGGTTGGCGACCGCCGGGCTGTTCGCATCCACACGGGGGCCGGACGAGTGCCGAAATCATTCAGGACTCGGCTGCCGCAGCGTCCGGACTGAAACCGAAACGCCACCGGTCGACGATTCCTGTCGTCCTCTCGCGACACCGCATCCTCCCCCTCGTCACCGTGATCAACCGGCTGACGACCCCAGCATCGGAGAGCCCGGAAGCTGTGGCGGAACCGCTGATGAGGTGCGAGCCGGACCACGCGGGCCTGCCGCGGCCGCCGGTTCGGCCTTGCCGAGCGCCGGGAGCGGAGGCAGCCCTCCCCATCACATGCACCGCGAAGAGCGCCAGGTGCTCCTCGGCGACGAGCCGACAGGCACACACCCTGGTCGCCACAGCCCAGGAGCCGAACGCTGAGCTTGCCTCTCAGCTGCGCCTCGCTGCCCCACTCGCCGCCGACCATCCCGCCTCCACCACCCGCATGGCCACCCTCCGCAGGCCGCTCGAACCGCCACCAGCCGATTCATCCGGCGACACGGCGGGCGCAGAGCGCTGAGCCCCACCCTCCATCCGCTACCGAACGCAACACATGGCTGGACAGGCCGCCCGTGTTCGAGTCGGAGAGACCTCCGCGAGATCGGTGCCGACGGAACCACCGGTTCCCCAGAGCCGTGGGCATCCGTGGCCAGCCGCACCCGCGCGACGCGTGCCTGAGGCGTCGCACAGGCCCCCACCGGTGAAACGCTCCGCAACTCGCGCCAGCAGTGCGCGCCATCCGCCCCGACGACCGCCACCGCGCCCGATGATCCTGTCGCGCCTCCAGCGCCCGGACGGCAGCAAGATCCGCCACACGAACCGCACTTCCTCGCCTCCCGCACCAACTGCCGTCTCTGCAGAGGCGCCACCGCGGGCGCGGGACGCGAACAGCCGCCAACGGTGACGATGCCGCTCAGCACGTACGGACCCGGATTCGGTCCGGGCTCGCGCGGTGGTGTACGAAGTCCTGTGTGAACGAACAGTCCGATGCATCCACCGTCCGCGTGTTCATAGCGCTGGCCCCGCCCGACGACGCCAAGGAGGAGCTGGAGCGGGAGCTGCGGCCCGCCTACGACGCGTACCCGCGGATGCGGTGGAACCGCGTCGAGGACTGGCACATCACCCTGGCGTTCCTCGGCGAGCTCCCGGTGCGGGTCGTACCGCTCCTGGGGCAGCCGCTCGCGGACCTCGCGGCGCGGCGCTGCCCCGTGGCGCTGGCGCTGCGCGGCAGCGGCCACTTCGACGAGCGGGTGCTGTGGACCGGGATCGACGGGGACCTGGCCGGGCTCCACACGCTCGCCACCGAGGTCCGCGAGCTGGTCGGGGAGTGCGGGGTGGCCTTGGACGAACGCCCGTTGCGGCCGCACCTGACACTGGCCCGGGCCCGCCGCGACGATCCCTCCAGCGTGCTGGAAGTCGCCACCGGGCTCGCCGCGTTCACCGGCCGCCCCTGGCACGCCGAACGCCTTCACCTGGTCGGCAGCAACTACGGTCGCGGCCCGGGCCCGATCCGCTACCGCGACATCGACGCGTGGAGCTTCACCGGCGCACAGTGATCACGTACCCGCCGGCCGATCATGGCGCGTCGCCGCGCCCCGGCCGCCTCGCCGCGACGCGGGCGTGGAGGCCCGGGGAGCGCCGGGGACGACAAGGGAGCCGAGACCTACCCCGGCTACGGCGACACCTCGGCCGCTCGGCACACCGGGCAGGTCAGCTGGCGGGCCGCTCGGTCATGTGTCACCTTGCCCAGACTCGCGGGGCCACGCAGTACTTTGCCCTCGGTGCGCACATGGTCGGCGCACACGGCCGCTCCGCATACCCGGCACACGGCGACCGCGACCCGTTCACGACCTTGCTGAGCACATTCGTAACAGTCCACGGCAGACCCTTTCGATCACAAGACCGGGCACCTTCGCGACTCCCTCGTGGCCCCAGGCTTCCCCCCAGCCTTCGCGGACGCAACCAGGATCGCCTTCCACCCAGCGCTTCGGGTTCCCAGTCCAGCAGCCGGGCACCGATCAGCGCCGTCTGCGGGGTGTGGCGGTACACCGGGCCAAAGGGGTCGGCCGGGTCCTCACTTCACCTCCCGGGCGAAATAGGCGGCTGCCCGGCGCAGGATCTCGCACTCCAGCGGCCACTCCTTCGCGGCCTTCACAAGCCTGGCGTTCTCGGCCCGCAGCCGGGCCAGCTCCTCGGCCTGCCGTCCGGGCCGCTCCCGCCCCGGACGGCAGGCACGTCCGCACCGTTGTCCTTGAGGACCGGCGCGCCCAGCCAGGGTGCCCACTCCAAGGGATCCGCTTCAGTTCCCACCTCCGCCTCCAGGCCCCGCACCCCAGCGAGACGGCAGTGGCCCGCGCACCGTGCTCGGGACTGCGTCTGCGGCGCGGGCGACGGCCAGGTCGAGACCCTGTGCGACGGCTCGGTGAGAGGCAGCCTCGGCCAGCGGTGGTGAAGGCCACGGACGCCAATCGAAATGCCCTGGTCACAGCCCTCTACGTCCAGCTCGGCGGCCCGCAGCTACTGGGTTCGCGCGGCCGGTGTGGTCCGCCGCCTCACGCTTCCGGCCTCGTCCGACGCAGTCCGGCGTGTGGCATATGCCCGTGTCAGGAAATGCTGGTCGCCTCCCTGGAAGGGGACCTCGCGTTCGAGGCAGGTGCCGTGATCAATAAGAGTCAGGCCGGGTGCCACTCGCTACCTCACTCTCGACGGTACCGACCACGCCGGCCACAAAGGAGCAGGGCAGCATGATCCGCCACCAGCGCCTACGCTCCGTCGTCGACAGGGCCAACGCCGCCTGACACCGCATGAAGGCAGAGAAGATGACCACACAGACCGACCGTGTCGACCACGAACTGATCCGGGCAGCGGCACACGTCGCGGCCACACGTTGCCGGGGCGACAACCACACCATGGCGGCTGCGGCCCGCGCCCGAGACGGCCGGATCGTCACCGCGGTGAACGCCTATCACTTCACCGGAGGCGCCTGCGCGGAACTGGTCCTGATCGGCACCGCTGCCGCCCAGGGCGCCTATGACCTGGACACCATCGTCGCCGTGGGTGACCGCGACCGAGGCGTCGTTCCCCCATGTGGCCGCTGCCGCCAGGTCCTTCTTGACTACTTCCCAGCACTCAAGGTCATCGTCGGGACAACCGACGGCCTCCGAGCGGTGCCCGTCACCGACCTGCTTCCCGAAAGCTACATCTGGGCGGACCACCAGCTCGACGCTGATGAGAGCGCACCACTCAGCACGAGCTGACGCGCCAGGCGGTTACAGGGCAAACGATGCCTGATACGGCTGTATGCCTTCGCACGCCGCTGGCAGATCAGAGCCTGCGCGGCAACCGTTGATTCGCAGTCGGTGCGGACCGCGGCCAAGGTCACGCGTTCGACGCAAGGGTGGGATCGCGGGAGGAAGGTGGACGGGCCAAGCAACGCCGCGCGGTCGCCTCGCCCTGGAACTGGTGGTGCCGTCCCCCCACCTGCTGCGGTGGTTCTTTCACGGCCATTACGTCTTTTTATATAGTTATGCGCTTTCTGTCTTGACCTGTGTCGAGGAGGCGACAAGCGTGAATCGGTGACAGGCGACAGTCGGAGAAACTCTGCCGCAGCAGCCGTGAGAAGGAGAGGCTGAGCGAAATGTCGAGCAGGTTCAGGATGAATAGGCTGGTCACCGCCATCGGCGCCGGTGTCGCGGCCTGTGCGCTGAGCGTCGGCGGGGCAAGTATCGCCGACGCCAAGATTCAGCCGGTGGACACCGAGTGCACCAACAATGGCGGCCAGCAGCCAGGCGGCCAGCAGCCCACTTGCACGGGCGGCGGTCTCACCCAGGACACCGAGAACCAGAATCCCGCAGGTCACGCCCCACGCGGGCAGAACTGACGCGACAAACACCAGGGCCGGCGTCGGCGCCGTCGGCCCCTCCGCGTGCCGGTCCAGGCGGCCGGGCGCGGGTGCGTCACGGAGTGGCGCAGAAGCTCTGGCCGGACGACCGTGGAGCGTGGGGTACCGCAAGGGAGGTAGCCATGACTGTCCGTACCTATGTGTCGACGACTGTCCTGAACGACCGCCTCGACGAGGTTCTGCACGCTCTGGAGGACTTGGACCCGGATGCGATCGTGGCATCCGCCAACCGCTCGGATAATCCCGACGTCCCCGCCGGGGTATCGGTGTCGCTGGCCGGTGACGTCCGGGAAGCGGTAGTGGAACAGCTCAAGGTGTTTCCCGACCTGGACTGCGATATTGACGTTCGGGACGCCGAAGATCTGTGACTCCCGCCCGGTCGCCCAGAACCAGCGGGTACCTGCACGGGTCGCAGCCCGTTCCCCGCACCGGTGCGCTGGGCGGTGGGTGCTGGCCGGGCCCCGGGGCGCCGGGGTCTGTAGGCGCCCTCGTCACGTTGGCGGGCATCCTGCCCGCTTGCCTCACTCGCGAGCTTGACGAACAGAACGGTGCCGAACGCCTGCAGCAGGCTGACAGCTGAATCTGGACATGCAGAGTCTCGAGCGAACGCTTCGAGGCCGAGCTGCGGGCCATCGCCGGCCAGGACGCCAGGTTCGGCGTCCGGCTGTGGCTGCTCACCCAGAAGCCCTCCGCCGGCGTGCTCACCACCGCCGTGCGCACCAATCTGCCCGCCCGGATCCGCCACCGCGGCGACACCTTCGAGGACGGAAGAACGCAGGGAAGTGCCGGGCCTGGCAGACTGTGCGCCACCTTGGGGGGGAGATCGTCATGCCGGATGAGTTGACCGTCCGCCGGATCCTTGGGGACCAGCCGTTCGCCGAGATCGGCCGGCCCGTGTGGGCGGTGACCGACGCGCGTCACAGCTGCGTCATCGCGGCCGGTGACCTCGGGCACGTCATGTGGCGCGGTACGGGCCACTGGCTCGGCCACCGGATCGGCGTGTACGAGGCCGGCACCCACCGTCCGCGCCACGTCGTCGCCTCCCGCTACCCCGTATGTGCCATCGAGCCCCACCCCGAGCTGCCGCTCGTCGCCATCGGTACCGGCCACTACGACGGCTCGTGGGACTTCCAGGGACAGCTGCTCCTGCTTCACCTGGAGACAGGGCGCGTGACGAACCTGCTGAGCAAGAGCCGCCAAGTGCGCCACCTGCGCTGGCTGGAGGACGGCAGACTCGCGATGCTGCTCTCCCCCGAGGACAAGGACGGCGGCTTCCGCAAGGGCTTCGAGCTGGCCGTCGCGGTGGACGACTGGCTGTCTGCTCCGGCCGCTCTGGTCGACCCCGACGACACACGCCATCCGGTTGCCGAGAGCGGGCTCCTTTATGACCCCCGTGTCGAGGGCACCCTCGCGCGGCTGACGGACGGCCGGTGGCGGCGCCGGGCACAGGTGCGGGACCTGGCGGTGCTGGCCGACGGCCGGGTGCTCGCCACCGGGCGGCACACGGATCTCGAATGCTGGGATCCGTCGGGCGCGCTGAGGTGGACACTTCCCACAGACGGGGAGGGGAGCGTCCGGGTCGAGGCGTCTCCCGACGACGAGTCGGCGTGGGTGACGTACCGGGGCTACCGGCGCGACGAGGTGACGGGTCGACAGGTTGACCGTGCGGTCACCGTTCGGCGGATATCGACGGCGGACGGCGGTGCGGTGGACCGCGTGGACCTGCCGTCGGCCCCCGAACCGTACGCCGCGGACGAAGGCTGGCTCGCCTTGCGCCCGCGAGGGCGCGACGCACACGCCGCGCTGCTGCTCACCCCCAGGCACCAGGAGGCGGCACGCCTCGCCCTCGCCCCCAGCAACTCCAACTCCCCGGCGCTGCGCGTCAGACACAGCGCCCGTCTGCTGTACGTGGACGGTCCCGGCCCGGACGACGACGCGCCGTGGATCCACGCGATCGATCCTCCAGGCGCCCACGGCCCCGCCACCCTGCGCGCCCTCTTCCCCTTGCGCTGGGACCCGGCGTCCGCACTCCAGCCTTGGTACGGCCCCGCCGTCGATCTGAAGCACACCCTCGTCCACGCGGGCCGGTCGTACGAGCGGGGCGCCACCTACGCGGAAGCCCGCGAGGGCACGTACGTCGTAAGCCGCCGGCTGCCGGACGGAGAGGCGCGCTGGGTGTACGGCACCGACAAGCCGCTCGCCGATCTCGACGGCGACGAGCGGAGGCTGTACGTCGTGTATCTCACCGGTGAGGTGGAGACCCTGGACACGGCGACGGGCGAGCTGCGAGCCCGGCACACCCTGCGCGCGCACGGCCACCCGGTCACGCCGGTGTCCGCCGCGTACCGGGCGGAGCAACAGCGGCTGGTCGTGGGGACGGTGGACGGGCGGATCCTGGACTGCTCGGTCCGGGATTGACCGGGCCGCTTGTGCTCTGACCGCATAGGTTCGCCGGGTCGATGGTCGTGGCGGTTGGATGTGTGCTGACGCCCCATCCGACTGCTTGAGGCCGGCGGCCGAGCCTGTCCGTGTGCGCAGACTGACCGCCGGGAGGGGGAAGCCGCAACGGATTCGCGCGCCGGGGCAGCACCAGCTCGGTGCGCTACCGGCGCGCGATGATGCAACCGTCACCACACTGAACGCGGTGCCCGGCCCCAGCGAGAGCCCCCTGCCTCTTCCCCGCCGCCTACGCGATGTCGCCCATCGCGCCTACCGCCCCTCCGAAGCGGACCGGGGTCGTGCGTAGGGGTTCGGAGGCCCCTGGTAGGTGGTCAACGCCTGAAGCAGTGGCGAGGCATCGTCGCCCGCTACGAGAAGACAGCGACCCTCTACCGGCTCTGGACTCCACATCGCCGGCATCTTCCTGTGGTCAGCGCACTGATCCAAACGAAAGCCCCTAACGGTCGACGGCCCGCATCCCCGCCTCGTCGTACCGCTCGCCGGCCGCCTCCGGCAGCTCCGATGCGATGCGGCTCATGTCCTGCGCGGTCAGCTCGATGTCGACCGCGGCGGCATTCTGCTCCAGGTAAGTGCGGCGCTTCGTTCCCGGGATCGGTACCAGGTTCTCGCCCCCGGCCAGTACCCAGGCAATGGCCAGCTGGGCGGGGGTCACGTGCTTCTCGGCGGCGATCTCCTTGACCTTCGCCGCCAGCCGCAGGTTCGCCTCCAGATTGGCGTCCTGGAAGCGCGGGTTCTCGCGGCGCCAGTCGTTCGCGTCCAACTCGTCCGGAGAGCTGAACCGGCCGGCGAGAAAGCCGCGACCGAGCGGCGAGTACGGCACGAACCCGATGCCGAGCTCCCGGCAGGCGGGCAGCACCTCGGCCTCCACGTCCCTCGACCACAGCGAGTACTCGCTCTGCACCGCGGTGATCGGGTGCACAGCGTGGGCACGCCGAATGGTCTCCGCGCTTGCCTCACTCAGCCCGATGTACCGCACCTTGCCTTCGGCCACCAGCTCCCCCAGCGCGCCCACCGTCTCCTCGATGGGCACGTCCGGGTCGACCCGGTGCTGGTAGTACAGGTCGATGCGGTCGGTGCCCAGACGCGTCAGGGAACCGTGGACCGAGCTCCGCACGTGCTCTGCCGAGCCGTCCTGCGGACCGACCGTGCTCATGTCGCCTGCTACGGCACTGTCCATCCGATAGTTGAACTTCGTAGCGATCACATACTCGTCGCGGTGCCCCCGGATCGCCTCGCCGACGAGCGACTCGTTGGTGAGCGGCCCGTATACCTGTGCGGTATCGAGGAAGTTGATGCCGAGGTCGAGGGTGCGCCGGATGGTCGCGATTCCCTCCTGCCGGTCGGCGGATCCGTAGAAGGCGGAGATGCCCATGCATCCGAGGCCGATCGCCGATACCTCAAGGTCCCGCAGACTGCGCTTCTGCATGCCGTGTCCCAGCCTCTCCCTCACACTCGTACTTCGGCCGAACGGCACGAAGCCTCTCCTCCATCTGGCGACGGATTCCGCCACCCCGCATCCCGTGGTGCCCGCCAGGGCAGCGGACCCCGCGTGGTGTCCACGACGCTACGACCTGGAGCGCGCTCCAAGGCAAGTCGGCACCTGTGTGTGATCGGAGTCGGGCCTGCATGGCTCCGTCGTTACGCGACCGGGCACTGCGGTGTCCACAAGGCGGGGGCAGACCGCAGGACGGACGCTGTTCCGCGAGGAGTTGGGGCTCCGGGCCGAGCGGTTCACTCAGGCGAAGCGAGCTCGTTGATGGACAAAGACCTTCGGGTCAGCGTCGGGCAGTGCGCTGGTGGGTCAGCTCGCCGACGCCTACCGAAGTCCAGCCAACCCGGATCCGGCGGAGGTGGGATCGCTGGCGGTGCCACTCGACGCCGAGCACGCTGCGGCCTGGCCCGATCCGATCCGCCGCACCACCCAGCCACGGAAGGTCGCAACCGGGTGCGACCACCACCGGCTCTCGGCAGAGGAACACCACTGGATCTTCGACGAGATGGCGCTCCGGTGCCGGGGGCTGCTCACGCCGCAGGACAGACCCGTCGCGGAACTCTCGGTTACCGCGACTGGATCCAGAAGCCCCCGTAGGCCACGAGCGCACCGCCGACGGCGGTGGCGGCACCACGAATCAGGTGGAGGCCGGCTTCGTTGCGTACTCGCCGTGCCCGCGCGGCCCATCGCCCTTCGGAGGGTGGGTGGGGCCGTTCGGGGGCGGGGTCGTTGCCCGTACGCTCACTCTCGGACATGAGCTTCTCCCTTACCTGGGTGAGGATGCGGTCACGGGCAGGGAAAGACCGTCGGCTGAGCCGGCCAGAGCATGCGGCTGAAGGGACCTCCCTGCGCAATTCCAAGGCTAGACAGCACAGTTGGGCTCACAGCGCCCCGGACGGCCCCCGCCGGTGGCGAAGGCGGTGTAATTTCCAACGGTGGAGCTCTGGAACAAGATCACGCAAATCACGGAGCCCGGCACGATCGATGAACTCATCGCCGATGCCGGGGACGTCGGCCACAAGGTAACGGCCCGCCTCGTGCACGACTGGGTCGCCCAAGGGCTGCTGGACAAGCCGACACGCAGACCGAAGGGACGGCGCGGTTCGGCCAAGGCTCTCCACGCGGCCACCCAGCGCCAGCTGTTCCTATTGCTCCTCGACAAGCGCCAACAGATGCCCAGGATTCCCCGCTTGGCTCTGATTCCGCTGAACCTGTGGTTCTACTGCGGTGACGAGGTCGTTCCCACCCGTCAGGCTTTGAAGGCACTCCGTACGTGGCTGAGAGACGGGGTCCGCAGCAAGGACGTGGCGAGGGAAGGAGCCCGCCAGATGCTGCAACAGCTGGACCATCCGCTCGCGACGGACACCGCCCGCAACCGCCTCTTGCGTCTACTCACGGATCTGAGCTACACCGGTCGCTTCGACCGAGACGAACTCACCGAGGCGGCCCGGGCGGTGTTCGAACCCCCGAGCGCTTTCGCCGGTTCCGGCCTGAGACGTGCCGTGGGCCACGCGCAGGCACCGGAGACCCTGGAGTACTTCCTGACCCACATTCACGCCATGTGCACGGCGATCCGCCGAGTCAGAGACGGAGACGTCGATGTCGCGCTCTTCGCGCGCGTCCGGCTGGTGCACGAGGCAGTTGCAGGGGCGTCTCCGGAGTTGCTCGCCGAAGCCTTCGGCGACACGACAGGAGTCGACCTGGTCAACGGCTGCGGGCGGAACGTGCTGGCCATCCTCGGGCTTGAGATTCTGCTCGCCGAGGGATACTGGGAGAACGCACCCTACAAGCCGGCACGCGTCGCCGCCGGGTTCGGTCACCTCCGTGGGAGTGGCGCACCGACGGCGACCCGGTGATCCCGGTGATCTCGGTGATCTCGGTGATCTCGGAGCGAAGAACCGGCGCGGATCCTGACGCGGCCGGCCCGGCGAGTACGGCACCTGCGACAGGTGCTCCGGCGCCATGCGTACAGTCGGGTTCGCCTTGGCCCCGGACTCGTCGGCGGGGCATCTCGCCGACAGGGTCGGCCGGTTGATCCCGGTGCCCATCGGTCGGTGGACACCGGGTTTACCCGGGAGGTCCGGGATGGCCCGGTCAGGAAGGCTCGACTCGGATCGGCTGAGTAGGGCGTTGGCCCGTTCAGCGGCCGAGGCCAGGTGTCGGTCGTCGGGGTGATGGCGGCCGCCGCGGGTGGTCTCGATTGCGGCGTGTCCGAGTACGTCCTGAGCTCATCCAGCGGTACGCCTGCGTCAGCCAGCCAAGTGGCGCCGGTGTGCCGAAGCCCGTGCCTACGATGAGTCCGCGCTCGTTGCAGCTTTGGCGGTGAGTCGAGCCCGCCAGTAGCTCGCGGCGTCCTGACCTGCCTGCATCGCGGTGAACTCATCAGTCCGCTTCGCGAGCGCGGCAGCGGGCACCGTGCCCTCGACGTAGGACTCGAGACCCAGGCTGAGTGCGCTGCCGCTCAGGAACTCGGCGTACTCGCGCACGGATTCAACGATCGCGAAGCTCGCGGGGTTGCCGTGCGCCAAGGCATTCCGGACACGACGACGTCTGGCCTCCAACACGGCGCCTTCGGCGGCGTAGCACTCAATCAGGGCGCGGTACTCGGCGAAGTCACTCACACTTGCGAACATCCGCCTGACCCAGGCGCGCTCGGACTCGACGCGGCAGAGCGAGAGCAGATCGTCAGAGCGGTCAGCGACGAACAGAATCCACGGGCGCGACGGGTTGTTCGCCAACCACTCGCGGGTCAGCTCGCGGAGCAGTTCGTTCCGTCCTCCACCGCCGAGCAGGCACATATGAACGGCAAGCCGCACATCGATAAGCCACCGAGCATGTGGCCAGCGCCCGCCGAGGAGATCGAACAAGCCGTTCGGGACGAGCGCTGCGTGCGCCGCGACGTGTTGCACCACGCGGTCCGCGAGGGGGATCACGCTACTGATGTCCGCTTCGGAAGGTCTGCGCAGCGCCATGTCGCGGCTGAAAGGGTAGTCGGCGGTCGTCTGCACTTCGAGTGCGGCCGCAAGAAATCGGGGAAGCTCTTCGCGGGCCAGCGCCAAGGCAATGCGCGGCCCATACTCCTCGATCGCTTCCGCGGTGATGCTCGCGCCGTAGTGATCGTCGGGGAAGCCCGTCTCGCGCCGGGAGACCATGAAGTTGAATGAGTCGGTCCGACCGGAGCGCAGGAGCCCGTGCTGGGCGAGGTGCGGGCGGATCCCGCCGGAGTTGTGGATCGAGACGTCGAGGATCGTGTTCACCATGCGAACGGCACGGTTCAACGCACCGGCTGCCGTGGTTCTGCCGAGGTCGACGCGAACCAGGAAGTCCACGTCGGACTCCTCGTCGACCAGCTCTGCGACCTTGAAGAGGTCGCCGCCCTGCATGAGTTCCCAGAGCTCTGCCTTGTGCTCGAAGTCCTGGCCCTCGGGCCCGGCGTTGGGTACCGCCCAGTGGGCGTTCATGAAGGACACTCGCCCAGCTGACAGGTGTGGGAAACCGCGGCCCTGGTAGCCGAGCCACACCACGATCGGCTCGACTTCAGCGGGAGTGCTGACGTGGGCTCGGGCGCGCGCGATCCGCTGCTCCAGCGGTACGTTCGTCCGATCGATGCGAACACCGTCGGGCTCACGGCCGAATGCGACCACCGACACGAGGTCGCGGAAGGTCCGCTCCGCGCTGAGGCCGCGCCTGCGCAACTGGTCGAAGAGCAGTTCAGCGATCGGGCGGTACTCCCGGCCTTCCAGGGTCCGGTCCTGAGCTGTGGCCACGAGGTCATCCCAGCCGGCGCGGGCGGCTTCGTCCGCGTCGAGCGCTTCGAGGAGATCCTTCGCGGCCGTGATGAGGTCGGTCCAGATGGCGTCGGTGCGGGTGCCCGGTGGCCGCGCCAAGACCGCAGCGGGGCTACCGTCGAGCTGCGAGAAGGCGGCTTGGAACTGTGCGAGTGATGGGGCGATGTGCGCTCGAAGCGAGGCACCGAGCGCGCCGATGGACTCGTCGAGGTCGAGCCGCAGCGACTTTCGGTTGGCGGCCTTCTTCCAGGCGTCGACGCCGCTGGCAAGCTCCAGCCACTCCAGGACCTCCTCCACGATCACGGTGAGCGGCAGAACGGTACTCACGCCGTCGTGGCGGTCGAGTGACGAGACGAGGGACTTCAGCCAGTCTGGATCGTCAGCGGACCAATGATCACTGACGTTGTAGTCGATCATCACCTCGGGCCCGCCTTTCGTGCGGCCCTGGCGGCGGGCTGGAAGGGCTGTGTCATCATATCCCTCTCAGAATACGGGGCATGCTCGGCCGCGGACGAAGGGCTACGACGTCGCCCGTTCGCAGCGAACCCCACTGGCGCCCTGGTCACACCTACAGGATCCCGCACAGTGCCTCCCGGTCATGTACCCGCAGCGGCAGGGACAAGCCCAGCCGTTCGGCTGCGCCCAGCGAGCCGCGCAGGATGCCGGAGAGGACCCGTACGTCGTCCTGTGCGTCGTGGGCCCGCTCCTGCTGGACGCCGTAGTGCTCGGCGAGAGTGCCCAGTTTGAGGTCGTGGATGGCCGGCGCGATCAGGCGGTTGAGGGCCAGTGTGCACAGCCGTCTGCTGACCGGCACCCAGGAGCGGACGTGGGCGAACTCGTGGGCCGAGAAGTCGTAGTCGAACTGCGCGTTGTGCGCGACCAGGACCCGGCTGCTGAGCAGTGCCCCCACCTGCGGCGCGATCTCCTCGAAGGTGGGCGCACCGGCGAGACGGGCGGGGGGTGAGACCGTGGATCTGCACCGGGCCGGGGTCGCAGCCCGGGTTGAGGAGGGTGGAGAACTCCCCTGTCTGGTTACCGTGTGCGTCCAGCGTGAGGATCGCAAGGGACAGGACGCGATCGCGGCCGGGTCGCAGGCCGGAGGTTTTCCACATCGACCAGCGCCCAGTCATGGAAGTAGTCGGGAAGGGTAGGCCACTTCGGGCTCGACGACAGCAGGGCCATACCTGGATCCCCTCCCCCGGGTGCGGCCGGCTGCACACCCTCTCCAACGCGATGATCGACTGTGGGATTTCCGCACGCAACGCGCGTCGGTTCCGGTCGACGTCACCAACAAACGCCGACACCCTCTACCAGCGCTGGACCTACGACCCGTACGGCACCGGGATCCTCAACACCACCGCCAGCAGCGCGCCCCCGCCTGCACCGCAACGCCCGGCGTGCGCGCGGGCCAGTCGCGGATGCGGGCCGCTCGCGCGCGGATGGGCGGGTGCTCCCCGGCCGTTCCGTCACGAACTCAACTGGACTGCGTGACCGGGGACCTCATGCCGAGCCACTGCTCGGCGCCCCATGCCTCGAACCGCTCTACCTCGGTGAACCCCAGCTTCGCAGCAAGGCGCATCGAGCCGACGTTGGCGGTCTGGGTGGTGAGTACCACCGGCTCGCCGGGAAGCGTGTCGGCGAGCCAGCCGAGTGCCGCCGCGCATGCCTCGGCGGCGTACCCGTATCCCCACACCCGCGGCAGGAACAGGTAGCCGAGATCGGCCTTCCCGGCGGCGGCCGGACGACGGTGTCCCGTTGCTCTCCTGAGCAGGATCTGGCCGATCATCGACCCGTCGAGATCAACGACGAAGCTCCCGGGCCACCGCTCGGGCACGTGAGGCGTCTCGCGCTCAAGCTCGTCACGCGGGCGGGGGCCGCCGAGGTAGGTGTGTACCTCTGGCGAGGCGAGCAACTCGATGAACGCCGCACGATCCCGCGCCTGGGGCTCACGGAGCACGAGCCTCTTGGTCCTGATCGGCTCAGGCGGCCAAGCCACGGGTCCCAGATCTTCCATCCGCGCACGCTAACAGATGATCAACCAACCGCACGGGAAACGCCTGACGCCGGCTGTTCCTGTCCGAAACCGGCCGGCACCGCCCCGCCATGCGCTTCACCGAACGCCTCATCCTCCAGCTCCGCAGCCCGGTCGTCGCGCGGTCGTCCGGTGAACTTGTCTCCGGCCTCAGCGGCGACGTTGACGGCGTCGGCCACGACCTCGGCGAACCGGGAGTGGAAAGTCGGCCGCTTCGCTTCAGCAGACACGCTCCCGCCTCTCCGCCAGGAGTACCAGTTCGCCGCCGCGACGGCTTCAAGTACTACGAGTGGAGCGGTCCTTGGCCTTCATGCGGCGAAGGCCGGCCAGTCGACTGTGAGGGCTGGGTGACCTGGATGTCGAGCTCGATCTGGATGGTTGTGCCGATGGCGGCGATGCCATGGGAGAGCATCTTCTGCCAGTTGAGGGTGAAGTCCTCGCGGTGCAGTTCGGTGACGGCCTTGCACGCGGCGCGCAACTCTCCCTGCAGGCCGGTGCCCAGGCCCAGGTAGGTGGTGTCGAGCTCAACGGTGCGGGAGACGCCGTGCAGTTCCAGCATGCCGGTGACCGTCCAGTGGGAGCCGCCGCGGTGGACGAAGTCGCTGCCGGTGAAGAGCAGGTCAGGAAAGGCGGCGACGTCGAGGAAGTCCGGCGAGCGCAGGTGGGCATCGCGGGTACGGGCACCGGTGTCGATGCTGTCCGCCTCGATATGGACCTCGATCTGGGAGTCCCGCATGCGCTCGGCGATCCACAGACTGCCCGAGAAGCGGTTGAACCGGCCGTGGATGTAGGCGAGACCGATGTGCCGGACCATGAACCGTATCGCGCTGTGATCGGTGTCGATGTCCCACCGGCCCGGTGCCGGCGTCGGCGGCTGCGAGGCGGCGACCAGATCGATCACTCCGGCCGACGCCCGCACACCGGCGTCCACACGGACCTGCGTCCGTCGGGGATGGAACCCTTCACAGGTCACCGAAAGGTCGTAGGCGCCGGGCGGCACGGCCGCGGTGAACAGCCCGTAGGTGTCGGTGGCGCCTTCCGCGGCCAGCTGACCCGCCTGGTCCAGGACACTGACGGTGGCCCGCATCGGCAGCCCCACCGGGTCCACCACCTGGCACTCGACACGCCCCGCACCCTCGGGCAGTGTCGCCGTGCCGCCATCGAGCGTGTGTCCGCCATTGCCTTCTCTGGCCCGTCGGCGCAGGAGGGGGAACATGGTTGGCGCCTTTCGTCGTCACATTCGGAAAGCGTTTCACCCTGTCAGTCCTCCAATCCGTGTCACAACGGGCGCTCGCCATACGGACCAGTAACGGAGTGTGTGACCAGAAGGTGCAGAGCGTGACGACGCGGTGAAGATCCAGGTGGCGACACCGCCGGTCCCACCGGCCCGCTCTTTCGCAGGCCTGGCCCGGTGCCCGCCAGGCACGCGGAGCGCTACTGAACGCCGCGTCGGTCCCGTTGCGGACACAGGAGATGAGGAGCGCGAGCAGCGGCTGCCTCAGCACCCCGCCATTTCACCGAAGACGCGGCGGGCCGTACTTCCGTCGTCGGCTCCCATGAAGCTGCGGTCGGTTCGCGGGCCGCTGTTCGCCGTGTTCAGCCGGACCGACACAGACACCGCCCGACTCAGCAGACAGCCCGTCGCAGCAGATCACGCTTCCGGCATGTGGTGTCCCCCTGGCGTGGTGTCGTGGTGAGCCTGCGGACCTGCGGCGACAGCGGGGCCGTGCACGTGGCCACAGCGATCACGGCAGCACAGCCGGCCAGCGCCTCCCGGGAGCCGACGACGTCGGGAACAGGTCCGGCCGCGAGCGGCCCGAGCGGGGCGAAGGCCAAGAAGCCGAACCAGTCATAGGAGCTGACGCGGGAGAGTGCGTCTTCGGGGACTTCACACTGGTGGTCGTGGACCAGAGCACGGCGAAGATGTCCCGCGGCGCTACCCGATCCGAACATGGCCATCGCGGTCAGCCAGACCGGGGCTGAGACGGCGAGCAAGGCGATCGGTGAGGCAGCCGGCAAAGTGGCCAGAACCGCCATGAGGACGGGCCTGTTCACCCTCGCGCGCGCGGCCAGCCCGGCACCTGCGATGGTGCCCTCGTCCCCCATTCCAACGCCCGCAACGGGCTGCTTTCCAGGACGCGCATCAGGTCGCCGCTTGGACATTTCACCTACTGAACGCCATCGCGCGTGTCGAACGCGCGCTATACCGGAAAAGCTTTACCGTTCGCGAAACCCCACTCATGGCATGCCCCCAAGACCACCCCTGTTCAACATCAACGGTGGGCGCCCATCCCGCGAGCCGAGATCGTGGGCGGCGGCACCACGATGCGAGCGGTCGGACATTTTGAGTTCATCGCGTGCAGCTCCTTCTCCAGCCCCCTACGGAGATACCCAACCCGGACGGGCAACACGGGAAGATCGGCAGGGAATCATCGATGCCCGCCGTCGACAATCAGGCAAGCCCGGCGCAATGGCAGCCGCAGCACGACCCGCGCCAGCGTCTGACCTGCGGGAAGCATGCGGGTCGACGGTCAGTCATCGTGCCGTTCCGAGCGAACCCGGCAGTGGTCATAGCGCCGCGCCCCCGACTGCCTCTCTCACGGCAAGTGATCCACAAAACCCGCGCCGATTCGCATCTCCCCACACAATGCCGTCGCCGACGGCGTGGACCCTTTCGCCACCAAGCCGCTTCCATATCGGCCAACTGCCAGTCCATCGAGTCGGGGTTGATGTGTTTCACGTCATTGACCCGTCAGGTCAGGACGCGTAAATTGCACACGCAGAAAGCGCTTCCTAAAGAGGAACGGGAGTACTGACACAACATGACTGATGCACACGACACCGGGTTGCCCGGGGGCGTCGCCATTTCCCATCTGTCGGTATACGACTGGCCTGCCGCCGATGGGGAATGCGGCGGCACCCCTCATATGCACCTGGCGTGCTCCGAGGCTTACATCGTCACCGGCGGACGCGGCGTCGTTCAGACACTGACCGCGTCCGGGTACGAGGCCACTCCGCTCCGGGCCGGCACGGTTGCCTGGTTCAGCCCCGGCACCATCCACCGGCTGGTCAACGAGGGCGGTCTGCGGATCACGGTTCTCATGCAGAACAGGGGACTGCCGGAGGCCGGGGACGCCGTCCTCACGCTGCCTCCGGAGTACCTGACCGATCCGCAGACGTACGCCCGTGCCACCGCCATCCCGGCCGACGCGCCCGAGGAGGAGCAGGAGCGAGTCGCCCGAGCCCGGCGGGACCTCGCCCTGGAGGGTTACCGCGCACTGCGGCAGGCCGGGGGGCCGGAGGCCCTGACCGCCTTCCACCGTGCGGCCGCCGCACTTGTGCGGCCGCGCATCTCCGAGTGGCGCGAGCGGTGGCGACAAGGTGCCGAGGTCGACGCCATGGCAACCGGGCTGCAGCTCGACTGGCTGGAGCAAGGGCAGTTCCCGCACCTCGCGGATGCCGCGGTGAGGTCCCAACAGCCCTCTTTCCGTGGGAAGTTCGGGATGTGCGGTCGGCTGGACGTCTACCAGGACTGATGTCGGTGCCCGACCGGGCTTCGGGTAAGGCGGGTGGCGATGCCGGCCCACGGGTCACCGCCTGCGGCCGGGACGCCGCGTCGCAGGCGGCTCTGCCGTCGATTCCCTCCAGATTATCCGGAACAGAGACTCCTTATCCGTTTCGGGGGTTTCGTTCCTCAAGCTCGCGATCAGTTGATCCATGGCCCTGGCGCCGAGTCGTTCGAGGTCCACGTCGACGGTGGTCAGGGACGGCGTCATGAACTGCCCGACCCCGATGTTGTCCCAACCGGTCACGCTGACGTCGCCCGGCACGTCCCAGCCGCGTTCCCGGGCTCCCCGTATGACGCCTGCGGCGACGAGGTCGTTCGCCGCGATCACCGCGGTCGGCCGGGAACGGCTCGGGAGCGACCGGATCGCCTCCACGCCGGACTCGCCGGACCAGTCACCGTCGAACACCCCGACGGACTCGAGCCCCAGGCGTTCGACCGTGTCCAGATAGCTCTGCCTGCGCGCTCTCGCGGAAGCGAACCGCGGGTCGCCGGCGACGTGCAGGAACCGTGAGTGACCGAGCGCCGCCAGGTGCTCGATCATATGGACGACAGGAGTGGCATCGGCCAACTCCCCGATGCCGCGCATCTCGTCGTCGTAGTCGGCCGAGATCACCACGGTCGCCCTCTGGTGCAGTCTGTTCTTCGCCGAGGGGAGCACGGGCGCGAGGGAGAGGATGCCCTCGAACTGTCCCGAGTCGGCGAGTTCCAGGAGGCGTTCGCTCCTCGCCTTGACGCCGCCGGCGGCGCCCACAGAGTCGACGAAGTACCCTGCGGCGTGCGCAATCGCACTGGCTCCGGCCAGAATGCGTGAGGGGTTGAAAGCCATGGCGGGCATAAGGATCGCCAGCCGGCCGGTCTTCCGGGTGCGCATGGAGCGCGCCACAAGGTTGGGACGGTAGTCCAGTTCACGGATCGCGCTCTCCACACGTTCCAGGGTGGCGGGCTTCAGGCCGCCGTTGAACCGCAGGTACCGCGACACCGTCTGTGGTGACACACCGGCCAGCCGCGCCACATCAGTGATCGTCGGCCGCCGTCGCGCCGTGTCAGCGCTGTCCATCCGCAGCCCCCGCCCTTCCTTCGACGTTCCGGTGAAGCCAGAGCGTACACACTCTTGACGTAAAAAGTGATCGTTCACTATTGTCCTGCCCCACCCAGACGTGAACGTTCACGTCCGGCATGCGGGCCAGGGACGGTCCCGCATCAATGTGTGCCGATGCCGCCACGCAAGGGAGCAGTGCCGTGAGCTCCATCAATGAACTACGCCGGCTGCGCGGGTCCCAAAGGGGCGCGAAGCAGCAGAACAAGGTGGCGTTCTTCTTCCTACTGCCCTGGTTCGCCGGGCTCTTCGCGATCACACTCGGCCCGATGCTGGCCTCGCTCTACCTCAGCTTCACCAAGTACAACCTGCTGCAGCCGCCGCAGTTCAGCGGATTCGACAACTGGACGCGGATGCTCTCCGACGAGCGCCTGCACCAGTCTCTCCAGGTGACGTTCGGCTACGTCTTCGTCTCTGTCCCGCTGCAACTGGCGATGGCCCTGGGGCTCGCGCTACTGCTGGACAGGGGAGTGCGTGGCCTCGCCTTCTACCGCTCCGTCTTCTACCTGCCCTCGCTGATCGGCGGCAGCGTGGCGATCGCCGTGTTGTGGCGCGCGATGTTCGGGACGAACGGCCTCGTCAACGAGGCCCTGGCCGTCGTCGGCATCCAGGGGCAGGGCTGGATCTCGGAGCCGGGAACGGCGCTGTCGACCCTCGTCGTCCTGAACGTCTGGACCTTCGGTTCGCCCATGGTGATCTTCCTCGCCGGACTGCGGCAGATCCCGGCCTCCCTCTACGAGGCGGCCTCCGTCGACGGCGCGAATCGATGGCGCCAGTTCCGCAGCATCACCATTCCGCTGCTGACACCCATCATCTTCTTCAACCTGGTGTTGCAGATCATCCACGCCTTCCAGACGTTCACCCAGGCCTTCGTGGTCTCCGGCGGCTCCGGAGGGCCTGCCGACTCCACCCTCTTCTTCTCGCTGTACCTGTACCAGCGCGGGTTCGGCCACTTCGACATGGGTTACGCGTCCGCGCTCGCATGGGTCCTGCTCCTCGTGGTCGCGGCCTTCACCGCCCTCAACTTCTGGGCCTCAAAGTACTGGGTGTTCTACGATGACTGACCGCCCCCTGGCCGTGCCTCGCTCGCTTCCCGTCGACCGCCCTCCAGCGGTGTCCCGGATCAGGCGTGCGGTGCGCACCCCCCTCAAGCACTGCCTGCTGGCACTCTGTGCCCTGACGATGCTGTACCCCGTCCTGTGGATGCTGGTCAGCTCACTGCGGCCCAACAGCGAGATCTTCCGCAGTGCGGGACTCGCCCTGACGCACCCGCGCCTCGAGAACTCCAACGGCTGGAGCGCCTTCTCCCAACCGTTCAGTCACTACATGATCAACTCGTTGATCATCGTGACCGGCGCGATCCTCGGGAACCTCATCGCCTGCTCCCTGGCCGCGTACGCGTTCGCCAGGCTCGAATTCCGGGCGAAGCGTGTGTGGTTCGCCATCATGCTCGTCACCATCATGCTGCCCGTCCACGTGATCATCGTGCCGCAGTACGTCCTGTTCTCGGAACTCGGCTGGGTCAACACGTTCCTGCCCCTGATCGTGCCGAAGTTCCTGGCAACCGATGCCTTCTTCATCTTCCTCATGGTGCAGTTCATCCGAGGCATCCCACGCGAGCTCGACGAGGCCGCACGCATCGACGGCGCCGGTCACGCACGGATCTTCTTCCAGGTCATCCTGCCGCTCATGGTCCCGGCGCTGGCGAGTACCGCGATCTTCACGTTCATCTGGACCTGGAACGACTTCTACTCCCAGCTCATCTATCTGACCGACCCGGACAAATACACCACGCCTCTCGCGCTGCGTGCCTTCGTCGACCAGCAGACCGCGACCGGCTGGGGGTCGGTGTTCGCCATGAGTGTCGTGTCGATCGTTCCCGTCTTCCTCGTCTTCCTGGCCGGACAGCGCTTCCTGCTGCGAGGCATCGCGACCACCGGCGGCAAGTAACCACGGGGCAACCGCCAGGCATGCGGAGGCGAACGAGCCAGGGCCGCCCGGGAGCGCCGCAGCCATCAACCCGCCCCATTCACCAGGCACAGGAGCACCACATGA
The DNA here is from genome assembly GCF_040612135.1 of Streptomyces sp. NPDC006458. Lineage (NCBI taxonomy): Bacteria > Bacillati > Actinomycetota > Actinomycetes > Kitasatosporales > Streptomycetaceae > Streptomyces > Streptomyces sp. NPDC006458. The sequence continues at coordinate 16,931 of NZ_JBEXPR010000035.1, read as the reverse complement.
ACACCAGCCTCTTCGGACGCGCCGCGTTCGGAACGCTCGCCTCGCTCTCCCTCGCACTGACCGCCTGCTCCGGCAACAGCGCCGGCTCGGCTTCCGAGCTCAGCGGCGAACCGGTCACCCTCCGCGTCACCTGGTGGGGCTCGGACAGCCGCGCCCAGATCACCGAGCAGGCCATCGCGGCATTCGAGAAGAAGTACCCCGACATCGAGGTCAAGGGGCAGTACAAGGACTGGAACGGCTACTGGGACGCGCTCGCCACGACGACCGCGGGCAAGGACTCACCCGATGTCGTCCAGATGGACGAGCTGTATCTCGCGTCGTACGCGGACCGCGGCGCGCTGCACGACCTCGGCAAGGCGAAGAAGCTCCTCGACACCTCGATGTTCGACCACAAGGCCCTGGCCACGGGGCAGGTCGACGGAACGCAGTACGCGCTTCCCACCGGGGTCGGCGTCTCGTCCATCGTCGTGAACACCGACCTGTTCAAGAAGTACGGCGTGGCCCTCCCCGACGACACGAAGTGGACGTGGGACGACTACGCCAGGATCGGGAAGGAACTCACGGACAAGAGCGGCGGCGAGATCCACGGGGCTTCCGGCGCCCCCGGCTTCTACGCCGGCGACGTCAAGTACTGGGCCCGTCAGCAGGGCGGCGAGCTCTTCGACAAGGACGGCAACGTTTCGCTGAGGCCCGAGGCGCTCGCAGGCATGTGGAAGTACGGTCTGGGCCTGATCTCCTCCGGGGCCGGCGTCAAGGCTTCGACGATGGTCGAAGACCTGACCGCCGGGGTCACCGCCGGCAGCTTCGCCACCGGCAAGGCCGCCATGATCACGGCGTACAACACACAGCTCACCGCACTCCAGCAGGCCACGAGCGCCCACCTGAAGCTGCTTCAGCTGCCCCACGCCGACGGCACCGAGGCGAACTTCCTCAAGCCCTCCATGTACTGGGCGGTCTCCAGCCAGAGCCGGCACCCGGCCGAGGCAGCCGCGTTCATCGACTTCCTGCTCAACGAGCCGGTGGCCGCCCGCATCCTCAAGACCGAACGGGGCATCCCCGCGAACGAGCAGATGCTCGCACACCTCCAGCTGGCTCTGACCGGCCCCGACAAGGCGGCCGCCGACTTCATGGACGCGGTGCCCCAGGGTGAGCCACCGGTCGTGACCCCCAACGGCGGAAGCGGCATCGAACCGGCGCTGCAGCGCTACACCCAGGAGGTCTACTTCAAGAAGACCTCGCCCGAAGCCGCCGCGCAGGCCTTCGTCAAGGAGCTCCAGAGCGAGATCGACGCGGCCAAGTGACCGCTGTCCCGGGGGCCGTAGCCGCCGTCCACAGCCCCCGGTGGATTCCCGCGAAAGAGCGGGTCGGACACCGAGAGAGAGAAGCCATCCATGCCCGTCCCCCGGCCGCCGTACCGTGTGGCCATCATCGGCACCGGCGGTATAGCCCATGCCCATGCCGAAGCGCTCACCCAGCTCTCCGCACGCGCCCAACTGGTCGCCGTCGCCGACGTCGACCACACCCGTGCCGCCGAGTTCGCCGGCCGATTCTCCGTGCCGCACGTCTTCGGCGACCCGAAGGACCTGCTGGAGAGCCAGGAGCTCGACCTCGTGCACATCTGCACGCCGCCGCAGACCCACGCGCCCCTGGCCTGCCTGGCCATGCGGGCCGGAGTGACCGCCCTGGTGGAGAAGCCGACGGCGCTGAGCCTGCGCCAACTGGACGAACTGACCGCGGTGCAGGAGCAGACCGGCTCCAGAGTCCTGACCGTCTTCCAGCACCGCTACGGTGCCGCGGCCGTCCGACTGCGCCGCCTGGTCGAAGCCGGCGCCCTGGGCCGGCCACTGGTCGCCACCTGCGAGACCCTGTGGTATCGGTCCGACGACTACTTCGAGGTGCCGTGGCGGGGGCGCTGGGATGTCGAGGGAGGCGGCCCCACCATGGGGCACGGCATCCATCAGTTCGACCTGATGCTGTCGGTTCTGGGCCCGTGGTCGCTGATCACCGCACTGGCCGACCGCCGGGCCCGGTCCACGGACACCGAGGACGTCTCGGTCGCCGCCGTCCGCTTCGGCAGTGGAGTCCTCGCGACGGTGGTCAACTCCCTGGTGTCCCCGCGCGAGACGTCCCGCCTGCGTTTCGACTTCGAATACGCCACGGTCGACCTCGAGCATCTCTACGGATACCGCGAGGAGCACTGGCGGTTCACGCCGGCCCCCGGCCATGAGGGGCTCGCGGCCCTGTGGGCCGGTGGTGACGAGCCGGACGTCACGAGCGGCCACAGGCTCCAGATCGAGGCCGTGTTCGACGCCTGGGACACCGGTGAGGAACCCGGTGTCTCCCTGCTGGAAGCGCGTCGCACGCTGGAGTTCGCGGCAGCGACGTATGCCTCGGCGTTCCGCGGTGTCCCCATCGCCGCGGGCGAGCTGACGGACGACGATCCCTTCACGCTCAGCATGGACGGCGGCGCCGTGCCCTGGCAGCGGGTCAAGGAGGCCTTGGTATGAACGCGCTCAAGATGGGCCATGACCTCGGTGTCTCGGTCACCGTCCGGGACGGCGGTACCGAACTGTTCCAGTACGTGTACCGGCCGGACACCGTCCAGCTGGAATCGCCCAAGCCCTACATCAGCCCCCTGCGCACCCGGGCCGGAGAGGTGGTCAGCCTGTTCCGTCCGCACGACCACGTGTGGCACAAGGGCATCGCGTGGTCCCTGCCTCACGTCGGCGAGGAGAACTTCTGGGGCGGCCCCACGTACGTCCATGGGCGCTTCTACGTTCAACTGGAGAACAACGGAACCCAGGCTCACCGCCGGGTCGTCGCCCTCGACCGGTCCGACGGCACGGCGATGTTCTCTCATGACCTGGACTGGATCACTCAGTCCGGGAGGCTGTTCTTCACGGAGCGCAGGACGCTTCGGGCGAGCCTGATCTCCCCGCAGGCCTGGGCGTTGACGTTCGAGACGCGGATGACGAACGTCTCGGGGACGGACGTCGTCATGGGATCACCGACTACCAGGGGACGGGAGAACGCCGGTTACGGCGGTCTGTTCTGGCGGGGCCCGCGGTCGTTCACCGGCGGGCGGCTGGTGACCGAGGACGGCCTGGGAGGTGACGAGATCCGCGGGCGGCGCATGGCATGGATGGCTTATGAGGGCCGCCATGACGAGACGGACGCGCAGTCGCTGGTCCTCATGGTCGACGACGCGGCCAACCCGAATCACCCGCCCCAGTGGTTCGCCCGCACGGAGGAGTTCGCCTGCCTCAACCCCGCACCGTTCTTCAGCGAGGAGCTGACCATCGAGGACGGGACGACCGTGCGGTTCCGTTACGGCGTGGGCATCGCCGACGCCGACGCGAGCGCGGCTTCCGCACTCGCCGACGCCGTGCGCGGGTTGCTCGCGCGGCCCGACGCGATCCCCGCTGCCGGGGAATCCGAGTAGCCGCCATGGGCGGTGGCCGCGCTCGCGCACACGGTTGCGGAAGAGAGCGAGTTGTTCGCTCGCTCGACTGCGACTGCGACTGCGACTGCGACTGCGACTGCGACTGCGACTGCGATCCAGACCTTCGAGTCCTCGGACCTCGATGTGTACCCGGGGTGCGGGACCTCCCCACGGCCACTGCTCCCCGCCGACTTCACCCTCACCAGGTGTGACCAGATCGTCCAGGCCGCCCTCACCCGGCACAGCCTGGACCGGCAGCGGACGCTTCTCACCCCGCAGTCCCTCCTGCCCGCATTTCCCGCACCCCGACGTCCGGCGGGCCGGGCCCTGTCAGCGCCCGGCCCGCCAGCCGCCTCGAAGACAAAGCCGGCTCCGAAGCAATGGGAGGCGTCGCTCACGCGGTTTCCGATCCGCTCCCCCTCCTGAAAGGTTCGACACGATGAAACCAACTCTCGCGCGGCGCTCAGTGCGCGCCAGACGGTCCTCGAGCGCTCTGCTGAGCCTCCTGACCTTCGCGGCTGCCGCGATCAGCGGCACCGTGATGTCACAGACGGCAGCGGCCAGCACGGGAACGACGTACTACGTCAGCGCTTCCGGTGGCAGCGACCAGAACTCCGGCACGAGCGCCAACTCGCCCTGGAAGTCGCTGGCCAAGGTCAGCGCCACCACCTTCCAGCCCGGCGACTCGATCCTCCTCAAGGCGGGCGACTCGTGGAACGGCCAGATCTGGCCGAAGGGATCGGGTGCCGATGGCGCCCCCATCCAGATCAACCAGTACGGCACCGGCGGCAAGCCGCAGATCAAGGGTGCCGGAACGGTCGCGGATGCCGTCAAGCTGTGGAACCAGCAGTACTGGGAGATCCACAACCTGGACGTGTCCAACAACGCGCCGGCGACGAGTACGCCCGGGGCCAACCTCGGCGACTTCCGCGGCATCCACGTCGGTGGTGACAACGGGCAGCGACTGAATCACTTCGTGATCGACTCGGTGGATGTGCACGACGTCACGGGTGAGATCAGGTGGATCTACGGGTACGGCAAGCCCAGCCTGCCGGGCATCTCGTGGGGCAACGGCTGGGACCGCTCGAAGAACACCGGCGGCATCGTGTTCAACACGACGGTGCAGAACATCGCTTCGCCGCCGAGCACCGCTACCGTGCTCAACGACGTGACGATCGAGAACTCCGCGATCCGCAACACCTCGTTCGCCGGGATCGTCTTCAAGCAGTACACAGGGGACGCGCCCGGGGCCGTTCCCACAGGGTGGGGGTCCCGGACCACCGCCACCGATCCCAAGTTCACACCGTTCACCCAGGTGACGGTCCAGAACAGCTACCTCACTCAGACCGGCACCACCTACGGGGCCAACGGCATGTACCTCACGGGCATCCGCAACGGCCTGGTGCAGAGGAACCTGGTCGACCGCGTCGGCACCTCGGGTATCGAGCTGTTCGCCACGGACCAGGTCGTCGTGCAGTACAACGAAGTCACCGGCACGCAGTTGAGGTCGGGCGGAGTCGACGCGAACGGCATCGACACGGACATCGCCACGACCGGCTCCATCGTCCAGTACAACTACCTCCACGACAACGTCGAGGGTTATCTCGCCTGCGCGTGCCTGGACGAGGCCACCTTCGGCGACGCCGTCTTCCGCTACAACGTGGTCGCGAACAACTCGCTGGCCGGCATCCACCTGGCCAACGTCCCGGGTTCGACGACCAAGGTGTACAACAACACGGTCTACAACACCGGTGCGAAAGTGATCAGGAGAGACGACAACGACAAGAAGGGTGGTGTCACCCACTTCAGCAACAACATCTTCTACACCACGGTCGCCAATGCCGCGATGGTGGCGGATGCCCAAGTGACGTACGCCAACAATCTCTACGGCGGCACGTCGCCGGTCGTGCCCGCCGGCGACACCGACGCGGTGAAGGGAGACCCGCAGTTCGCCAATCCCACCGCGGGTGGCACCGGAACGCAGGCCACAGGGCCCGCCCTGAGCGCCGGCCTCAACTGGCGCCCCGCCGCCGCCTCTCCCGCCGTCGACGCCGGCATCACCATCGCGGCGAACGGCGGGGTGGACTACAACGGTGCGACGGTGCCGGTCGTCCCCGACATAGGGGCCCTCCAGCACAACCCGCCCTCCGGCACCGTCTTCAGCGACAACTTCGACGCCCTGCCCGCCGGGGCACTCGCGACCGGGACCAACGGCTGGACGGTCAACTCCACCGGCAACGAGGTGAAGGTGTCCAACACCCCCAGCTCCACCGACAAGAGCGTGCAGCTGGTCCGGATGCAGGACGCCGGCGGCGTCCTGGGCACCAACCTCAGCCGCACCTTCCCCACAGCGCTCACCGGTACCGTCACCGTCGAAGCCGACGTGATGCGCAACGACGGCGTCGGGGAGCGCAACTACTTCGGCCTGCCCTACCTGTACAACAGTTCAGGCGACCAGGTCGTCAGCGTCGGCTTCTCCGAGGGCAACATCGTGGCGTACTCGGGTACCGCTCTCAAGGTCATCAAGCCCTATTCGCAGGGTACTTGGTACCACGTCAAGATCGTGGCCGACACGACGCAGCAGCACTTCGACCTCTACCTCAACGGCCGGAGCGTCCTGACCGACGCTCCCTTCCGCAACAACGCCCCCAGCATCGCCCGCCTGGCCTTCTACGGCAACGCCGGAAACGGCAGTGCTTACGTCAACAACGTCACCGTCCGCTGACGTCTCACATCCCTCCTACGCGAAGCCCCTGGCAGACGCGGGTGATCTTGATTGAGAACCCGTCTGCCAGGAGCTTCGCCATTTCGCAGGACGGTGGGGAGCGCGCGATCACCGGCCGTCCTGCGGCTGTGCGACCCCGTTCCCAGGGGCGGACGGCACCGGAACCTTCGAGGCCGGCCTCGTGAGCGGCACGTCGTCAGGAGAATGCCATGACTGATCAGCCCGGTCGGCTGTTGCCGCACCGACAGCTCGGTGAGCATCACCCTGTGATCCGGAGGGAGGGGAGCCACATGAACACGCCTCTTCGCGTGGACAGTTGGGTGATCGCCGCAGAGCCGGACCTGGTCGCCAAGACCCGGCAGCAGGTCCTCGACACGGCTCGCCAGTCGGGCTTGTGCCTGACCGACGAGTCAGCAGACGATCTCCGACTACGGGTCTCCGAACTGGTGACCAACGGGGTCGAGCACACCCAGGCTTGCCTGCTGACACTGACCCTGCTCGGACTCGGTCGCCACCTGTGCTTCGAGGTGATGGAGGGAGGCGCGGGCGCGCCCGTCGTCGAACGGCCCGATACCGATCAGGAACACGGGCGAGGAATGTTCCTGGTCGACGAACTGGCGACCTGCTGGGGCTGCCGGCAGGCGCTGTCGGGCAATGCCGTCTGGTTCATCCTCGCGCTTCCCGCGGCGGACCTCCGGTCACCCGCGTGAATCCGCCGTACCGATGCTCCACGGGCTGCGGGCGCACGGCTCCCGCGGCCGCACGGCGGGCAGCGTGATCGCAGCGGGTCCACGGCGGCCCCGCACGCCCTTGACACCCCCCATCTAGGGGCATACCGTCTGAAACACGAGAACGTGAACGTTCACGAAAGATCGAAAACAAAACAGTCCTCGGCAGGAACCTCGCCGGAGATGATCAAGGTTCTCCAGGTGGCATCGCCGTCACTCGGAGTTCGGGCTCAGCTCCGACACCGCCGACGGCGGACGCAACTCCTACGGCCACTGTCCCAAGGTTCTGCACCCGCCGACCCGGTCCCAGCGGTTACTGCGAGAAGCTCTCGGAGAACTCCCCGTGCAGCACGTGCCGACGGCGCGCGGCAAAGGGAGTACCGGGTTCCCCAGCTGAAGCGCATCCCAGCAGCGCACGCGGAGACCGACATGACCGTTCTCACGCTCGCCCCGCCGAGCCAGGCACGACCGGAAACGCACACCGCCTTTGCTCATGCGGCTTGCAGCGCCGCCACCAGTAATGCGTGCGTGCCGGCACTGAGGCATTTCGTGTCGCACTTCGTCCAGCGACTCGGCCTGTCAGAGGACCTCCGTGATGCAGCGTGCCTGGTTGCCAGCGAACTGATCACCAACGCCGTCCTGCACAGCGGCAGCAACTCGGTGACGGTTCTGGTCGGCATGGAAGGGCACGGTCTGATCATCTCGGTGCGTGACCGCGGCAGCTGGCGTATGCGAACCGATCCCCGGCACAGCCCGGCTGATGACGATGTGGTGTGCGGTCGCGGCCTGGACCTGGTCCGGACACTCACCGACCACCTCTCGGTTTCCACGGGCTCTACCGGCACAGTCGTCAAGGCGTTCCTGACCATCGACCCGCTGGTACCACTCGCCATCTTGTCTGGCAGTGACGCTTGAAAAGGAACGCCGACCGGGTCGCGCCGGGCACGCATGACGCGCCCGCACGGAGCGCGTCCGGGGCATCTGCCAGCGGATGATCGCCGCCTACCGGCACCCCCACCCAGCCGCGGGCCGCGAGCTGACGGTCAAGCTGATCGAGTCGCTCAGCGCCGGCGTCCCCAGGCCGCTGGTCGAGATCGTCAAGCCCGGCCGGACCCTGAGCAAGCGAGCCGCTGACGTACTGGCCTACTTCGACCGGCCCGGCACCAGCAACGGTCCAACCGAAGCGATCAACGGCCGCCTGGCGCACCTGCGCGGCTCCGCCCTCGGCTTCCGCAACCTCACCAACTGCATCGCCCGATCCCTACTCGAGACAGGCGGATTCAGACCCGCCCACACCCTGCACTGGTGAAGAGCCGCTCTTCCTGGGGGTCGGCCAAGATACGACGGAAACCGGCAACCAGTGATCTTGAGTTGCACTTGCCGCAGATGAGGTACCGGGGCGGATCGGCGTCGGCTGCCCGACCAGAGACAGCCATGCGCAAACGCAGCCGGAGACCCGAGCTTGTGTCACCGTTCGCAGTGGACTTGTGCGCGTACCCGCTCGGATCGGTCAACGGCGCACCCGATAGCGCAGGTGAAGCACCCGGTTGCCCCGAATCACCACGTCAGGATCCTCCAACAGGTGCTGCGCGTGGACCGACCCGAAGTAGCGCTTGCCGGACCCGAACACCACGGGTACGACGTCCATGCGCACCTCGTCGACCAGACCCGCGGCAAGCACCTGGCCACCGACGTCGCCAGCGGCGACCTCGACCATGCGGTCACCCGCAAGCCCTTGCGCCTTGGCCACGGCTGCCTCGACGCCGTCGACGAAGTGAAACGGCGCCTCGGGGTCCCAGCCCTCGGGCTCCGGCCGGTGCGTCACGACGACCACGTGGTCGATCCCGCCCGGAGGCTTCCCGTCCCAGCCGTCCGTCAGGTCGAAGACGTGGCGGCCGACGACTGTCACCCCGATCTGGTCCCAGTACGGGCGGGTGTAATCGTAGGACGTCTGCGACACCTTCAGCTCGCCGCTCTCGTCCAACGGGACGTCACCGCTGGACAACCAGTCGAACAGCGGTCCGGGCTGGTCATTCTCGTCCGCGACGAAGCCGTCCACCGACACCGAGCTGTACATGACCACCTTGCCCACAGGGCTCTCCTCTGCTTTGGGGTGCCCCCAAATTAGCGTGTCGTGAGCTGTCGCTCTTGTAAGAAATCAATCGGCCGGCAGGGGTCAGCTGTCCAGCACGTGGCCGGGATGTTCGCGCAGGAACCGCCGCCGGACTTCGACGTACCGGGTCGGTGTGAGCCCGGTGAACGCCCGGAATTCGTGACCGAAGTGGGCTTGGTCGAAGTAGCCTGCGCCACCGGCGAGGTCGCCCCAGTCGATCGGTCCGGCGAGGTCGATCGCGAACACGGTGGCGGCCAAGCGGCATGTGCGGGCCAGCCGCTTCGGCGTGACGCCGATGAACTCCTGAACCGCTGCGCCAGATGAGTGCTGCTGACACCGGCTGCCACGCTCAGGCGAACGCCGACGGCATCGGCGGCAGCGTCAGCCGGGCGTACGGCGACGCACCCTCCAGGTAGTAGAGGTCGTCGATCAACCCGTCCAGCGGCGGTCGCGGCACTCTGGACACGTACTCCACGCCCCGGCCATGTCCTGCAGTCCTTCAGTGGCGTCGTGAGCGGCCTTCTTGACCTCCATGACCAGACACTCATGGACGGCAGGTGGCACGCCCTGTACCCGGGCCCACCGCGCATCCGCGTCAACCTCTCTGTCCCACACGCCGACCTGGTCTCCACGCTCGCCGTGCTGCACACCGCGCTGCGTCGCTGAGGAGGCGTCAGCTTGCAGGGCCGCTCGGGTCGGAGCGCCTGGATTGGAACCCGTCGCCGTTGCCGTCGCCGTTCATGCACAACGGGCTTGCATCCGAGATGAGTTCAGCGATCGCATCGGCCGACAGGCCGGTGAGTCTTCGGTTGCTGATGATCGCTGCACGAGCGATGGTCATCGTCCACCCTGTCGTGGCGAAGCGCCCCCGTGGCGATCAGTCACTGAGACGCTGCGCACCGGACATGCACGCAAGGGTCTAACAAGATTGGTATGTCAACTCGCCACGATGGATCCGGTCGCAGGCAATGAGCTGCCCCAACGCGAGGCGGCCGCAACCGGCTTGCCCACTCGGTCCGAGCTGTGCAAGCACCAGTCACGACCAACCGGGTGGTGCAACTCTCGGTGCAGCGGTTCAGCCCACGAAGGAAGCAACCCCCGCCCACGGCACACGGCTTGTGCAGCGAGTGCGCACCGGCCGGGCAAGCCGACTGCCCAGTGGGCAAACCCGGCCGGGTCTGTGGTCGGAGGCTTCCCCACACCCCTGACTAAGACCCCACCACGGCCTCACCATGACCCGACCAGGGCCAAACCATAGCCCTGACCTGCGCAGACGGCACCAGTGCGCAATCGCCTACGCCTGGACGATGCGTCTCACCAGCCAGGCGGCAGCGGGCCAATGCCGGTCAACTCACCCCCGCGACGGCTGGGCACCATGCCGCGAGAGCTCCTGGGCCGCAACAGCCACACCCCGGCCGGCGTGCAGCAGCGCCATCAGGCCCAACGGGACGGCCAGCCAGCGCCACGCAGTGTGAAACTGCGTGATCGCGTAGACGTACGCCCAGACCTGGAGCCCAGCCCCCGCCAGGTTGCCCACAATCCGCAGCACCGGATGCGGTCTCCTGCGTAACACCGCTTCGAACCAGGTCTTTTCCACTATTCCCACCCTCTCGCGGCCCGGGACCGCCCCGGACCATGCCAGAGAAAGAGTAGATGACACGCGATCCCGACCGGGGGGGCTTGTCCACACACCGCCCAGGCCCGCCCTTCACCCCTCACCACAGACCCGACCACAGGCCTCACCATGACCTGACCATGCAGGTCACAGCCTTGCGCAGCTCCTCCCTTCCTTCAGTGCGCGGGTCTGCTCAGTCACCATCGGCTGCGCATTCCGCGACTGCACGCAGCACGAGGGTCCAGTTGCGCAGACCTCACCGAGTGCGCACGCAATGGCCGACCGCGCAGGGCGACGTCCTCCAGGACTGTGGCGAGCCGGTCGGCGTCCTCACGGAGAGGTAGTCGGGGTTGATGTCCATATACACTACGGTCCCCTTGATCCAGTGGGCGATGGTCCTCGCCTTCCTCATGCCTTCACGCTCCCGTGAGGCAACAGCTCGGGGCCTGAGCACGCGTACTCAGCCGCGGGTTCAACCGCGCGCGATCGTGATGGGGTCGCTGCCGTTCCGAGCACGCTGATACACATGTGCGATGGCAGGCGACAACTCCGGTGAGTTTCAAGCAGGGCAGTCGGGACTCATAGTGAGGGTCCCCGAGGCAGAACCTATTGTTCGAGCGTGGCGGGACAGGCTGGATCCCTCAGCCCGCGCGGGCGTTCCGGCCCATGTCACCGTCCTTTTCCCGTTCCTCGACGAGAGTCGCATCGACAACCGCGCTTGCACTGCCATCGGAGAAGTGATCGGGTGTCACCGGTCCTTCGAGACCCGGTTCGAGCACTGCGGTCGGTTCCCGGGGATCTTGTATCTCGTCCCTGAGCCGGACATCCCGTTCCGCCGGCTCACCGAGGCGATCGCGGACCGGTGGCCGGAGGCCCCGCCGTTCGGTGGGCAGTTCGACGAGGTCGTCCCGCATCTGACCATCGCTCAGGGGCAAGTCGATGCCGTGCTTGAGGAGGCCGAGGCCGACCTTTGCAGCCGGCTTCCCGTCACTGCCCGCGTGTCGTCGGTCGATCTGATGGTCCACGACGGAACAAGGTGGCAGCAGCGAGCGTCGTTCGCACTCCGGTGATCCCTTGGTTGGCAGTCGGCCAGCCGCCGCCCTGCTGGGCCTTGGTGTGGGCGAGTCGGTAGGAGCGCTGCCGGTTTCGAGATTGTCGTTGCCGAGGGTGAGGCGGCCCACCATGGCCGCGCAGAGCCCCGGGTCGGTGAACGTCTTGGTCCGGGTCTGTGTAGCGAACGGTGGTGAGAGCCCCGACCCGTGCCTGACCCCCAACCTGGACCCGCCGCGTAGGCGACCGAACTCGCGAAGGCGGGACTGCGGACGGCCCGCCGAAGCCGGTGTCCCCACCCGACCGACTCGGGTCTCGGTAAGGGTGAACGAGCCGCAGAGGTCGCCTCGTGTTGCGGTGCGGTCACCTTGGCCCCGAGGGCGACGGTCCACCAGTGCGCGCAGGTGCGGGCCTTGACCGGCGCGGCCGCGGCCAACGGGGCGCGGCCGGCTACGTAGCGAACAGTTCGCCACACTTCGACAAGAACGGTGACTTGGTGCCGTGCGGGCACCAGCGGCCCGCCGAGGGCGGTGGCTGATCCGCGTCCGATCATCAGGCCCGGAGCCGATGACAACGGCTGCGGCGGGGGCGGTGCCGAGGAAGACGTATCTGCGCAGTAAGACTGCGGCACCTGGTTGATGGGAACGACGCACTGCCGGCGGACCAGACGCCGCTCGATGGCCTGCACGGAGAGGTCAGCCACCCCTCCCCCGCGATGCCCCACTGCCTCGCGGGGCCGGCCATCATCACCGCGCACATGGTTCTGCCGGGCGGCGCTCAGCTGGCACGAAGGGCCATCTGATCCTGGAGACGCCTGCATCGGCCGCCGATCGCTGATCGCTGATCGCTGATCGAGACTATTCGCCAGCCCGCGAGGCATCCGAGGCCGACGGCTGTGCTCTTCCGTCTGCGGCCGTGTAGATCTGGGGCCGGACCTTGCCTACCACGCTGCCGCCTTGCCAGTAGGACCTGAAGTGCGCTTGTCGCATGGACGCCATCTCCTTGGGCAGCATCCGCGCCAGCTGTTCGGACATGTCGGTTGTCGGCCCGAGCGAATGCGATGGCCCCATCGTGAAGGAGCACGAGCCAGGCTGTCGGCTTCCCAGTGCCGCCGTGACGCGGGGGATCTGTGTGGCAACGCAGTGCCCGTTCACCGTCCGCACGACTCCCGATTGGGCGGAGGAACAGATCTGCGCCTGGGGCGTGCGGGTTTGCGTCTGTGTCTGATTGACTCCGCGCCCACCCCCACACCCGTACGCGCACCCTTTCCGGGGTGCGAGATCAACGTGAGCGGAGCCGCCCAGATGTCCTTCGCACCGCAGCCCTGGCACGGGCCGCCGAACCACCACGAGTCCGCAGCCGGGGCGCGGCCTCCGGCAGAGCATGAGCCGCACGACGCCGAGGAGACGGCGCGACTGGCCGTCGGGCTGCGGCTCGGCGTCCGGATCGCCGGCGCCTGGCTGCTCTACGTGCTGCCCGCCGCCCTCATACCGGCTGTGTACGGCACACGGATCGCCGGACCGGTGAGCCTCGGCATGATCCTCGCCGTGGTGCCCTTCGCCGTCGGTGTGCACGCGCTGGTGGTGTACGGGCGACGGGTCGACCGGCTCGAACCGCAGCCGGACGCCCGGAGGTGCTCATGACCACGCTGCTCGATCCCTCGTCCCGGTCCCTCGTCTTCGCAGTGTTCTCGGTGTTCGTCGTGACCTGCCTGATGCTGTGCATCGTCACAGGCGCCGACGAGGACGACCGGGCTCTCGTACGGTCCGACAGCCGCCGGCTGCGCTCCTGGCAGCAGGGCATCGCGATGGGCGGCGACACCACCACGGTCGCGACGGTCACCGTACTGGTGGGCATGGTCGCCGCGTTCGGCTTCGATGGCCTCGGCATCATGCTGGGCAGCCTGATCGGGGTCATGCTGCTTCTCGTGCTGATCATCGAGCCGCTGCGCAGGCACGCCTCGCTGACGGCCGCCGACATGCTGGACGCGCGCGGCAGCGGTGGGCCCGCCGTACGCGTCTCGTGGGGCGTGGTGACCCTGCTCGTCTGCTTCCCGCTGCTGGTCGTGCAGTTGGTGGTGGTCGGCAACGTCGCCGCGGCACTGATCGGGCAGCCCGGTATGCGGACCGGCTGCATCGTGGTGATCGGCTGCGTGATGACGGCGCTGGCCGTCATCGGCGGGATCCGGGGCACGGGCGTGGTGATGATCGCGAAGTCGGCGATCGCCCTGCCCGTGCTGGTGATCGCTGCCGTGCTCGTGCTCTACCGCTTCGGCGGGGACCCCGGGCGGCTGCTCGACGCCGCCGCGCACGGCTCGCGGATGGGCGAGGCGTATCTGCGTCCGGGCGGCTACACCGGTGAGGGGTGGGTGGGGGCCGTGAACCGGATCGGGCAGACCCTCGGCATGTCGATGGCCACGCTGGCGATGCCCGCCGTGCTCATGCGGGCGATCTCGACGAAGAGCCCGCGCGGCGCCCGGACCGTCGGCTGTTGGATGCTCAGCGAACTCACCCTGCTGTACGGCGCGCTCGCCGTCGTCGGCGTCGGCGCGGCGGCCCTCGCCGGCGAGGCGCTGCGCGAGGCCGGTCCGGCGGCGCAGGTGTTCACGCCGCTGATCCTGGGGCGGGCGCTCGACAGCGGCGGCATCCTGGTCGCGGCCATGGCCTGCGTCCTCTTCCTCACCGCGCTCGCGGCGGTGGTGGATGTGACCCTCGCCGCGGGTATCACGCTGGGACGGGACGTGCTGGGTGCGTCCGGCAAAGCTGCCGGCAGGCGCTCGGCGGGCAAGGCGGACAGTGCCGCTTCGCGGTGGTCGGCGGCGCTGACGGGGGCGGTCTCAGCGGTCGTGGCAGTCGTCGCCGCCGACTGGAACCTGGTGGTCGTCTCGACGCTCTGGCTCGCCGTCTGCGGCGCCGCCCTCGCACCCGTCCTGCTGTACGCCCTGTACTGGCCCGGTTTCACCGCCCGCGGTGCACTGTGGTGCCTCTGGGGGGCCACAGCGCTGAGCATTGCGGCGCTCGCGCTGTCGCCGTACATGTCCGGCACACCCGAGTCGATCTTCCCGGAGCACGACTTCAGGGTCTGGGACGTGACGATCCCGGGTCTGGTGACGGTGCCCGCGGGCTTCCTGCTGGGCTGGCTGGGCAGCATCACGGATCCGCGCCGGGCGACAGGCGACGTACCGGGGTCGGTGCGCCGCAGGGAACTGGACACTGTCTGAACCATCCCGCGTGCCGCCCACCGATGACTTCCGGTGGGTGGCACGGTCGTATCCGGTACATGCACCCGGATTCGGAGGACACCATGCCGCGGAAGATCACCGCCAGCCTGTTCATCTCCCTCGACGGCGTCGTCGAGGCGCCCGATCAGTGGCATTTTCCCTACTTCAACGACGAGATGGGAGCCGCGGTCGGTGCGGGCCTGAACACCACGGAGGTGCTGCTCTTCGGCCGCAGGACGTACGACAGCTTCGCCGGCGCGTGGCCCGAGCGGGAGGCGGCGGGCGGTGAGGACACGGGCTTCGCCAAGCAGCTCGGCGACATGCGGAAGATCGTGTTCTCCCGCCGACGGCTCGACCTGCGATGGCGGAACTCCGAGCAGGCGCAGGGTGACGTCGCCGAGATCGCCGCCGCCCTGAAGAGCGAGCCGGGCGGTGACATCTCGCTGAGCGGCTCGGTCTCCGTCGTCCGGCAGCTGCTGGCCGCGGGCCTCCTCGACGAACTCCACCTCCTTGTCCACCCCATCGCCGTACGCAAGGGCATGCGCCTGTTCGACGAGGGCGAGCCGTCGATCCCACTGAAGCTGCTGAAGTCGGAGACGTTCACCACGGGCGTGCTGAACCTCGTGTACGGGCCCGACCCCGCGCCGCCGACAGGCGGTTACGAGGATGCCGTCGCCGCGCTCGGGGAATGACGGCCACCGCGGAAGACGCAGGCCCGGCGACCCCGGCAAGCGGCAGCGGCAGCGGCCCCGGCAGCGGCAGCGGCAGATCGGGCGACTCCGGTGTCGGGATCGCGCAGCTTGCCGTTGCCCGCGCACTGGAAGCCTGGGAGGCCCGCCGGAGCAGAAGTCGGTGCCGTCGGGGAAGCACTTGAAGTATTCCGCCAGCCGCGCGGCGGAGAGACCTCCGAGCTCCTTGAGTGATCGGGTCTGCGAGTTGTCGACGAACGCCCTGTGATCGTCATCGACCTTGCCGGCTGTGGTCGATCGCCCCGCCTTGGGCAGAGGTACCCGCCGAGCCGCCCATGCCGCTGGAGGCGGAGAACGTGGCCCTGCGGAAAAGGGTCCGCGAGCTGGAGGAGGAACGCGAGATCCCGCGGAAGGCGGCGATTATTCCGCCGGGGAGACGCGCCGGTGAACCGCTTTCAGTTCGTGGCCGACCACCAGCGCCACTACGGCGTGAAGCGGCTGTGCACCATCGTCGGTATCGCCCGCTCCAGCTTCCGGATGTCGGCGCGGTCCGGCGCCCCATCCAGTTCGTCACACCGCGCTGGTGGCCGCGGACGAGTGCGGGTCTCGTCGACGACCACCAGCTCCAGGGAACCCACCCGACGCGCCTCAACTGGAGCCCTCGGCGGGACGGGTCACCAGCCTGACCGTGCCGGCCGACCGCCCGGCACGGTCATCGCTGACCGCGGCTGCTGCACCGCGGCCAGCGACCTGGCACTCGCCGGATCCGGCGTCCAGCGGATCGGCTTCAGGGGCAGGCCGCCAGTGCTCAGGGGCGCCCGTACCGCTTGCACAGGTAGTACGTGGGAGGGTAATCGCCGTCATCGAGGCAGATGCGGACCACGGCCGCGCCACCGGGGACAGCCGCTTCGACAGGCACTGAGAATTTCGCGCTCGTGCCGCACACACTGGCGCTGAAGCCCCGACCCAGTTCGACGTCGGCGCTGTCGAGGGTGAACACCGAGGTGCCCCGGCAGCTGAACCCGTCCACGGACTACTGTTCGCCGGTCACGGTGACCGAACGGTTGTACCAGGTGATGGTGCCCCTCGTGTAGGTGTTCCCGACCGTGACGTCGAACGGGCTTGTCGGATAGGCGGTGGCCTGGGCGGAGGCGGCGGGCGCGCTCAGCAGCGTTCCGGCGGTGAGCACGACGCCGCATAACGCGGCAGCGAGACGAGTACGCATGTGGTCTCCCAGAGTTGACGGCTGATCGTGAGGACTAGTGCCCCGACAGGCAACGTTCGCCCCGTCGCGACGCCCGGCACGCCCTCTCGCCGCACCGGGCACAGACCCAAGTACATCCAGTACG
>NZ_JBEXPR010000034.1:0-85215 GCF_040612135.1 Streptomyces sp. NPDC006458 | reverse complement strand
CCTCGTACTGGATGTACTTGGGTCTGTGCCCGGTGCGGCGAGAGGGCGTGCCGGGCGTCGCGACGGGGCGAACGTTGCCTGTCGGGGCACTAGGCGTGGTACGTCGGCCGGGCGGCGTCCTGGCGGTCGCGGATGACCTTGGCGAGGGTGAAGGCGGAGGTCACGAGGTACAGGACGGCGGTCCCGAGGAAGGCACGCACCCAGGTGTCGGCCTCCAGCTTGAAGATCCCGACGGCGGTGGCGGTCATGGCGACGGCGAACGACGCCACGGCCTGACCGTAGAAGGCGGCCGTGTTCTGCGGCTTGGCGGATGTGTCACTCATGGGGAACAGCTTCGCCGGGCGTGGCCCGCGCCACATCCGCTCAGATACTCAGCCTCGTACTCAGAACGCCGAAACCCCGGTCAGCGCACGGCCGATGAGCAGCTTCTGAATCTGGCTGGTGCCTTCGTAGAGGGTCATCACCCGGGCGTCGCGCAGCAGTTTGCCGACCGGGTACTCGTCGATGTAGCCGTAGCCGCCGAAGACCTGGAGGGCGTTGTTCGCGGCGCGCACGGCGGCCTCGGAGGCGAACAGCTTGGCCTTGGAGGACTCCACGGCGAAGGACTGGCCGCGGTCGACGAGGTCGGCGACGCGCCAGGTCAGCAGCCGGGCGGCGTCCACGTCGAGGGCGATGTCGCTGATCAGTTCCTGGACGAGCTGGTGCTGGGCGATGGGCCGGCCGAACTGTTCGCGCTCACCCGCGTAGCGCACGGCCGCCTCCAGGGCGGCCTGGGCGATGCCGACACACCCGGCCGCCACCGACATCCGGCCCTTGGCCAGAGCTGACATGGCGACGGAGAAGCCCTTGCCCTCCTCGCCGAGCAGCGCGGAGGCGGGCACGCGGACGTCCTCCAGCACCAGTTCGGCCGTCGCCTGGCCGCGCAGGCCGAGCTTGCCGTGGACCGCGCGGCGGGTCAGGCCGGGGGTGTCCGTCGGGACGAGGAAGGCGGAGACGCCCTTGTGGCCGGGGGCGTCGGTGGAGCGGGCGAACAGCAGGACGACATCGGCCCAGGTGCCGTTGGTGATGAACATCTTGGTGCCGCTCACGACGTAGTCCTCGCCGTCGCGGACCGCGCGGGTGGTGAGGCTGCCGGCGTCCGAGCCGGTGCCCGGTTCGGTCAGGCCGAAGCAGCCGACGTACTCGCCGGAGGTCAGACCGGGCAGCCAGTGGCGCCTCTGCTCCTCGCTCCCCCACGCGGCGATCGTCTTGGCGACCAGGCCGAGGGAGACCGAGACGATGCCGCGCACGGAGGAGTCGCCGCGGCCCAGCTCCTCGGTGACCAGGCAGTACGTGAGGTGGTCGCCGCCCGAGCCGCCGTACTCCTCGTCGATCGTCAGGCCGAGGAAACCGACTTCGCCGAGCTTCTTCACGATGCCGCGATCGACCTCCTCGGCCCGGTCCCAGGCGGCGGCGTGCGGGGCGATCTCGCGCTCCACGAAGTCCCGGGCCAGCCGGCGCACGGCGGCCTGCTCCTCGCTGAGCTCCAGGTTCATGCCGAGTCACCCCACAGAGAACGGATCTTGAAAGCCGGACCTTTAAATTAGCACTGCTAGTTTAAGGTCGCAGCCCTACTATGTGCGCCATGGCCCGACCGCGCAAGCCCCTACTCAGCACCGACCGGATCGTCGCCACGGCACGGGAGCTCGTGGACGCGGAAGGGCTCGCCGCGGTCTCCACCCGCCGGCTCGCCGCCGAACTGGGGGTGAGCGGGCCGTCGCTGTACAACCACTTCAGGACCAAGGACGAGATCCTGGAGGCGGTCGCCGACTCGGTGAGCGCGCAGGTCGACCTGTCGATGTTCGAGGGCGGCCGGAACTGGCGGGCCGCGCTGCACGACTGGGCCGTCTCCTATCGGGCCGCGCTGCGCGACCACCCCAACATCGTCCCGGTCCTGGCCCAGGGCCCCGGCCGCCGCCCGGCCGCGCTGCGGCTCGCCGACGCGGTCTACGGCGCGATGGTCGAGGCCGGGTGGCCGCCGCCGCAGGCCACCTCCATCGGCGCGCTGATGCGGTACTTCATCATGGGCTCCGCCCTCGGCTCCTTCGCGGGCGGCTTCGTGGACGACCAGAGCGCCTACGACCCGGCCGACTATCCCCACCTCGGCCAGGCCCACCTCCTGCCCGACCGCCAGGAGAAGATCGACGACCGGGCCTTCGAGACGGGGCTGACCGCGCTGCTGGACGGGCTGGAGCGGCAGTACGAGCGGGTGGCGGGGGCGGCTCGGTAGCGGGCCGCGGCCGCCGGCGGGCCGCCCGCCGGCGGCCGCGGGAGCAGGTGGCGCGGGCTGCCGGTGGCGGCCGTACGAGCGGCTCGCGGGGCCGCGCGGACGACTGCCGGGTGCGGGCGACTGCCGGGGCCGTGCGAGCGGCTCGCGGGGGCGTACGGGCGACTGCCGGGTGCGGGCGACCGCCGGGGCCTTACGAGCGGCTCGCGGAGCCGTACGAGGGGCTCGCGGGGGCGGTACGAGGGGTCGCGGGGTCGTGCGGCGGGCCGCCGACGATTCGGTGGTGGCCGAAGTATGACGGGCCCATGCTGGGGTCATGACGTCGAGAGACCCTCGGGCGGCGGGGCTCGCCGCATACGCCGCGCTGATCGCCGACGAGACCCGGGCCGGATGCCTGCTGGCCCTGCTCGACGGGCGCGCCTGGACCGCCGGTGAGCTGGCCCGGCACACGGCGGTGGCCGCGTCGACACTGAGCGAGCACCTGGGCAAGCTGGTCGCCGCCGGACTGCTCGCCGAGGAGCGTCAGGGGCGGCACCGGTACGTGCGGCTGGCCGGGACCGATGTGGCGCAGCTGGTGGAGGACCTGGCCTCGCGGGCCGGGGCGGGGCGTGGCCGGCCACCGCGGACCTTGCGCGAGTCGAGCGCCGAGTCCGCGATGGCGCGCGGGCGCACCTGTTACGACCATCTCGCCGGGCGGCTCGGCATCGCCCTCACCGACGCGCTCACCGAACGCGGGCTGCTGGTGAGCGACACCGGGTTCGCGCTGACCGACGCGGGGCTCGCCTGGTTCGACACCGCCGGGATCGAGCTCATCCGCGGCGGGCGGCGGCCGTTGGCCCGGGGGTGCCTCGACTGGACCGAGCGCAGGACCCATCTCGGCGGGGTCGCCGGGGCCGCGTTGTGCCGGCATGCCCTGGAGGCCGGCTGGTGCGAGCGCATCGGGTCCGAGCGGGCGGTCCGGGTCACCGCGAGCGGCGAGCGGGCCCTGAGCGAGCTGCTCGGCATCGCGGTGGGGGCGCTTCGGTGAGGTCCTTCTCCACGGGTGCGCCGGGGCCTCTCACCCCGGACCCCACCACCGAGCCGGTCCGGCGTCGCCGTCCGAAATACGCCGGCATCCTTCCCGCCGCCCTTCCCAGCCTGAGGAGCATGATGAAGCGTCCCGGTCGCACCGAAGCCCTCGCCGTCGGCGCCGCCTGTGTCAGCGTGGTGCTGTGGGCCTCCGCCTTCGTCTCCATACGCAGCGCCGGCGCGGCCTACTCCCCCGGTGCGCTCGCGCTCGGGCGGCTGCTCGCCGGGGTGCTCGTCCTGGGCGCCATCTGTGTCGTACGGCGGGAGGGGCTGCCCCCGCGCGGCGCCTGGCCGGGGATCGCGGTCTCGGGCGTGCTGTGGTTCGGGGTCTACATGGTCGCTCTCAACTGGGGCGAGCAACGGGTCGACGCCGGGACCGCCGCGCTGGTGGTGAACATCGGGCCGATTCTGGTGGCGCTGCTGGCCGCCCGGGTGCTCGGGGACGCGATGCCGCCGAGGCTGGTGGCGGGGATGGCCGTGTCGTTCGCGGGGGCGGTGGCGGTCGGGCTGTCGATGTCCGGGAACGGGGGTTCCTCCGTGCTCGGCGTGGCCCTGTGTCTGATCGCCGCCGTGGGGTACGCGGCCGGGGTGGTCGCGCAGAAACCGGCGCTGGGGCGGGCCGGCGCCTTGCAGGTGACGACGTTCGGGTGTCTGGTGGGGGCCGTCGGATGCCTGCCGTTCGCCGGGCAGTTGGTGCGGGACGCGAGCCAGGCGCCTGTGTCGGCCACTCTCAACGTGGTCTATCTCGGGGTGTTCCCGACCGCGCTGGCCTTCACCACGTGGGCCTACGCGCTGGCCCGCACCACCGCCGGCCGGATGGGCGCGACCACGTACGCCGTGCCCGCGCTGGTCGTGCTGATGTCGTGGCTGCTGCTGGGCGAGGTGCCGGGGGCGCTCACCCTGGCGGGCGGGGCGCTGTGTCTTGCGGGTGTGGCGGTGTCGCGGTCCCGGCCGCGGGCCACGGCGCCGGTGGCCGGACCGGAGCGACTGCCGCGTTCACAGGGAGCGGGATAGGGGCCGCGGTCGCCGGGAGCCGTGCCGGGGGCGCGGAAGGCGGATTCCGAGCCGGGTTCGCGGGAGACCGGGCCGGGGACGTGGGAGGCGGGCCGGGGTCGCGGAAGCCGGGCCGGGGACGCGAGAGGCGAGTTGCGCGCCGCGGTCGCCGGAAGGCGGGCCGGGGACGTGAGAGGCGAGTTGCGCGCCGCGGTCGCGGGAGACCGGGCCGGTCGTGGCAGGCGGATCCCGAGCCGCAGTCGCCGGAAGCCGGGCGGGCCAGGGCGTGGGAGGCGGGTTGCGACGCCGCGGTCGCCGGAAGCCGGGCCGGGGACGTGGCAGGCGGGTTGCGCGCCGCAGTCGCCGGGAGCCGTGCCGGGGACGCGAGAGGCAGCTTCCACGCCGCAGTCGCCGGGAGCCGGGCCGGGGGGCGCGAGAGGCTTCCACGCCGCGGTCGCCGGGAGCCGTCGGGTCGGGTTGAACGTGCCCCGGCGACCGTGGTGTACGGGCGCCGGGTGCGCGTCCGGGCGGTCAGAACGTGACGAGGGCCCGGCCGCCCTTGCCCGCCAGCATGTTCTCGAAGGCCGCCGGGATCCCGTCCAGGGCGATCCGCTCGGTCACCAGGGAGGAGAGATCCAGCCGGCCCGCGCGGACGTGCTCGGCGAGGACCGGGAGGTCGCGGGCCGGGTCGGTGTTGCCGTAGACACAGCCGGAGAGGGTACGGCCCCAGTGGAAGATCTCCAGGGCGTTGAAGGTGACCTGCTCCTCCTTGCCGCCGATGCCGACGACCGTGGTGCGGCCGCCGCGCCGGGTGGACTCCCAGGCGGCCCGGATGGTGACCGCGCGGCCGACGCACTCGACGGCCACGTCGACGCCCTGTTTTCCGGTCAGGGCGCGGATCTCGCGCGGGGTGTCCGTGGAGGCGACGACGTAGTCGTTGGCGCCGGCGGCTCGGGCGAGCTCCTCCTTGGCCGGGGACACGTCGACGGCGATGATCCTGGACGCGCCCGCGATCCGCGCGGCCTGGAGGGCGGCCAGGCCCACGCCCCCGACGCCGAAGACGGCCACGGTCTCGCCCTCGCGCACCTGCGCGGAGTGGTGGACGGCCCCGTATCCGGTGAGGACGGCGCAGCCGAGGAGGGCCGCGTCGGTGAGCGGGATGCCTGCCGGGGCGGGCAGCGCGCAGCCGACGGGGACGACGGTCTCCTCGGCGAACGCTGCCACGTTCAGGCCGGGGTGCAGGTCGGTGCCGTCGGCGGTGCGGGCGTAGACGTCTCCGACGCCCTTGAGGGCGTCGGCGCACAGCCAGACCTCGCCGAGCGAGCAGGCGTGGCAGCTGCCGCAGGACGGGGCCCAGTTGAGGACGACGGCGTCGCCCGGGGCGACCTGGGTGACGCCCTCGCCGACGGCGACGACCGTGCCGGCGCCCTCGTGACCGAGGACGGCGGGCACGGGGACGCGCATGGTGCCGTTGGACAAGGACAGGTCGGAGTGACAGACACCGGCGGCGGCGAGCCTGACGCGGATCCGGCCGGGGCCGGGGTCCGGCAGTTCGATGTCGGTGATCTCCAGCGGGGCGCCGATGGCGGGCAGGACGGCGGCGCGGACGGTCATGTCGAGCGACTCCCTTGGAACCTGGGTGACTTGGCCAACTGGCTCAGAACTGGAAGGACTTGGTCTGGAGGTATTCGGCCAGGCCGTGACTGCCGAGCTCCCGGCCCACGCCCGACTGCTTGTAGCCGCCGAAGGGGGCGAGGGGGTTGAAGCGGCCGCCGTTGATGTCGACCTGGCCGGTGTCCATGCGGCGGGCGAAGGCGACCGCCTCGGCCTCGTCGCCCGCCCAGACGGCACCGGCGAGGCCGTAGACCGTGCCGTTGGCGATGCGCAGGGCGTCGTCCTCGTCCTCGTAGCGGATGATCGACAGCACCGGGCCGAAGATCTCCTCCTGCGCGATGGTCATGTCCTCGGTCACGTCGGCGAAGACGGTGGGGCTGACGAAGTAGCCCTTCTCGTGCGGGGATTCGCCGCCTCCCGCGACCAGGCGGGCGCCCTCGGCGACGCCCTGGTCGATGTAGCCGCGCACCCGCTCGCGCTGCCCGGCGTTGACCAGCGGGCCGATGCGGTCGCCGTACTTGGCGGCGGCGGTGCGGGCCAGCTCGACCGCCTCGTCGTACTGCGCGGTGTGCACGAGCATGCGGGTCCACGCGCTGCACGTCTGGCCGGAGTTGGACATGACGTTGGCGACGCCGACGTTGACGGCCCTGGCGAGGTCGGCGCTCGGCAGGATGACGTTGGCGGACTTGCCGCCGAGTTCGAGGGCGACGCGCTTGACGGCCCCGCCCGCGAGCGCGCCGATGCGCATGCCGACCGCGGTGGAGCCGGTGAAGGAGACCAGGTCGACGTCCGGGTGCTCGGCGAGGGCCTGGCCGGCCACCGGGCCGAGGCCGGTGACGAGGTTGAAGACGCCCGCGGGGACTCCGGCCTCGTGAACGGCCTCGGCGAAGAGCTGGGCGGTCAGCGGGGTGTCCTCGGCTGGCTTGAGGACGACCGTGCAGCCGGCCGCGAGGGCGGGGGCGACCTTGGCGACGATCTGGTGCAGGGGGTAGTTCCAGGGGGTGATCGCGGCGACCACGCCGACCGGCTCGTGCAGGACGGTGGAGTTGCCGACCTTCTCCTCGAAGGCGTGCGTGGCCGCGAGTTCGGCGAAGGTGCCGGCGACGGCGATCGGGACACTCGCGTGCACGGCCTGCGAGAAGGCGAGGGGTGAGCCCAGTTCGGCGGTGACGGTCTCGGCGATCTCGTCCTTGCGGGCCAGCAGCCCGTCCCGCAGGGCGACCAGGCGCTCGGCGCGGACGGCCGGGGGCGTGGCGGCCCAGCCGGGCAGGGCGGCGCGTGCGGCCCGTACGGCGGCGTCCACGTCCTCGGCGGTGCCCGCCGAGACCCGGGCGATGACCTGCTCGTCGGCCGGGTTGACCACGTCGATCAGGTCCGGCCCCTTGGCGGGGCGCCAGGCTCCGTCGATGTACACGCCGTCCTGGGCCTTCATGGCCTACCTCCCGAGATCGCGGCTGCATCCGCCACCTAAACTAGCGGCGGTAGTTTTTCCGCGCCAGAGGCAGCCTGGCCGTGAGGCTACGCGAGGGGAATCAGGACCGGGCGACAGGTCGGTGTGAGATGGGACCGGCCCGGGGTGTGACCGATCCGGCGGGGTGCCGATCCGGCGGGGTGCCGATCCGGGCCGGCCACCCCGCCGGGCGGCCCTACTCCTCCAGCTCCGGCAGCCGCGACGGGGCGGGGCAGATGCGGTCGCCGTGCTGGTCGAAGACGAACAGATGGGCGAGGTCGACCAGCAGCGGCACCTGCATGCCGTGCCGGAGGTCGAAGTCGGGGGTGGTGCGGAGGATGAGGTCGCCGGGGAGCCGGCCCTCGGCCGGGGCGGACTCGGCATCGGCGGGGCGCTCCAGCACCCCGACCGGACCGCCGCCCCGCAGCGCCCCCGCCCGCTCCCTGATCCGGTCCAGCACGGTGGCGCCCTCGCGGCGGCGGCGCCGGGTGCCGTGATCCGGGCGCGCTGCCTCCAGATCGGGTACGACGGCGGGGCTGGAGCCGGTGTTGAGGTGGACGAGCACCTCGTGCCCCTGGAACTCCACGTGCTCCACAAGGCCGATCATCGACACCTCACCGGGGCGTGCGTCCGAGGCCGCCGCGATCCGCACGGCCTCCGAGCGTAGACCGACGATGACCTCGCGGCCCTGCTGGACGCGGAGCAACTGGTGGTCCAGGGAGAGGGGCTCGGGCAGCCGCAGAAACTGGCGGCCGAGGCTGATGGTCATCGCCCCGCCGATCGGGGCCCGCACGAGGCCGCGCAGCAGGTTGATGCGCGGGGTGCCGATAAAGGCGGCCACGAAGACGTTGCGGGGCAGGGCGTAGACCTCGCGGGGCGTGCTGACCTGCTGGAGTACACCGCCGCGCATCACGGCGACGCGGTCGCCGAGCGACATGGCCTCGGCCTGGTCGTGGGTGACGTAGATCGTGGTGACGCCCAGTTCCCGGGTGAGCCGGGCGATCTCCGCGCGCAGGTGGTTGCGGAGCTTGGCGTCCAGGTTGGACAGCGGCTCGTCCATCAGGAACGCGGACGGGTGGCGGGCGACCGCGCGCCCCATGGCGACGCGCTGGCGCTCGCCGCCGGAGAGCTGCCGGGGGAACCGGTCGAGGAGGTCCTCGATGCCCAGCATGCGCGCTGTGGCGTCCACGCGCGGGCGCGGGTCCTCGCCGGGGGACTCGATGCGCAGGGGGAATCCGATGTTGTCGCGGCTGGTCATGTTGGGGTAGAGGGCGAAGTTCTGGAAGACCATCGCCATGTCCCGGCCGGACGGTGGCAGTTCGTTGGAGTACTCGCCGTCGAGCAGCAGGTGCCCCTCGTCGATGTCCTCCAGTCCGGCGATCATGCGCAGTACCGTCGACTTGCCGCAGCCGGACGGGCCGAGCAGGACGAGGAATTCGCCAGACTCGATCTCCAGCGTGAGCCGGTCCACCACACGGGTGCCCTTGGCGTAGCTCTTGCTGACGTCGTGCAGTGAGATGGAGCGTGTCATGAGGGATGCCCCCGGGGGCTCATGCGGGCGCTGGTGCTCCACGGTCGGACGCGCCGTGCGGATCGCAGAGCGCCATTGCGTCACGGAAGTTAACGGAATGTATGCGTTCACGGAAGAGGAATGGCTGGATCGAGTTCTTGTGTCCAGAAGGTGAGACGGCGCGCGGCCTCGCGTCAGCGCTGGGGCACCCGGCGCGGAGCGGCGGCCGAAGGGGTCGTCGGCGCCGGTCCGGCCGGGGAGCGCAGGGCCACGCCGCAGGACAGCAGGAGCAGGGCGCCCGGCATCACGAAGGGCGCCGCCGCCCCCGCGACCCCGGCGACCAGGCCGGCCGCGGCGGGTGCGGCGACCCGGCCGAGGCGGTTGCGGTCAGCCGCAGGGCGAGGGCGGTGGAGCGGGCGCCGTCGGGGGCGGCCCGGACAACGGTCGTCATGGACAGCGGCTGGCCCACGCCGAGGTAGAAGCCCAGGGCGGCCGGCATCAGGGCCAGGGCCCACACCGGGACCGGCAGGGCGATGCCCGCGCAGAGGGCCGCGGCCGTCAGACAGGTCACCGTCAGCAGCGCGGTGCGGCCGAGCAGCCGCAGCAGGGGCGTCAGCACCAGTCGGCAGGCGATCGTGGCCGCCGCGCCCAGCCCGAGGGCCCGGTAGGAGACGGCGGGCCGGGCCATCGACGCCGCCCCCTGCGCGAAGCCGAAGGCGATGACGAGACGGAGCAGCCAGCCGCGGTTCCCGCCGGGCCTCATGTGCGGATCCCTCCCGGGAGGGCGTCAGATGACGCCGAACAGCATTCCGGCGGCCAGGATCACCAGGCAGGTGGCGGCCGCCCACTTCACCACGAACCGGGTGTGGTCGCCGAACTCCACCTTCGCCATGCCGACCAGGACGTAGACCGCCGGGACGAGCGGGCTGGACATGTGCAGCGGCTGGCCGACCAGCGAGGCGCGGGCCATCTCTCCGTCACGAGCACCTCGTCCGGCGACAGCGTGCCGAGCCGCTTGCGCTCGCGAAGACCGAGGACGTACGAGAGGGCGATCACGAAGACCAGGCCGACGGCAAGCGCCGGGATCATCGGGACGAAGATGTCGCCGGCGTCGACCTTCAGCGCCAGGATGCCTGACGTTCGCCCTTGAACATCCCACCAGGGCCGGCGGTGCGACGACGTTAGGTCCCGCCGCTCGGCGTTAACAAGACGTTGACGCGCGAGCAATAAGCGCAAAACTCCAGGTCACAGCGTTGTCGAGGTCACAGCGTCGGCGCGAGCTCCACAGGGATGCCGTTGAGGACCGCGTTGCCGGACAGCGGGTCCAGCAGGGTGCCGTCGAGCAGCTGGTTGACGTTGACTCCCGGGTTCTTCTCGGCGTGGGTCAGCCGGGTGCCGGGGCGGTCGTGGCCCCATCCGTGGGGCAGGCTGACGACGCCCTGTCGCACGCCGTCGGTGACCTCGACCGGCACGGTCACCTCTCCCCCGGCGCCCTTCACGCGCACATCCGTCCCGTCGCGCACGCCGAGCCGGTCCGCGTCCTCGGGGTGCAGGTGCAGGGTGCAGCGGTTGGAGCCGCCGGTGAGGGCGGGCACGTTGTGCATCCAGCTGTTGTTGGAGCGCAGATGGCGGCGGCCGACCAGGACCAGCCCCGCGGGGCGTTCGCCCATCGCCTCCCGCAGCCGGGGCAGATCGGCGGCGATCGGGCCGGGCAGCAGCTCCACCTTGCCACTGGCGGTCTTCAGCGGCTGCGGCAGCCGCGGCCGGAGCGGGCCGAGGTCGATGCCGTGCGGGTGTGCGAGCAGCTCGGCCAGGGTGAGGCCGTCGGGGCGGGCGCCGAAGCCGTCGCCGTAGGGGCCGAGACGCAGCATCATGTCGAGGCGGCGCTCGGGGCCGGTGTCGCCGGTCAGCTGCGCGGCCAGCTGCTTCGGGTCGCGGCCGTGGACGGGCGAGTGCTCCTCGCGGACCGCGCGGCCCAGGGTCTGGTCGATCACCATGGCGTCGACGGCGGCCGGGTCGGCGCCGTGCATGCCGGTCGCGGCGAGGGTGAGCCGGGCGAGGATCTCGGTCTCGGCCATGCGGCCGTCCTCCAGCGGGACGGCGGGGCGCGTGTAGCGGACCTGGTTGCGCACGGCGAGGGTGTTGAACGCGAAGTCGTGGTGCGGGCTCTGGGAGGGCGGGGGCGGCGGCAGCACGACGTCGGCGTGGCGGGAGGTCTCGTTGAGGTAGGGGTCGACGCTGACCATGAAGTCCAGGGAGTCCAGGGCCTTGTCGAGACGGTCGCCGTCGGGTGCGGAGAGCACCGGGTTGGCGGCGACGGAGATCAGCGCGCGGACCGGCTCGCCGTCCGCTGTCGCGGTGTCGATCTCCTCGGCGAGCGCGGACAGCGGCAACTCGCCCTTGGCCTCGGGGTGTCCGCTCACCCGGGAGTGCCAGCGGCCGAGCTGGAAGCCGCGGCCGGGGCCGGCGGGTCGGGGCGTCCGGTCGGTGGCGGCCCGCGGGAAGAGGGCGCCGCCGGGGCGGTCGAGGTTGCCGGTGAGGATGTTGAGGACGTCCACGAGCCAGCTGGCCAGGGTGCCGTGGGCGACGGTGCAGCTGCCGATGCGGCCGTAGACGGCGGCGGTGGGGGCGGCGGCCAGTTCACGGGCCAGGGCGCGGATCTCGGCGGCCTCGACGTCACAGGCCCCGGCGACCGCCTCGGGGGTGAAGTCGCCCACGGCGTCGCGGAGTTCATCCAGGCCCTTCAGGTGCGGGGTCAACTCGCCCGGAGCGGCGAGGTCTTCCTCGAACAGCACATGGGTCATCGCCGCGAGCAGCAGGGCGTCCGTGCCGGGCCGCACGGCGAGGTGCCGGTCGGCCAGTTTCGCGGTGCGGGTGCGGCGCGGGTCGACGACGGTGAGGGTGCCGCCGCGGGCCTTGAGGGCCTTGAGCTTGCCGGGGAAGTCGGGGGCGGTGCACAGACTGCCGTTGGACTCCAGCGGGTTGGCGCCGATCAGCAGCAGATGGTCCGTGTGGTCCAGGTCGGGGACCGGGATGGCGTTGGCGTCGCCGAACAGCAGGCCGCTGGAGACGTGCTTGGGCATCTGGTCGACCGTGGAGGCGGTGAACAGGCTGTGGGTGCCGAGGGCGGCGAGCAGGACGGGCGGGTAGAGGGCGCCGGCCATGGTGTGCACATTGGGGTTGCCGAGCACGATGCCGACGGCGTGCGGGCCGTGCGCCTCGACGACGGGGCGCAGCCCTGCCGCGACCGCGTCGAAGGCCTCCTGCCAGGTGGCCTCGCGCAGTTCGCCGTCCCGGCGGACCAGCGGGGCGCGCAGCCGGTCGGGGTCGCCGTCGACGGCTCCGAAGGAGGCGCCCTTGGGGCAGATGAAGCCTTGGCTGAAGACGTCCTCGCGGTCGCCGCGGGCCCCGGTGACCCGGGTTCCGTCGATCGTGAGGGTCAGCCCGCAGGTGGCCTCGCACAGAGGGCAGATTCGCAGGGCGGTGCGGGACACGGGTCCTCCCGATTGAGGTCGCGGCAGCGGTGGCGCTTGGACTCCGACCGAGCATACCGACCGGTAGGCATGGAGGGGAGGATAGCGCTCAGCCCAGCACGCGGGCCAGGTACGCGTACAGCAGCTCCCGCATCTCCGCGATGATCTGCTCGTCCCCCTCGGGGTCGACCCGGAAGGCCAGGTGCACCAGGGTGTCGGCGGTCTCCACGGCGATCAGGAGGCCGCGCCGCATGGCTTCGTCCGGCTCGCGCGAGAGGTACCCGGCGAGCATCTCGGTGAGGCGGCCGGCGACGCGGTGGTTGGGTCCGGCGTCACGGGAGCCGACGGGTATCTGGTTGCCGAAGTCGACGAGCGAGAAGCCGGGCGCGGTGCGCTTCATGGCCAGGTACTCGTCGAGCACGGCGTCCGTGGCCGCGCGCCAGCCGGCGCTCGCGCCGCCGACGTCGCCACCAGCGCCGTTCTCGTCGCCGGCCTCGCCACCACCGCCGCTCTCGCGGCAGTCCTCGCCGCCGTTCGCGGCCCCCTCGATGCCCTTGAGGCGTTCCTGCACGCGTTCGGTGAAGCGTTCCAGGTTGCGCTGGGCGAGGGCGTCGGCCATCGCCCGCTTGTTGCCGAAGAACCGGTAGACCGAGCCGATGGGCACCCCCGCGCGCAGCGCCACGGCGCGGGTGCTCAGGGCGTCGTAGCCGACCTCGTCGAGGAGGTCGGCGCAGGCGTCCAGAATCCTGGTCAGCCGTTCGGCGCTGCGCCGCTGCACAGGCGCACGGCGGAGCGGGGTCGCATGGGGCACGGTCTTCATGATGCCCTTCCGCCGGGATCGGGTGAACCACGCCACCGAGTACGGAGGGCGACGGGAAATCCACTCAACGGGGCGGCGGGGAGCCGGGAGGCACGGGCAGCGCGGACCGCGAGGAGGACGGCACGGCGGGCGAGGAGGAGGGCACCGACCGCGAGGAGGACGGCGCGGGCCGCGAGGCGGTGGCCCCGGTGGACACGGACCGCGAAGGCTCCACCGGCCCCTCACCCGAGGACGTCGGCCCCGGACTCTCCGCCCCCGACGCCGTGATGTCCGCCGTGGTCTCCACCGGCTCCCCGTCCACGGCCCACACCGTTCCGTCGTCGGCGTACAGCCGCGCGGTGATCTGGTGGGTGCCGCGCGGGACGAGCAGGGCGGGCAGGCGGTGGTCGGGGGCACGCAGTTCGGCGACGGGCAGGCCGTCCAGGTAGAGCCGGGCGAAGCCGCGGCCGGCCGCCGCCTCGGCGGGAGCGCCGGGCGGCGAGAAGCGGAAGTCGCGCAGGGCCAGCCGTACGTCCCAGCTGGAACCGTCGGGATCGGGCTGCACCTCGATGCCGACCCCGGGGGCGTCCTCCTCGTCCACCTCGCGATACGGCCGCCCCTGGTCGTCCCGGTCCTCCAGGACCTGGCCGACCGGTGCCGGCGAGGCACCGTTCTTGCCCTCTTCGGGGTCACCGGTCCGGCAGCCCGCGGATCCGGTCAGCAACAGGACACAGACCGCGAGCGCGGCGAGGGGTCTCCGCGTCCACGACATGGCGGCGAGCGTAGAACACGGCTCCGACACCCCGAATCCCCCTGGAGTCTGGTCCGCGTCATCCCTGGAGAGGACGGGTCCCGCCTCCTTACGGAGGAGGACCCGACGAGATCGACCGGTCCCCCTTGCGCCCGCCCCGAGCCAATCCTACGGTGATACATAGGAATCAGGACCGGGGCGTCGCACGCCACGAACTCGGACGGCAGGGAGCAGCGAGCATGAGCGATGGGGGCACCGCCCGCGCGAGCGGGTTCGAGCGCGGGGGAGCGCGGAAGGCCGCCGAAGGGCCGGCGGAGTCCTATCTCTCCGGCTTCGGCAACGAGCACAGCTCCGAGGCCGTGCCGGGCGCACTGCCCGAGGGCCGCAACTCACCCCAGCGCGCCCCGCTCGGCCTGTACGCGGAACAGCTGAGCGGTTCGGCGTTCACCGAGCCCAGGGCGCACAACCTGCGTTCGTGGCTGTACCGGATCCGCCCGTCGGCCGGGCACCCGGCGTTCACCCGCACGGACAACGGGGCGCTGGGCACGGGCCCGTTCACACAGTCGGTCCCGGACCCCAACCGGCTGCGCTGGAACCCGCTGCCGGAGCCCGCTGAGGGCACCGACTTCCTGGCGGGTCTGTGGACGCTCGGCGGCAACGGCGACGCTACGCAGCGCGCGGGCATGGCCGTGCACCTCTACCACGCCAACGCCTCCATGGACCGGGTGTTCAGCGACGCCGACGGCGAGCTGCTGATCGTCCCCGAGCGCGGCGGACTGCTGCTGCGCACGGAGTTCGGCCTGCTGCACGCCGAGCCGGGCCATGTCGCCCTGATCCCGCGCGGCGTCCGCTTCCGGGTGGAGCTCCTCGACGAGACCGCCCGCGGATACGTCTGCGAGAACTACGGCGCCCCCTTCCGGCTGCCCGACCTCGGCCCGATCGGCGCCAACGGCCTCGCGGGCGCACGGGACTTCAAGGCCCCCGCCGCCGCGTACGAGGACGTGGAGGGCCCAGTGGAGGTGGTCAACAAGTTCTGCGGCAACCTCTGGACGGCTACGTACGACCACTCCCCGCTGGACGTGGTCGCCTGGCACGGCAACTACGTGCCCTACGTCTACGACCTGCGCCGCTTCAATGTGATCGGCACGATCTCCTACGACCACCCGGACCCGTCGATCTTCACGGTGCTGACGTCGCCCTCCGACACCCCGGGGCTCGCGGGCGTCGACTTCGTGGTGTTCGCGCCGCGCTGGCTGGTGGGCGAGGACACCTTCCGGCCGCCGTACTTCCACCGCAATGTGATGAGCGAGTACATGGGCCTGATCGAGGGCGCGTACGACGCGAAGACCGCCGGAAAGGGGGGCTTCGTGCCGGGCGGCGGCTCGCTGCACAACATGATGTCGGCGCACGGGCCGGACCGGGAGACGTTCGACCGGGCGAGCGCGGCCGAGCTGAAGCCGCAGAAGATCGACGACGGGCTGGCGTTCATGTTCGAGACCCGCTGGCCGGTGACGCTCACCCCGCACGCGGCCGGCGCGGACCACCTCCAGCGGCGCTACGACGACGTGTGGCAGGGCCTTGAGCGGCACTTCCGCGCGCTGTGAGGGTCAACCGGTTGCACTGAAGATTCCCGAAAGGGTACGGATGGCACGTGACCTCCTTCGCCCCGGACTCGATCGTCCTCAACCGCAAGCTGCCGCTCTGGTACCAGGTGTCCCAGTCGCTGCGCGCCTCGATACTGGGCCGCTCGCCGCATGACCCCTTGCGGCTGCCCACCGAGGAGCAGTTGGCGGGGCACTACGGCGTGAGCGTGCTGACCATGCGGCAGGCGCTGAAGGAGCTGGAGGACGAGGGGCTGATCTCCCGGCACCGCCGGCGGGGTACGTTCATCGAGCCGGGGGTCAAGCGGGGCGCTCCGGTACGGCTGCTGGGCTCGGTCGACGCGATCGTGGCCCAGCAGTCGGGCATGACGACAAGGCTGCTGGACCAGGGCCCGGCCGCCCCGCCGGCCGAACTCGCCGAGTACTTCCCGGATCTGGCGGAGGTGGCGACGTACCACCGGCTGCGCGGCGACGAGAAGACGGGTGAGCCGACCAACCACGCGCGCAACTACGTCCGTCCCGAGCTGGCCGCCCTCATCGACCCCGCCGACCTGGTGCGCTGGCCGATGACCAAGGTCCTGCGGGACGTGGTGGGGGCGGACATCAGCCGCATCACGGACACCGTTGAGGCCCGGCTCGCGGACCCGGAGACGGCCCGGCTGCTCGACGTACCGCTGCTCAGCCCGATCCTGCACTACACGGGCATCACCTACGACACGGCCGGACGCCCGCTGGACGTGGTGGTCATCCACTACCGGGGCGACCGCTTCTCCTTCACGGTGACGCTGGACGCCACCTGACCCGCGCTCCGGCGGGCCGTCGTACCATGCCGGGCGTGACGAACGACGACGCTCCGCTGCTCGCGGACCTCATGCCGTGGTCCGTCGCAGCCCCGCGGCTGGGCCGCACCTGGCCGGTGGCCCCGGACCCGGCCTCCCTGACGGCCCGCTGGGCGGCCCTGGTGAAGGCCGAAGGGCCGCACCGCGAGACTCTGTTCGCCCCGACGCGCTCGCGCGGTCTGCACACCGCCGTCGGCCAACTGCCGGGCCGGCCCGGCGGTACGGAACGCCTGGTCCGCGCCTCGGGTCCGTGCCCGGAGCCGGTACGTGTCCTGTACGCCCCCTTCGACGAGCAGTGGCTCATCCCCGACCACCGTCTGATCGACGCGGCCCGCCCCGAGCTGTGGCGGGTGGCGGACGGGCGGCAGGTCTTCGTGGTCGAGACGTCCGACACCCCGGGTCTCCCGCTGCTGGCCACCTCCCTGTTCCCCCTTCCGCGCCGGGGCCGCGTCCGGCCGCTGTACCGCCGCCCGGGCGGCGCGGAACCCAACCTGGCGCCCGGCCTCACCGGCCATCTGACCGCCCGCCTGGGCCTTCAGGTCACGCCCGGGGACACCCTGGCCTGGATCATGGCGGCCACCCGCCCCGACCTCACGGTGCCGCTCACCGAGGACGCGGACACCTGGACACGGGGCGTGCGGCAGGGCCACCGCCTGCTCTGGCTGATGCGCCGCGACGGCGACCGCCCCAAACTCCCCGGCGGCCGCCGCCCCTACGTCCGCGCCCCTCTGCCGACCCGCCCGCTGACCCTTCTCTACGACCGGGAGGAGGAGGTCCTCCACCTGGACGAGGGCCGCATCTCCCCGGTCCCGCCGCAGGCCTGGGACTTCGAGGTGGAGGGCACGCGGGTACTGGAGGCATGGTTCACGACGCGCACGACGGACGCGCCCACGGGCACCCTGGACGCCCTGCGCCCCGCCATCTGGCCCCAGACCTGGACGTCCGAACTGCTGGAACTGATCACGGTGTTGGCGCTGCTGGCGGAACTTCCCTCCGTCCGGGACGAGTTGCGGACCACGATCACGGGGAAGGACCTGCGCGAGGCCGGGGTGCTGCCGCCACCACCGTCGGCACACCGCCCGGCCTCGGTCCTGGACCACCGGGAAGAGGGCCCGGAGGGTCAGTTCACCCTGATCTGAGACCCGCCCCCGAAGAGGCGCGGTGCCGTATCCATGCGCGGCTCCGCCACGCGGGCGCGAGCGACCCACGACAACCGCGAGCGACCCACGGCAACCGCGAGCCGCACACACTCACCCCCGCGGCGCATAGGCGTCCAGAACCCGCCCCACCACCCTCTCGAACACCTCGTCGAGATCCACCGCCTCCGGACCGCCCTCGGAGAGCGCCGCGGCCAACCGCGGATACTCCCCACTGGCGATCCGCCCGCCCACATACGCGGAGCGCACCGCGTTCTCCTGGTCCGCCGACCACGGCAACGTCCGCACCCGCTCGGCGACGGCCAGCTCGTTGGCGACGGACGTGGCCACGACCCCGTTCACCATCGCGATGAGCTCGACCTTGGTGCCGTAGGGCAGATCCAGGGGGTCCAGGCAGGTCAGCGACCACTCCAGGTACCGCAGCGCGTTGGGCGTGAACCCGTACACCCCGGAGATGAGCCGGGTCATCCACGGGTGCCGGTGCACCAGGGCCCGCGCCTGCCTGGCCATCCGCAGCATGTCCGCGCGCCAGTCCCCCGTCGGCGCGAACAGCTCGTGCTCGCCCCCGGCCGCGTCCATCATCAGCTCGAACAGGTCTTCCTTGCGCGGCACGTAGTTGTAGAGCGACATCGTGCCGCAGCCCAGTTCCGTGGCCACCCGCCGCATGGACACGGCGTCCAGGCCCTCAGCGTCGGCGATGCGCACGGCGGCCGCCGCGATGTCGGCGCGCGAGTACGCGGGCCTCGGCCCCCGCCCCGTCCGTTCGGGGCGGGTCCAGATCACATGGGGTTCGGCCGCTCGGCCCGCCATCGGTCATCACCTCGCCCACCATCGTAGTTACGTACACCGTACGTAGTGCGCTATGGTCGACCCATGACTTCTACGTACGCTGTACTTAGTGAGGGTCTGGAGAAGCGCTTCGGCGCGGTCCGCGCTCTGCGGGGGCTCGATCTCGCGGTGGCGCGGGGCACGGTCTGCGGGGTCCTCGGCCCCAACGGCGCGGGCAAGACGACGGCGGTCCGGATGCTGACCACGCTGCTGAGGCCGGACGCCGGGTCGGCCCGGATCGCCGGGCACGACCTGGTCCGGGAGGCCGCCGCGGTGCGGACGAAGATCGGCGTCACCGGTCAGCACACGTCCGTCGACGGGGACCTGACCGGCCGCGAGAACCTCCGCCTGTTCGCCCGGCTGCACCGGGTGCGCGGCCCGAACGCCGTGGCCGACGGACTGCTGGAGCGGTTCGGCCTCGGCGGGGCCGCGGACCGGGCCGCGAGCACCTACTCGGGCGGTATGCGGCGGCGCCTGGACCTCGCGGCGAGTCTCGTGCGGCGTCCCGAGGTGCTGTTCCTCGACGAACCGACCACGGGACTTGACCCGGCGAGCCGCAACCACATCTGGGACGCGGTGCGGGAGCTGACCGCCGAGGGCACGACGGTGCTGCTGACCACGCAGTATCTGGAGGAGGCCGACCGGCTGGCCGACGGCGTCGTGCTGATGGAGGAGGGGCGGGTCGCCCACACCGGGACGCCCGGCGAACTGAAGTCCGTCGTCGGCGCCTACGCCGAGGCCGTCGTGGCCGGACCGGAGGCGATGGCCGGGGCCGCCGCCGTGCTGGACCGGCTCACCGGGCACGAACCGTCCCTCGACCACGGCCGCCACGCCGTCGGCGCGGTCAGCCGCGACAGCACGCTCACCCTGCCCCGCCTGGTGCGCGAACTCGACGCGGCGGGCGTGCCGTTGCTGGACGCGAGCATCCGGCCGCCCACGCTCGACGACGTGTTCCTGCGGCTGACCGGCACCCCCGAGCGCGACCGGGCCATGGCCCCGTCCACGAGCCCGCCCACGGGCCCGTCCACGAGCCCCGAGCGCGACAAGGAGCGTGCGGCATGAGCACGTTGGCGTACGACGGCACGGCGATGCTGGGCCGGCAGTTGCGGCGCGTCCGCAACAACCCGGGGCTGGTGGTGCTCACCCAGACCGCGCCGATCACGATGCTGCTGTTCTTCGGGTACGTCTTCGGCAGCGCGGTCGCCATGCCCGGCGAGGAGTACCGCGCCTTCCTGGTGCCGGGGCTGCTGGTCGCGACGGCGGCGGGCGGACTGACCACGGGCATGCTCCAGGCGGCGCAGGACACGCATCGCGGGGTGATGGACCGGTTCCGCACGATGCCGGTGAGCCGGGCGGCGGTGCCGCTCGGCCAGGCGGCCGCCGATCTGGTGGTCACGGCCGTCGGCACCGTGCCGCTGCTGCTGGTGGGGCTCGCCGTGGGCTGGCGGATCGAGGGGTCCGCGGCGGACGCGGCCGGTGCGCTCGGACTGCTGCTGCTGTTCCGGTTCGCGGCGACCTGGGCCGGCATCCTGCTGGGGATGCTGACCCGCGACGAGGAGACGGGCGGGCAGCTCGCCAGCATGACCTTCGTGCTGCCGCTGCTGTCCAGCGCCTACATCCCCGCCACCGGGATGCCCGGCTGGCTGCGCACGGTCGCCGAGTGGAACCCGATCAGCGCGGTGACCACCGCCCTGCGCGATCTGTTCGGCAACGCGCCCGTGCCGGAGGGGGCCGCCTGGCCGGTGGCGCATCCGGTGGCCGGGTCGCTGGCCTGGTGCGCGGTGCTGATCGGGGTGTGCGCGCCGCTCGCCGTGCGCCGGTTCTCACACTGACCAGGCTCTGCGCGCCGCTCACCGTGCGCCGGTTCTCACACTGACCGTTACTGGCACGGCCGCCGGTCGCGGGTGATGATCCACCGCATGGACCGACTCCCCCTGCCCCTGGAGGGCATCACCGTCGTCGCCGTCGAACAGGCCGTCGCGGCCCCCTTCGCCACCCGCCAGCTCGCCGACCTCGGCGCGCGGGTGATCAAGGTGGAGCGGGTCGACGGCGGCGACTTCGCCCGCGGCTACGACACGGCGGCTCACGGGCTCGCCTCGCACTTCGTGTGGTGCAACCGCGGCAAGGAGTCGGTCGCGCTGGACCTGAAGGACCCGCGCGGGCTGGACGTCGTACGGCGGCTGGTCGCGCGGGCGGACGTGTTCGTGCAGAACCTCGCCCAGGGCGCGGCGGCCCGGCTCGGCCTGGACGCCGCCACGCTGTGCGCGGCGCACCCGCGGCTGGTCGCGGTGGACATCTCGGGCTACGGATCGTCGGGTCCGTACGCGGACAAGCGGGCCTACGACATGCTCGTGCAGTGCGAGGCGGGGCTGGTGTCGGTGACCGGGACGCCCGAGCAGCCGGTGAAGGCGGGCATCCCGGCGGCCGACATCGCGGCGGCGATGTACGCCTTCTCCGGGGTGCTGGCGGCGCTGGTGCGGCGCGGCACGACCGGGCGGGGCGGGCCGGTGGAGGTGTCGATGCTGGAGGCGCTCACGGAGTGGATGGGGCATCCTCTGCACCACACCATGCACGACGGCACCGCCCCGGCGCGCACCGGGCTCGGGCATGCCGTCATCGCCCCGTACGACGCGTACGGCACGGCCGACGGCGGGCGGGTGCTGCTGTCGGTGCAGAACGACCGGGAGTGGCGTCGGCTGGCCGAACAGGTCATCGGGGAGCCGGAGTTGGGTACGGACCCGGGGTTCGCGACGAACGCGGCACGGGTGGCGAACCGCGAGCGCACGGACGCCGCCGTGGCGAAGGCGCTGGGGGTGCTGGACACCGACGAGGCGATGGCCCGGCTGGAGGGCGCGGGCATCGCCTGCGCACGGCTGAGGGACGTGGCGGAGGTGGCGGCGCATCCGCAGCTGGCGGCGCGCGAGCGGTGGCGGGAGGTGGGGTCGCCGGCCGGGCCGCTGCGCGCGCTGCTGCCGCCGATCACGCTGCCGGGTGGAGGCGAGGCGCGGATGGGCGATGTGCCCGCGCTCGGGCAGCACACCGAGGCAGTGCTGCGCGCCGTGGGGATGACGGACGGCGAGATCGCAGCGCTGCGCGGGGACGGTGTGGCCGTCTGAGCGCGAGCCCCGAGGGCTGCCCCGGGGTGGGACGACTCAGCGACCGCCGAAGAGCGTACGGCGCAGGCGGCGCAGCGGCGCGAACAGCGAGACGCGGCTCATGCGCGCACGGCTGCTCCGGTGACGGTCGGGCTCACGGGCGGTCAGCTCACGCATCAGCGAGGTCGCCTCTGCCGTCTTCTGCTGCGGCACGGCGGGGCCGCCCAGTACCGAGAGATGGCGGTCGAGGCGCGAACTGGTCGCGCTGCTCCCGCAGGTGATGGCAGGGACCCTCGCCCTGCGCACAGTTATCTGTTCCATGTCACTCCCCACCCGTACGAGTCCACCCGGCCCACGGGCAGGGTAACCCTATCGCTCCCTCGGGGCACTCGTGTATCGCGGTCACAGGATTCACCTTCCCCGTAAGGGTGTTGACGATGCCTCGACCGTCACTCTCCGAATCCGACCGATTCCAGGGCGAGTTGGACAACCGGCTGCGTAGTGGGCTGCGGTGAGCCGCCGTCGGGTTCGACCGTTACGGCGAGTGATGTGGAGGACCGGTCGAGACCGGCCGCGACCAGGGGCGTGTCGCCCTCCAGCAGGCCGAGGGAGCGGGGCCGCGCATCGGGGCGCATGAGCCACAACTGGTGTACGCGGTCGCCCGAGGGCTCGCCGTAACCGCTCAGGGTCACCACCGCGCGCCCCTCCGATGCGGAGGCGATTACTCCGATACTTCGCCCGTCGCCGTCCCGCGAGGCGGCCGTCCGCACGTCAGGAGCGGCGAGAACGTGGGCGATCTCACGTGCCCGGTCCCGCTCGGCGTCCAGCCGCTGCCGCGTGTCGTTCGCCTGCACGGCGAACAGCGCGGCGACGACGAGCGCCGCGGCGGCCGTGACGGTGGCGAACGGCATCAGCAGGGGGCGCGGCCGGGGCGCACGGAGGCGCGTCGGGGGTGGTTCCGTGCCCCAGACATGGGCGGGCAGCCGCCCGGCACGCTCCGGCGCGGCGGCGACCGGCTCCTGCGCGGTGGTGCGTACGGCGGCCAGCACCCGGTCGCGCAGGGCGGCGGGCGGCGCGGCCGCGGTGGACCAGGCGAGCCGCACGGCGTCCTCCGACAGGGCCCGCACCTCGGCGGGGCAGCGCTCGCAGCCGGCCAGGTGCCGTTCGAACCGGCGCCGTTCGTCCGCGTCGAGGGCGTCCAGCGCGTACGGGGCGGCCAGCGAGTGCAGGTCGGCCCGGCCCAGCAGGCGGTCGATCAGGCTCATGCCGCACCTCCCAGGCACTCGCGCAGACGGGTCAGGCCGTCGCGCATGCGTGTCTTCACCGTGCCCAATGGCAGTTTCAGGCGTTCGGCGACCTCGCGGTAGGTGTACCCGTCGTAGTAGGCGAGCGTCACGGACTGGCGTTGCAGCGCGGTCAGCCGGTCCAGGCAGCGGCGCACCCACTCGCGCTCCAGGCCGGCCTCCACCTCCTCGGCGACCTGGTCGAAGGCGGGCACGCCGGAGCGCAGGGCCTCGCGCTGCTCGCGCTCCCCGGCCGCGCGGGCGCTGCGCACCCGGTCGACGGCGCGGCGGTGGGCGAGGGTGAGCACCCAGGCCAGCGCGGAGCCGCGCCCCGGGTCGAACCGGGTGGCGGAGCGCCAGAGTTCGAGCAGCACCTCCTGCGCGACCTCCTCCGTCTGCGCCGGGTCCCGCACCACCCGCCGGACCAGCCCGAACACCGGCCCGGACACCATCGCGTACAGCTGCTCGAACGCCTGCTGATCGCCCCTGGCGACGCGCAGCAGCAGCTCGTCCGCCGCGTTCTCCCGCACGTCCTCCCCCTCTCGCCGGCCGCACCGGCCCCGTCCTGTCACACCAGGCATTCGCACCGAACACACCTCCGGATGGTGTTACGGATCAGCCTGTCGAAAACGCGGGCCCGGGGCGGGGAAAACAAGATTTCCAAGATTCTTCCGGACCGACCAATCCGCCCCGCACCCGGTTCCGAATCCCCGGACGTCAGGCAACTCGGCACTGAGGACGGACGGCATGACACCTATCTCCAGGAGCGGATCGGGACGCAGGGGCGTCGCGAGCCTCACATGTGGCGCGCTGGCCGCCGGGGGGCTCGCAGCGGCCGGTGTGACCGCGCTGGAACCGGAGGTGGCCTCCGCCTCCAGCCACCGGGAGGCCCCGCTGATCTCGGGGCAGCCGCAGTACGACAACACGGACGTGTACGCGTTCGTCAGCCCGGACAAGCCGGACACGACCACGATCATCGCCAACTGGATTCCCTTCGAGGAACCCGCCGGCGGACCGAACTTCTTCCCCTTCGCCGAGGATGCCCAGTACGACATCCACATCGACAGCGACGGCGACGCGCAGGGCGACCTGCTCTACCGCTTCACCTTCAAGACGCACGTCAAGAACAAGCGGACCTTCCTCTACAACACCGGGGCCGTGGACAGTCTGCACGACCCGGACCTCAACATCACACAGACCTACGACGTCGAGCTGCTGCGGCTGAAGAACCAGCATCTGCGCTCGCGCACGAAGATCGCCGACGATGTGCCGGTCGCCCCGTCCAACGTGGGCAAGGCGTCCATGCCCGACTACGCCAAGCTGCGGTCGCAGGCCGTGCACAAGCTGGCGGGCGGCTCGACGGCCTTCGCCGGACAGGCCGACGACCCGTTCTTCCTGGACCTCAGGGTCTTCGACCTGCTGTACGGCGGGAACCTCTCCGAGGTCGGCAACGACACGCTCAAGGGCTACAACGTCAACTCCATCGCGCTGCAGGTGCCGAGCCACATGATCCGGCAGTCCGCGCACCAGCCGGTCGTGGGCATCTGGTCGACCACCCAGCGCAAGAACGCGCAGGGCTACTTCACCCAGGTCTCGCGCCTGGGCAGCCCGCTGGTCAACGAGGTCGTCAACCCGGTCGGCGACAAGGACACTTTCAACGCCGGCGCACC
This sequence comes from Streptomyces sp. NPDC006458, assembly GCF_040612135.1. Lineage (NCBI taxonomy): Bacteria > Bacillati > Actinomycetota > Actinomycetes > Kitasatosporales > Streptomycetaceae > Streptomyces > Streptomyces sp. NPDC006458. Next base: position 60,818 of record NZ_JBEXPR010000034.1, on the reverse strand, counting down.
GTGGAACGACGGGCAGTTCCTGAAGAACGTCACCAACCCCGAACTGCCCAAGCTCATCGAGGCGATCTACAAGATCAAGGCCCCGGCCGAGCCGCGCAACGACCTAGTCGACGTCTTCCTCAAGGGAGTCGACGGCCTCAACCAGCCGCCGCACGTGCGTCCTTCCGAGATGCTGCGCCTCAACACCTCGATCGCGCCCGCGAAGAGCCCCAAGCGGCTCGGCGTGCTCGACGGCGACAACGCGGGCTTCCCGAACGGGCGCCGGCTCACCGACGACGTGATCGACGCCTCGCTCCAGGTCGTCGAGGGCGAACTGCTCGGCGCGAAGAACGACCTGGGCGACGCGGTCGACAAGAACGACAAGGCCTTCGAGAAGGCGTTCCCCTACGTCGCGCTGCCCACGGAGGGCTCGCGCGGGCCGCTGGCCAAGGGGACCAGCTCGGGCACGGACGTGCGCAGCCAGCTCGGCGACGCGCTCCAGCCGGCCGGGACCGACACCGGTATGGACGACACCGCGCTGATCGCGGGCTCCGCCGGGGCCGGTGCCCTCGGCATCCTGCTGATCGGCGGAGGCCTGATGTGGTGGCGTCGCATTCGGGGACGGGCGTACTGAGCGCTCCGGAGAGCGGGGCCGTATCCAGGGCCGCGGAGCGTCGCGGCCGGACGGGCAGGTCCCCGCGCCTGCCCCGGCCCTCTCGCCCGCACACCCATGGACCGGCGCGGCCCGCACACCTCCCATCCCCCACGGCGCGGGCCGCGCCTTCCCGACGAACGCATCCGAACCAGGAGAGGCGATGACCCCGCGTACGCACGACACTGAGGCCGCCGAGCCGCCGAAGCGGTGGCGGGCCGCCCGGGCGGCTGTGCCCGCTCTGCTGCTGGCCGTGGCCTTCACCGCGGGCTCCGTCGCCCTGGGGAACACGGGCGGGCGGCAGGGGGCCGCCGCCACGGCCACCCCCTGGGCCGGGCGCGCGGACGCGGCGAGCGTCAGCTCTCTCCAGGCTCATCTACGCACCCAGCCGCGGGACTTCAGCGGCTGGGCGGCCCTCGCCCTCGCCTATGTGGAGCGGGCCAGGACCGACGGGGACCCCTCGCGCTACCCGGAGGCCGAGCGGGCGCTGGAGCGTTCGCTGGACCTCGCGCCCGGCAACGACCAGGCCCTCGCCGGCCGGGCCGCGCTCGCCGCCGCGCGGCACGACTTCACCGGCGCCCTCGCGGACGCCGACCGTGCGCTGAAGCGGAACCCCTACAGCGAACGGGCCCTGTGCACCCGGGTCGACGCGCTCGTCGAGCTCGGCCGCTACGCCGAGGCCGCGCGCGCCGCCGACACGGCCGACGACCGGCGGCCCGGCATCCCGGTGTTCACCCGGTACGCCTATGTGCGGGAGCTGCGCGGTGACGTGGCCGACGCACGCCGGGTCCTGAAGCAGGCCCTGGCCGGGGCGACGGCCCCCGGCGACATCGCCTATATCTCCGCGCAGCTCGGCCAGCTCGCCTGGAACGAGGGCGAGTACGGGCTCGCCCTGCGTCACTACGGGCAGGCGCTGGCCGCCGACGAGGACTACCTCCCGGCGCTGGAGGGCCGCGCTCGCGCGCAGGCGGCGAGCGGGCAGCGGGCCACCGCGATCCGGGGGTTGGAGCAGGTGGTGGCGCGGGCCCCGCTGCCCGGCCCGCTGGTGGCGCTGGGCGAGCTGTACGAGGCGCGCGGCGGCCGGGGCGACAGGGCCAGGGCCCGCGACCAGTACGCCCTGGTGGACGCCTGGACGGCACTGGCCCGGGCGGGCGGGGTCGACGTGGACCTCGACACCGCGCTCGCCGCCGCCGACCACGGCGACCGGGCCGCCGCCCTGCGCGCCGCCCGCGCCGAGTGGTCCCGCCGCCGGACCGTCCACACCGCCGACGCCCTCGCCTGGGCCCTGCACGTCAACGGCCGTGACGCGGAGGCCCTGCCGTACGCCCGGCGCGCCACGGCGACCGGCTACCGCAACGCCGGGTTCCACTTCCACCGGGGCGTCGTCGAACTGGCCGCGGGCCAGGAGCGGGCGGCCCGGACCCATCTGAAGAAGGCCCTCGAACTGAACCCCGGCTTCTCCCCGCTGGGTGCCCGGCAGGCCCGAGCGGCACTCGAGACTTCGGAGGCCGCGAAGTGACCACCCCCCACGCCCCCGCCACCGTGGCGGACCGCCGTACGGCCCGGCTCCACGGGTCCGCCGGCACCGTCGACCCCCCGACGAGCCGCCGCCGCGTCCTCGTCACCGCCGGCGCGCTGCTCACCGCCGCCGGCGCGCTCGTGCTGGCCCCCGCCGGGGCCGCGAGCGCGCATCCGCTCGGGAACTTCACGGTCAACCGTTACGACGGGCTGGTCGTGGCCCCCGGTGAGCTGCGGATCGACCACGTCGAGGACCTCGCCGAGATCCCGGCCACCCAGGCTCGCCCCCAGATCGAGAGGTCCGGCCTCGCCCCGTGGGCGCGGGCGCGGTGCGCGAAGGCCGCGCGGGACAGCGCGGTCGAGGTGGCGGGCCGTACGGTCACGCTCTCCGTGACCGGCAGCCACGCCCGGGTGCTGCCCGGGCAGGCCGGACTGGACACCCTGCGCCTGGAGTGCGGGCTCTCCGCACCGCTGCCCGAGGGCGAGGACGTCACGGTCGGCTTCCGCGCGGCGGGGGCCTCGTCCGGGCCGGGCTGGCGGGAGGTGACCGCCCGGGGCGACCGGATGACGCTCACGGCGTCGGACGTGCCGCGCGACTCCGTCTCGGGCGAACTCACCGGGTATCCGGAGGAGTTGCTGTCCTCCCCCGCCGACACCTCGACCGCGTCCCTGTCGGTGCGAGCGGGTGGCCCGGCCCTGGCGGGCGAGGACCGGGACGCCCCGGCCGCCTCGATACTGCCGCGCGGGGCCGACCGGTTCACCCGGGCCCTGGACTCCCTGGTCGCCCGGCAGGACCTCACCCTCGGCTTCGCGGCGCTGGCGCTGCTGATCGCCGTGGCACTGGGCGCCATGCACGCGCTCGCGCCGGGGCACGGCAAGACGCTGATGGCCGCGACGGCGGCGGCCCGCGGCGGCCGGGCCCGGCCGCGCGACGTGCTGCCCCTGGCAGCCTCGGTGACCGTCACCCACACCCTCGGGGTGGTCGCCCTCGGCCTCCTCGTCACGGGCGGCTCCGCGGCCGCGCCCTCGGTGATCGCCTGGCTGGGCATCGCGAGCGGGGCGCTGGTGACGGGCGCCGGGCTGACCCTCGTACGCAGGGCGTGGCGCGGCGGCCGCGGACACCCGCACGCCCACGACCACCCGCACCCGCACCCACACCCACACCCACACCCTGAAGCCCCCGTTCGGCAGCTCGCCCTCTCCGGCGCCCCCGCTCACGGTCACGATCACGATCACGGTCATGGCCACGGCCACGGCGGGCACGCGCATCACGACCACCCGGTGGAGCACGCCCAGCCGCACCCGAACACCGGCCACGCGCACGCGCACGCCCACCCGCACCCGCACCCGCACACCGGCCACACGCACACCCACACGCACAACGGTCACACCCACACCCACTCCATCGCCCCCACCCTCCGCGGCACCCTCCTCCTCGGCTTCGCGGGCGGGCTCGTGCCCAGCCCGTCCGCGGTGGTCGTGCTGGTCGGCGCGGCCGCGCTGGGGCACGCCTGGTTCGGGCTGCTGCTGGTGGTCGCCTACGGCGCGGGCCTCGCGCTGACCCTGACCGCGGCGGGGTTCGCCGTCGTACGGCTCGGCGGACGGGCCGTCCAGGCCCTGGAGCGGCGCCCGCGCTGGTCGACACACCCGCTGGTGGCTCGGGCGCGCGGGGCACTTCCGCTGCTCTCGGCGGGGGTAGTCGTGGTCCTGGGGGCCGCTCTGCTGTTCAAGGGGGCGGCATCCGCGATCGGCTGAGCTACTTTTGGGGAGGAATCAGACGGGACCACATCGGACGGGACATGACTCCCGCGGCCTCGATTGGGGGTGCCCGTGTCGGAGTCACCGGGCAATGAGCGTGTGATCGCGGGCCGCTACCGGCTCCTGTCCCCCCTCGGCGAGGGCGGGATGGGGACGGTGTGGCGGGCCCGGGACGAGATCCTCATGCGCGAGGTCGCCGTCAAGGAGGTCCGCGCTCCCGCCGGGCTGCCCGCCGCCGACGTGGAGCGGCTGTACGCGCGGCTGGAGCGCGAGGCGTGGGCGGCCGCACGGGTGGCGAACCGCAATGTGGTGACGGTGTACGACGTGGCCACCGAGGACGGCCGTCCGTGGATCGTGATGGAGCTGGTCCGGGGCATCTCGCTGGCGGAACTGCTGGAGGTCGAGGGCCCCTTGGACCCCCGGCGGGCGGCGCTGATCGGCGCCGAGGTGCTGTCCGCGCTGCGCGCCGCGCACGAGGCGGGGGTGCTGCACCGGGACGTGAAACCGGGCAACGTGCTCATGGCGAACGACGGCCGGGTGGTGCTGACCGACTTCGGGATCGCCACGGTCGAGGGCAGCTCGGCGCTGACCATGACCGGGGAGGTGGTCGGCTCGCCGGAGTTCCTGGCACCGGAGCGGGCGCTGGGCCGCACCCCGGGTCCGGCGTCCGACCTGTGGTCGCTGGGCGTGCTGCTGTACGCGGCGGTCGAGGGGATCTCGCCGTTCCGTCACGACACGCCGCTGAGCACCCTGCGCGCGATCGTGGACGAGGAGTTGCCGCCGCCGCGCCGGGCCGGTGCGCTCGGCCCCGTCATCGCGGGTCTGCTGCGCAAGGACCCGGCCGAGCGGACGCCGGCGGAGCAGGCCGAGCGGGAGCTGCGGCTGGTGGCGGCGGGCGGCACCCCGCGCGCGGACATCGTGGGTGCGGGCCCGTACGCCCCGACGGTCGTGGGGCCGCCGCCCGGCGAGCCGACCACGCCCGTGCACCCGCTGCGCGAGGCGGCCACCCCGGTGTACCCGCCCGGTGGTACGGACACGACGGCGTCCGGCCGGCCGCCGCGCAACCGGCGTGCCGCCGCAGCCCTGGTCGCCGGGTTCCTGGCGCTGGCGCTGGCCGTGGCGGGGCTGACGTACGCCCTGCTCGGCCGGGACGGCGGCGGCGGGGACGCGGGCGGCGGGAGCACGCAGAGCCGGACGGGCCCGGCGGTGTCGCCCAGCGCGAGCGAGAAGCCGTCGGACACCCCGGAGCCGACGCCCACGCCGAGCACGTCCAGCGCGTCCCCGTCGAGCAGTCCGGCCCCGCAGTCGGTCCAGGTGACCGTGGCGGGGACCCGGACGGACTACACGGGCACCTGTCCGCCGCCGCAGGCCGAAGCCCCCTCGTTCACGGCGACGTTCACGGTGGGCCGGCTCCCGGCGGAGGTCGGCTACCGGTGGGTGACGCGCGGCGGGGACGTCATGGCCGACGGCTGGAAGACGCTGTCGCTGCCCGAGGGCGGCCCGCGGACCGGGCAGGACACGGTGATCGTGACGACGCACGCGGACAGCGGGACGTACCGCGACGAGCTCGGTGTCGAGGTGCGTGACCCGGTCCGGGCGACGTCGAACTACGTGGCGTTCTCGGTGACCTGTGAGACGGAGGAGACCCCGACGGGCGGGGCCTCCCCTACTGCGTCGCCTTCCGAGTGACGGCTCAGGCGGCGTTCCTCATGACCGGCAGGTAGCCGCCCGACTGGCCGGTGGCCGTCGGGTGGTAGGACTCGCCGATGTTGAGCCAGTTGACACTGTGCAGCCAGGCGCTGCCGGAGCAGAGCTCGTGCCCGGTGAAGGTGGAGCGCACGTCGCCGAAGGTGAAGCCGTAGGCGGCGGCGCGTTGCGCGATGGCGCCGTTCATGTGGTCGGAGGCCGCGTTGATGGCGGACCGCTTGGTCTCCGACAGGCCGAGACAGGTGGTGCCGAGCTTGTAGAAGCGGGGGTAGCCGAGAACGACGACCCGTGCGGAGGGGGCACGGGTGCGGATCGCCGAGTACACCCCGTCGAGCTTGCCGGGCAGCGTCGAGTCGACGTAGGCCCGAGCGGTGTTGATGCGTGACAGACACGTGCTGTCGGACGAGGTCACACACGTCGTCATGACGTCGGCGAAGCCTGCGTCGTTGCCGCCGACGCTGATGGAGACAAGGCCGGTGCCGGAGTTGAGCGAGCCCAGCTGACCGGCGAGGACGTCATCCGTTCGGGCGCCCGAGCAGGCGTTGAAGGCGAAGGAGGAGGGCGAGTTGGCGGCGGCCCACAGGTAGGGGTACGCGTTGGTGCTGCGCTTGCAGTCGCCGCTGGAGCTGATGTAGCTGCCGGCTCCGACGCCCGAGGAGTACGAGTCGCCGAGCGCCACGTAGGACACCGCCGCGGTCTCGGCCGCCTGTGCCGTGGCGGCCCCGGTGAGGGCGGTGCCGATGGCGAGGAGGAGTGAACTTACGTATACGACAAGTCGGTAACGTCTCATGGAACCTCCGTTTAGCAGGATCTCTGCCATAACTGTGGTAGCAGCTACGCGTGTTGACTGGAAGTGTCCATGCCAAAAATTAAAGGACTCTCGGGTCTTCCTGGAGTCCTCCCTGTGAATTCGCCACATGTTCCATTGCGCGTTCATGACAGGTTTGTTGACACCCTCTCAACTCCCTTGTCCGGCACGGACGGCTCATCGACGCTTGGCTGCGCGATCACACGCACATCCCCCACAGGCACGTGCCCCACCAGGGCGCGTGCCGCCAAGAGGAGGACCACCTCGTAATGGCACACCTGCGGAGCAACAAGATCCGGCTCGCCGCGATCACCGGTCTGGCGACCGCCGCCCTCGTCGGCGGGCTGACCGCCCTTCCCGCCCAGGCCGCCCCGGCCGAGGGCAGGGTCCTGGCCGCGAACTCCCCCACCGCGGTCAAGGACAGCTACCTCGTCACACTGAAGGAGGGCGCGGGCTTCAAGGCGTCCTCGACCATCGGCAAGGGGCTGATCAAGGCGTACGGCGGCACGGTGCACAGAACGTTCGGCCACGCGCTGAACGGCTACGCCGCCACGCTCTCCGCCACCGAGGCCCGGCGGCTCGCGGCCAACCCGTCGATCGCCTCGGTCGAGCAGGACCAGATCGTGCGGGCGTCCGACGTCACGCAGAGCAACGCCCCGTGGGGCCTGGACCGCATCGACCAGACCGCCCTGCCGCTGTCCGGCACCTACACCTACCCCGACACCGCCGGCAGCGGGGTGACGGCGTATGTGATCGACACCGGTGTGCGCATCACCCACACGCAGATCAGCGGCCGGGCCTCCTACGGCTACGACGCCGTCGACGGCGACACCACCGCCTCCGACGGCAACGGCCACGGCACCCACGTGGCCACCACGATCGCGGGCTCGACGTACGGCGTCGCCAAGAAGGCGAGGATCGTCGCCGTCCGGGTGCTGGACAACAACGGCTCGGGCACCACCTCGGGCGTCGTCGCGGGCATCGACTGGGTGACCGCGAACCACAGCGGCCCCTCCGTCGCCAACCTCTCCCTGGGCGGCGGCGCGTCCACCACGCTCGACACGGCCGTGCGCAACTCCATCGCCGGCGGAGTGACCTACGCGGTCGCGGCGGGCAACAGCAACGCCAACGCCTCCTCCTACTCCCCGGCCCGCGTCACCCAGGCCATCACGGTCGGCGCCACGACCAGCACGGACGCCCGGGCGAGCTACTCCAACTACGGCTCGGTCCTGGACCTCTTCGCGCCCGGCTCGTCCATCACGGCCGGCTGGTACACCTCCGACACCGCCACCAACACCATCTCCGGCACCTCGATGGCGACCCCGCACGTCGCGGGCGCGGCGGCCGTGTACCTCGCGAACCACACCTCGGCCACCCCGGCCCAGGTCGCCTCGGCGCTGACCTCGGGCGCCACCACCGGCAAGGTCACCAGCCCCGGCGGCGGCTCGCCCAACCGGCTGCTGAAGCTGGTCCCGTAAGGCCGTGCGGGAGCCCCGCGGCCGTGAGGCCGTGAGGCCGTGAGGCCGTGAGGCCGTGAGGCCGTGAGGCCGCCGAAGCTCGTCCCGTGACACCGACGAGCCCGCTGTGACCGGCGTGTTCCCCGGGGGATCCCACTGCCTCCGGGGAACACGCCTGCGCTGACGCGGCGCGTCACCGCCCCTGGCCAGAACAGGCGTTCCACGGACGTTCGCCGTCTTGACGCCCACAAGCGGGCTGCGCGACATTGAAGTCCGGCATCCGGCGCTTCGGGGGGAAACGTCGCCATGCGGACCATGGGTGCACACAACGCGAAAGGCGACAGGCCGGTCACGGCCGAAGACGCCGATCGGGGCGCGCCGGGGGCGGGGCGGGACCTGCTCATGCTGCTCGCGGGCGCCGCGACGGCCGCCGTGTGCGCCGGGGGGCTGCTCGCGCTGAGCGGCTCCGACTCGCCGTTGCGCGGGCCGTTCACGCTGTTCTTCCTGCTCGGGGCACCGGCCTCGGCCTTCGCGTTGGTCCTGCGCGGACCCGACCCCTTGGGGCGCGCCATCGCCGCGCTGGGCGGGGCGATCGTCGTCGACATGCTGGTGGCCCAGGGCATGCTGGCCCTGGGTCTGTGGTCGGTGCGCGGCGGCATCGTCGTCGTGGCGGCGGTCAGCGCGCTCACTCTCCTGCTGGTCCCACTGCGGCGCCTGCGCGCGCGTGCCGCGCGACGACAGCGCGGGTGAGACGGACGTCGACCAGGGCCACGGGACCTGTCCCGGCCACCTCCGCGCGCACGCCACGAAGTTCACCCGGACGACACCGCCCGAGGAACGCAGGTTGACGCGGGCCGCCGAGGGTGTGCGGTAGGTCCACGACGATCGCGACCGGCCGTACCGCGTACGCCGACGGACGGGAAACCCGCGCGGTACCGCCGCGGCGACCGCCTCGCCCACGAGTGGATCGCCTTGCGGGCGCGGCAGTTGTTCCCCACCCGTTCCGAAGCCGGCGCCCGTCCCGCGGGTGTTCCGGTACGCGAGGGGAAACAGGGTGCACACCCGGCACTTGTGACGGATCATGGCCGCATGTCAGCTCACCCGCAGGACGCCCTGCCGATCCGGCTCACCGTCGACGACTCCGACTCTCCGTCCGATGTCGTCGACGCGCTGTTCCTCGGCCGTTTCGCGACGGGCGAGCAGCCGTACGCGCACGCGGCGAACATCGACCGCGTGCGGTCCGGCGCGACCCTGCTCCCCCAGGGCGCGAAGGTGCTGCGCATGGCCCGCGACGAGGACCGCAGCGCGACCCTCGCCGAGGGCGACGGGTGGACGCTGCTGGTCTCCCGCTGGAACCGGGGCGCCGATGTGACGGTCACCGCCACCAGCGCCGAGCTGGCCGCCGAGGTGCTGGGCAGGGCCACGGACGGCGCGGAGGACGAGCCCGAACCCCAGCCGGAGAACGTGACGATGGGGTTCTGGTACGTCTCCCCCCGGCGCGGCCCGCACCGCACCACCCGGCAGATCTCGGCGGGCACCTGGGAGGAGGTGCGGCCCAACTACACCGCGCCGGTGGCGGACGCGTTGGACCGGCTGATGAAGACGACCCCGCAGGACATCGCGGGACGGCTGCTGCTCCTGCACGGTCCGCCGGGCACCGGCAAGACCTCCGCGCTGCGCACCCTGGCCCGCTCCTGGCGGGACTGGTGCCAGGTGGACTGCGTCCTGGACCCGGAGCGGCTGTTCGGCGACGTCGGCTATCTGATGGACATCGCGATCGGCGAGGACGACTCCACGGGCAAGGGCCGCTGGCGGCTGCTGCTCCTGGAGGACTGCGACGAACTGATCCGCGGCGAGGCCAAGCACACCGCGGGCCAGGCCCTGTCCCGGCTGCTGAACCTCACCGACGGCCTGCTCGGGCAGGGGCGCAACGTCCTGGTCGGTGTCACCACCAATGAGGACCTGGAGCGGCTGCACCCCGCCGTCGTACGGCCCGGCCGCTGTCTCGCCCGCATCGAGGTCGGCCGGCTGACCCGTGAGGAGGCGGTGGGCTGGCTGGGCACCGAGGAGGGCGTCGGCCGCGAGGGGGCCACCCTGGCCGAGCTGTACGCGCTGCGCCGGGGCACGTCCCCGACCTCGCTGCCGGAGCCGCGCGCGGGCGCGGACGCGGGGCTCTATCTCTGAGCGCCCGGACTCCGAGTGCTTTGATGGAGTCATGACCCTGTACGTGGGCACGTCGGGGTGGCAGTACCGGGACTGGCGCGGTGTCCTGTATCCGGCCGGGGTGCCCGTACGGCTCTGGCTGGAGGAGTACGCGGGCCGCTTCGCGACGGTCGAGATCAACAACGCCTTCTACCGGCTGCCGACGCGGGAGAACTTCGAGGCGTGGCGCGGCCGGGTGCCCGGCGACTTCGTGGTCGCGGTGAAGGCGAGCCGGTATCTCACCCACATCAAGCGTCTGAAGACCCCTGAGGAACCGGTCGACCGGCTGCTGAGCCACGCGGCCGGTCTCGGTGACCGCCTCGGCCCGGTGCTGCTCCAGCTCCCGCCGAACCTGCGCGCCGACCCGGGCCTGCTGGACGCCTGCCTGGCCTGCTTCCCGGCGGACATCCGGGTCGCCGTCGAGCCTCGGCACGACTCGTGGTGGACGCCCGAGGTCCGGGGCGTCCTGGAAGCCCGGCGGGCGGCCCTGTGCTGGGCCGACGTCCGCGCGCGTCCGGCGGCCCCGCTGTGGCGGACCGCGGACTGGGGCTACGTCCGCTTCCACGAGGGCCGCGCGAAGCCCTGGCCGCGCTACGGCAGACAGGCGCTGAGGACGTGGGCGGAGAGGATCGCGCGGGCGTGGTCGCCGGCCGAGGACGTGTTCGCGTACTTCAACAACGACCCGAACGGGGCGGCGGTCAAGGACGCGCGGGCCTTCGCGGCGACGGCACGCCGCGCACGGCTGGCCCCGACGCGCACACCCTGAACCACCCGGCCGAGCAGCCGGCTCCGACGCACACGCCCCCGGCCGAGCACCCGACTCCGGCCCGCGGCACCCGACCCGCCAGGCCAGACTCCCGCCCCCGGGCGCACAGCCCCGGCCCGGCCGGCCCGCTACTGCCCGTGGACGGCGGCCCCGCACCGCTACTGCCCGTAGACGGCCCGCAGGGCCTCGCGCACCGCGGCCAGGGCCTCCTCCTGCGACGCCCCGAGCCGATGGGCGCGCTCCGCGAACGCCCGCCCCTCCGAGGCCAGTTCCTTCTCGACGGCGGAGCCCGTGGCGGCGACGAACGTCCCGTTGCGCCCCCGGGTCTCGATCACCCCGTCGCCCTCCAGGACCCGGTAGGCCTTCGCGACGGTGTTCGCCGCGAGCCCCAGCGACTCGGCGAGCCCCCGGACCGTGGGCAGCCGGTATCCCACCGGCAGCACCCCGGCCCGCGCCAGCTCGGAGATCCGCGCCCGCACCTGCTCGTAGGGCGCTACGCCGCTGTCATCGATGTGGATCTTCAAGGTCACTAGCCGATTGTCCCGTACCCGCGGGAAAAATGAGCGGCACATGGGTGCGCCGCACACGTAACGTGCGGCCCCATGACCGTCATCGTTCGTGAGATCCGCCCCCAGGCCCGAGCAGATCTGGAGGGCTTCGCCGCCGTCCGGCATGCCGCCCTCCCGTTCCATCTGATCACCGCGGACTCCCTCGCGTACGACCTGGCCCATTTCTCGCCGGACGCCCGCTACCGCCCGCTCCTCGCCGAGGAGGACGGCGAGATCATCGGCTCCGCGCAGGTCGGCCTGATCCACGACAGCCCGGACCCGGGCCAGGGCTTCGTCAACGTGTATGTGCGTCCGGACCGCACCGGCCGCGGCGCCGGCTCGCTGCTGGTGGGCGCGGCGGAGGAGCACCTCGCGGCCCACGGCGCGACCCGGCTGCTGTCCTGGGTGCTGGACGGGCCCGGCAACCGCTCGTTCGCCGAGCGGCACGGCTACCGGGCGAGCCGGTCCGCGCACTTCCTCCGGCTGGACCTGGCGAACGGCACGCTGCCGCCGCTCCAGGACCCGCCGCCCGGCGTCGAACTGCGCACGGGCGCCGACTTCGCGGACGATCCGCGCGCGATGTTCGCGCTGGACGCGGAGACCACGTCGGACGAGCCCAGCGACGCGGGCGCCGAGCTGACCGACTACGAGGCCTGGCTGGCGGAGACCTGGCGGCATCCGCTCAACGACCTGGCGCTGACCGTCGTCGCGGTCGTCGACGGACGCCCGGCGGCCTTCACCGCGGCCCGCACGGACGGCGCCCGCCACTACGGCAGCGGTATGACCGGCACGGCCCGCGCGCACCGCGGCAGGGGCCTGGGCAAGCTGGTGAAGAACCACTCGCTGCACCGGGCCCGCGCGGCCGGGTACGCGCAGGCCTTCACGGGCAACGACACCGGCAACGCCCCGATGCTGGCGATCAACAAGTGGTTCGGTTACGAAGTGTGTGCGACGGAGGTGCGTCATGTCCGCGAACTCGGCTGACTCCGCCCGTGAGGTGGACGTGGTCCTGCTCAAGGCGGGCCGTACGAAGATCCGTTACCCGGCGGCGCTGCTGTCCGACGACGGCACCCGCATCACCGTCCGCGCCGCCTGGGCCGGGGCGGGGGTCCGCGACTTCGGCTTCGTCCGCTTCGAGCCCGGCGACGTCTTCACCGAGCACTACTGGCGCGACCGCTGGTACGCGGTGAAGGAGGTCCGGGCCGCCTCGGGCGAACTCAAGGGCTGGTACTGCGACATCACCCGCCCCGCCGCCCTCACCGGCACCGAACTCGTCGTGGAGGACCTGGACCTGGACCTGTGGTGCTCCGCCGACGGCACGGACGTACGCCGCCTGGACGAGGACGAGTTCGAGGCGAGCGGCCTGGCGTCGAAGGACCCCCGGGCGGCGTCCGAGGCCGTGGCCGCCCTCGACGCCCTGGAGGCGTCGGCCAGGGCGGCGGGCGGCCTGGAGGCGCTGCTCGGCTGACCCGTCACACGGTCGCCACCACCGCGTACCGCTCGTCGCTCACCGCTCTCCCCCACAGCGCGGCGTCGTCCGACAGCCGCTCCACCCGCAGCCGTACGGCGACGGGGGCGAGGAGGGCGGTGAGTTGCCCGGCGGGGATGCCGACCGGCGCGAGCGTGCCCCACACGCCCTCGACCAGGACCATCCGGCCTCCCGGCCGCAGCAGCGCGCGCCACCGGCGCAGGGCGCGGCCGGGATGGGGCAGGGTCCACAGCACGTGCCGGACGAGCACCACGTCGTGGAGCTGCTCACCGACCGGTGGGGCGGCCGCGTCACCGACCAGGAACGCCGCGTCACGCCCTGCAAGTTTGGTCCGGGCCCGGTCGACCATGGCTTGAGAACCGTCGACTCCGGTCACCCGGTGTCCCTGCTCGGCGGCGAGGAGCGAGAGGCTGCCGGTGCCGCAGCCGAGGTCGAGGAGGTCGGCCGGGGCCGGTGGGAGCCAGTCGCGCAGGCGATCGGCCCAGGCCAGACGCACCGCGGGGTCGCGCAGGCCGTGGTCGGGCTCGTCGTCGAAGGCCGCCGCCTCGGCGTCCCAGTCGACACCTGCCGTGATCGAACGGTCACTTTTGTCGTTCATGACCACAGAGTGACAGCCGGCACTGACAGTCCGGAGCGTGACGGGCGCCACTGACAGAGACGTCGCGATGAGGAACTCTCGGCGAAAGGGTCTACCTCCGTGACAACACGGGAATTCGGTAGGCACTGAAGGAGGCACCATGCGCCGAGAGACAGTGCGAAAGCCCCTGAAGCGGACGGAAGCCCGCCGCATCCGCGAGGAGGCCGAGGAACAGCCTGCCGAGCGCCCGGAGGTCAGGAGAGACATCGCCCGGACCTGGTGGCCGGAGGGCCCGTGAGAGACACCGGCCGGTCCGGCTTCCTGCGGTGGGTGAGAGACGCCGTCAGTCCAGCTTCCTGCGGTAGTGGATGCGGTCGTACGGGCCGTCCACGCGTCGCTCCACGACCTGGTAGCCGTACTTCGGGTAGATCTTCTGGTTCTCCCACATCATCGCGTTCGTGTGGAGCCTGATCTCGTCCAGACCCAGCGCACGCGCGCGTGCCTCGACGAAACGCAGCAGCCGTCCACCCACGCCCTGTCCATGGGCGTCCGGGTGGACGGCGATGCTGTCGAGGAAGAGATGGTCCTCGTACGTCTTCAGGACGACGAGACCGACGACGGGTTCGCCCGTCACGAACACCCGCCCCGCGGCAACGTTCGCCGTGTGGTCCGCCTCCATGGGCTGCGGCACCACCCCGATGCGGTCGATGTAGTGCCGGTAGGCGGCGTCGGTGACGGCCTTCACGGCCGGGACGTCGGCGGCCTCGGCGGGCCGGATCTCGTCGTGGGTCATGGCCCGAACGGTACGCACCTCAGCGCAGCCTGAGCACTTCCTTAACGCCGCCATAAGGATCTCCGTCAGGGGCCGTACGCAGGCGATTTCCCGGTGTTCCGGGGCTAGCTTCTGATCGCCGCCCCCACTCGGAGGAGATCACCGATGCCCGCACGCCGTCTGAAGGCCACTGCCACCGTCACCGCCCTCGGTGTGGCCCCGCTCGCCCTGACCGCGCTCGCCGCCGCGCCCGCGGCCGCGCACGGCTCGATGGGCGACCCGGTCAGCCGTGTCGCGCAGTGCTACGCGGAGGGCCCGGAGAACCCGAGGTCGGCGGCCTGCAAGGCGGCCGTGGCGGCGGGCGGCAGGGCGAACGCCGGCCGACGCGGGCACTGACCCGGGCGGCAGGTGCCGGGCGGCCGCCCGGCACCTCACAACCTCCGGGGCCCGACCGGCGGCTCAGGCCGGTCAGGCCCCGGCGCACGTCAACTGAACACCGACGCGCAGGTGGTCGGGGTGGCACGGGCCGGGTCGAGCGCGTTGGCCACCTCGTGGAAGGTGATCCGGTCGAACAGCGCGATCGCCAGGTGCTCGGACAGATCGAGCGGGCACAGGTCCTGGAGCAGCACGTTGCGGACGTTCGAACCCTGCAGCCAGCCGCTGCTGTACGGCGTGACCACCTCGTCGTACTTGGTGGCGATGACGGTGGAGCGCACGCCGGGCACGGTGTCGCCGCCCTGGTTGAGCTTGGTGAGGAAGGGCGATCCGGCGATCTGGTCGGCGAGACCGGGTGTGGCGGTGGTGAGCAGGTCCTGCGCGCCGGGGAAGTACGGCAACAGATTGGTCAGTCCGCTCAGGGTGGTGCCGTGGTTGTCGGGGGCGATGCCCACGAGGGCGTTCACCTCAGCCGCTCCCCCGAGGAACTTCAGGTAGTAGCGGGGCATCATGCCGCCCTGCGAGTGGCCGACGAGGTCGGCCTCGGCGGCGCCGGTCGCCGCGAGCACCTTGTCGACGAAGGCGTTGAGCTGCTCCGCCGACTTGTCGATGGGACCGAGCCCGTAGAAGAGCGGGACGCCGGGCAGCTGGCCGTAGTCGAGGGAGAAGACGCAGTAGCCCCGGTGGGTCAGGTAGGGGGCGAGGCCGAGCCAGTTGTCGACGGAGTTGCCGAGCGTGCCGTGGACCAGCACGACGGGGCGGGGGTGGGCGGCGGACGGCTTGCAGTTGTAGTCGTTCCAGCCACTGCTGGTGGTGGCGGTGCTCTCCGCGTGCGCCGCGGTGGCGGCGGGGACGGTGGCGACCGCGGCGACGAGCAGCAGCGCGGAGACGGATCTGAGCAGGCGCTTCCAGGGCAGCATCGGGTGATCTCCTTGCGGCTCAAGGGAATTGGCGACGTGCTGAACGCCCTGTGATCCGGATCACGGGATGCTGTTCACTCGTCAAGTTACGAACGAGTAGCCAAAGAGGGAAGTTACGCGTCAGTAAAAACTTCCGGCGCCAATCAGCCTCTACCGGCACTCCGGCTGACACGAGCCACTCGACGGCCCACGGGCCCCTCGAATCCGGTCCTCCACCACCGACGGAGGCCGCCCGGACGGTCCTTCACTCCCCCGGGGGATCCTGAAGCGACCGACGGCGCCTTCGCCCTCACCAGGTCGGCCGCACCGGCCCCGCGGGCGCGATCCGCGCCAGCCGCTCGCGCAGCGCCGCCAACTCGGCCTCGCCCAGCACCGCCGCCCAGACCCGCACCGCCTCCGCGGCCGCCTCCTCCGCGGCCCGGGTGCAGGCCCGGCCCCGCTCGGTGAGCACGATCAGCCGCGCCCGCGCGTCCCCGGGGTGCGGCCGCCGCACGGCGTACCCCTTGCGCACGATCTCGTCGACGAGCTGACTGGCCGCCTGCTTGGTCACCCCCAGATGCACGGCGAGTTCGGTGACCGTCGCCCCGCCGGGAGCGAGCCGGGCGAAGGCGAACCCGTGCGCGGGCCGCAGCCCCTCGAAGCCCCGGGCCACGACTCCGTCGTGGATGCGTTGCGTGAGGTCACCGGCTACGGCGAGCAGGGCGGCGGACAGGGCCATGGCGTCGGAGTTCTGCACCCCCGCATTGAAACACCCTTGACGAATCGGTCAAGCTACTTGACCATATAGTCAAGTAGCTTGACCGAATCCGGGAGGAACCGCCTTGCCCGTCATCCGTTCGTCCGACGCCGTCACCCACGAGATCCACGGCGCCCGCTTCGTCTCGTACGCCTCCCCGCGCACCGGCAGCAAGGAACTGTGCGCCTGGCGCGGAGAGATCCCGGCGGGGACCAGAGCCCCCGCTCACACCGTCAGCCGCGAGGAGATCTTCCATCTGCTCGTCGGCGAGCTGCTGATCACCCTCGACGGCCGCACCGAGCGCATCACTGCCGGCGACACGCTGATCGTCAACCCCGGCGCGACCCTCGCCGTCGAGAACCCCACCGACCACACCGCGATCTCCTGGGTCACCACCTCCGTCGGCCTGGAGGCACAACTGGCCGACGGCACCCGCATCACGCCACCCTGGGCCAACTGACGTATACGAACAGGGGTTGACAGCAGCACCCACCCCCAAGGGGCGCGGGGAACTACGCGACCAGCCGCAACGAGGCCGCACCCACAAACCGACAGAGCACCCCACCCCCCAAGGGGCGCGAGGAACCGCGCAACCAACCACAACCAAGCCGCACCCACAAACCGGCAGCAGCACCCGCCCCCAAGGGGCGCGGGGAACTGCGCGACCGGCCACAACAGACGCCGCACCCACAACCCGGCCTCACGCGGCAACTCCCCCCACGCCCCCGCAGAGCGCTCCCGGCATCACCGCCCGCGGCCCGAACCTCGCCCGCGCCCGGTCCGCGACCTCCTCGATCCGGCGCGCCTTCTCGTCGACGGGGTCGAAGGTGAGCTGGTAGGAGGCATGTTCCGCGGAGACGAGTCCCTCCGCGCGCAGCCCGAACGCCCGCACCCGGGCCCGCTGGAGGCCGAGCGCCTCGTACATGCCGTACACCGTCCTCGTCAGGGCCGCCGAGTGCGCGGTCGGCTCCTTCAGGGTGCGGCCGCGGGTGGTGGCAGAGCGGTCGGCATAGCGCACGGTCAGGGTCAGGGTGCGGCAGACCTTGTCCACCGCGCGCAGCCGGGCGCCCAGTTCCCCGGCGGCCGAGAGCAGGGCGCGGCGGTGCCGGCCGGGGTCCAGTTCGTCGAGGGGGAAGGGGCGTTCGACGGCGAAGGAGCCGGACACGGCGTTGGGGACGACCCGGCCCCGGTCGACACCGCCGGCCTTCTCGCGCAGCTCGCGGCCGGTGCGCGCGCCGACCAGCCGCTGGAGCGTGGACAGGGGCGCGGCGGCGACCCGGCCGAGGGTGTCGAGGCCGTACTCGCCCAGGACGCGGGCGGTCGACTGGCCCACACCGGGCAGCGCGACGACGGGCTGTTCGGCGAGGAACTCCCGTACGGCGTCCTCGGACACCGTACGGGTCACCCCGGGCCGGGCCTCGCGCAGCGCCATCCGGGCCAGCATCGGGCCCGGCCCGGCGCCGATCGCGCAGTCGACGCCGTGCAGCGCGAGCGCCCGTACCCGGATCACCGAGGCCAGTTCCACCGCGCCGCGCCCGAAGTAGCGTTCGGCGCCGCCCAGGTCGATCAGTGCCCCGTCCGGCGGCAGGGCCTCGACGACCGGTGTGAACTCCTCCAGCAGTGCGAGCAGGCCGGGCAGGGCCGCCTCGTACATCGGCGGCAGCTGGAAACGTACGCAGAGGATGGTCATCCCGCACTCCCCGGACTCTGGTGCCACAACTTCCTTGCGGTGGAGGGCCCTTGTGAGGCCTCCTGGCCCGCCGGGCGCAGATCGGCCCACGGGTGCATCTCGTATCCGGTCGGCAGCTGGATGCGCCGGCCGTGTGTCGGGTCCTCGGCCGGCCCGGCGGGCGCGGGCTCCGCCAGCCGGGCCGCGACCTCGTCGAGCCCGCCCTGGGCGCGCAGTTCGGCCAGTTCGGCGAGGTTCCAGGCGGCGGCGCCCACCACGCTGAGGCTGCGCGGGCCGCGCCGCTGCACCACTCCGCGCACCAACAGCAGCCAGGAGTGGAAGACGGTGTGCGCGCAGGCGTCGTGGGAGTCGTCGAAGAAGGCGAGGTCGACCAGGCCGGTGCCGTCGTCCAGGGTGCTGAAGATGACCCGCTTGCCGGACCGGATCGGCGGTGTCTGGGTGGCCGCCTTGGCGCCCGCGACCAGCACGGTCTCCCCGTGCCGGGCCTCGCGCAGCCGGCGTGCCGGGACCACGCCCAGTTCGTCGAGGAAGGCGCGGTGGTCGTCCATGAGATGGCGCGAGGCGTCCATGGAGAGCACGCCCAGCTCCGCGCTGAGCCTCTCCGCGTCGGAGAGGTCGGGCAGCCCGGCGGGCGCGGTCCTGCGGCCTCCCTCCAGGGGGAGCTGGCCGCCGCCCGCGCCCTTGCTCCGGGCGCCCCGGTGCAGCTCGGTCAGGTGCAGTTGCAGATCGCGCCGGTTGGCGCCGAAGGCGTCCAGCGCGCCGACCTGGGCGAGCCGTCCGGCCACCGGACGGCTCGGCCGCGCCCGTTCCCAGAAGTCCAGCAGGGAGGCGTACGGCTGTCCGTCGGCGATCCGTGCCGCCTCGGCCTCGCTGATGCCGTGCACGTCGGAGAGCGCGAGCCGCAGCCCCCAGACCTCCGGACCCTCCGGTTCAGACACCAGTTCGATACGGTGGGCGACTCCGGACGCGTTCACGTCCAGCGGCAGCACCGGCACACCCCGCCGCCGGGCGTCCGCCAGCAGCAGCCGCTTCGGGTACATCCCGGGGTCGTGCGTGAGCAGCCCCGCGTAGAAGGCGGCCGGGTGGTGCGCCTTCAGCCAGGCCGACTGGTAGGTCGGCACGGCGAAGGCGACCGCGTGGGCCTTGCAGAAGCCGTAGGAGCCGAAGGCCTCGACGATCTCCCAGGTCCGCTGAATCGTTTCTGCGTCATAGCCGCGGGCCGCCGCGTGCTGGGCGAACCACACCTTGATCCGCCCCTGCGACTCCGGGTCGGACAGTCCGCGCCGCACCCGGTCGGCCTCACCGCGTCCGCAGCCGGTCATGATCGCCACGATGTCGATGATCTGCTCGTGGAAGACCACGACCCCGTAGGTGTCGCGCAGCGCCTCCTCCAGGTCCGGGTGCGGACAGCGCACCGGTGCCCGCCCGTGCCGCGCCTCGATGAACGGCCGCACCATGTCGGCGGCGACCGGGCCGGGCCGGAAGAGGGAGATGTCGACCACGAGGTCGTGGAAGGTGGCCGGCTGCAACCGTCCCACCAGGTCCCGCTGACCCGGCGACTCGATCTGGAAGCAGCCCAGGGTCTCGGTGGAACGGATGAGCCGGTACGTCGCCGGGTCGCCCGGCGACACCGCGTCCAGGTCGATCCGCTCGCCCGTGGTCCGTGCCACCTCGGCGACCGCGTGCGCCATCGCCGACTGCATCCGCACGCCCAGCACGTCCAGCTTGAGCAGCCCGAGGTCCTCCACGTCGTCCTTGTCGAACTGCGCCATGGGGAACCCCTCGCCGCTGGTCGGCATCACCGGCGTACGGGTGAGCAGGGAGGCGTCGGACAGGAGCACCCCGCACGGGTGCATGGCGACCCCGCGCGGCAGGGCGTCGAGGGATTCGACCAGGTCCCACAGCCTGCCGTACCGCGCGCCCCCCCGGCGGAACTCCCCCGCCAGCTGCCGGAGTTCGGGCAGCTCCTCCAGGGCCGCGCGGGCGTCGCGGGCGCGGATGTGCGGGAAGGACTTGGCGATCCGGTCGATGTCGGCGGGGTCCATGGACAGGGCCGCGCCGACGTCCCGGATCGCGTGCCGCACCCGGTAGGTCTCCGGCATCGCGACGGTGGCGACCCGCTCGGCGCCGAACCGGCCGATGATCGCCCGGTAGACCTCCAGCCGGCGCGCGGACTCCACGTCGATGTCGATGTCGGGCAGCACGATCCGCTCCTTGGACAGGAAGCGCTCCATGAGCAGCCCGTGCTCGACCGGGTCGGCGTGCGCGATGCCGAGGAGGTGGTTGACCAGGGAGCCCGCGCCGGAGCCGCGCGCGGCCACCCGGATGCCCATCTCCCGTACGTCGTCCACCACTTGGGCGACCGTCAGGAAGTAGGAGGCGAAGCCGTGGTGGGCGATGATGTCCAGCTCCTGATGCATCCGCTCCCAGTAGGCGCGGTGACCGGCGTAGCCCCGCCGCACCATGCCCGCCACCGCGCGGGAGGCGAGCGCCCGCTGGGCGGTGCGGCGGCCCGCGCCGACCAGGTGCGGCTCGGGGAAGTGGACGCTGCCCATGCCCAGGTGGTCCTCGGGGTCGACCAGACACTCGGCGGCCACGGCCCGGGTCTGCTCCAGCAGACGGTGCGCGGTGTCCTGACGGAAGCCCGCGGCCCGCACGATCCGCTCGGCCGCGCCCAGCATGGCACCGGCGTCCTTCAGCCAGGCCTCGCCGGAGTCCAGTTCCTTGGCCGGGTCGACGGGGACCAGGCGGCGGGCGGCGTCCAGCACGTCGGCGACCGGGCCCTGCCCGGGGTCGGCGTACCGTACGGCGTTGCTGAGCACGGGCCGGATCCGCTGCTCGGCGGCGAAGCCCACGGTGCGGGCGGCCAGTCGCAGCGAGCCGGTGCCGGTGCCGTCACGGCCGTGCCAGACGGCCTCCAGTCGCAGGGCTTCGCCGTACGCCTCGCGCCAGGGGGCGAGCAGCGCGGCCGCGCGGTCCGGCCGGCCGGCGGCGAGGGCTCGGCCCACGTCGGAGTCGGGGCCGAGCAGCACGGTCAGGCCGTCGGCGTGGTTGCCGGACCAGGGCAGCACCGGTGTGCCCCCGCCCTCGTGGGCCGCGGTGACGAGCCGGCACAGGTCGGCCCAGCCGCGGGCGCCGTCCCGGGCGAGGAAGGTGACGCGCGGGGCCGACTCGTCGACGAAGGCACCGCCGCGCACGGGGGTGCGCCGTCTCTCCGAGGAGGTCTGCTCCGCCCGGCCGGCGGGGACCCCCGTCCGCCGTGCGGAGCCGTCGGCGCGGACCGGCTCGGGCGGCGCCACCGCCAGGTTCGCCCCGAACAGCGGGCGGACGCCCGCCCCGGCGCAGGCCTTGGCGAAGCGGACCGCGCCGGCGACGGTGTCGCGGTCGGTGAGGGCGAGGGCGTCCATGCCCCGCTCCGAGGCGCGCTCGGCCAGCCGCTCCGGGTGCGAGGCGCCGTAGCGCAGGGAGAACCCGGAGACGGTGTGCAGATGCGTGAAGCCCGGCATCCGCACCTCCCGCCATCGCGCAATCGAACATCCGTTCCCAACCTGCTCACCCCCACCATAGACCAAAACCCGAACACATGTACGACAACCGTTCGGGTGCCTCCCACCTGCGCAAACGTCCGCCGCCCCGGACCGTGGGGACATGACACGGAGCCCTCGGCGCACCGATCGCCTTCGCCGTCGGCGCCGCCACGCTCGCCCCCAGGGGATCTTCGGTGTCGTCGGCATCGGCCTGGCGATCCTGCTCGTGGTGATCGCGGGCAACCCGGGCGCGGGCGGCGCCTTCCCGCTGCCGATGCTGCCGCCGTCCTGGAAGGCGATCGGCCCCTTCCCGCCCCCGGGGGCGGG
The DNA here is from genome assembly GCF_040612135.1 of Streptomyces sp. NPDC006458. Lineage (NCBI taxonomy): Bacteria > Bacillati > Actinomycetota > Actinomycetes > Kitasatosporales > Streptomycetaceae > Streptomyces > Streptomyces sp. NPDC006458. The sequence continues at coordinate 38,950 of NZ_JBEXPR010000034.1, read as the reverse complement.
CACCTGGACGGCCCGCTCGATCGCCTACTTCGACAGCGACGACATGACCGGCTCGCTGCCGGTCCTGGGCGTCTGAGCGCCGGCCGGGATCGTGATCACGATGCCGGCGGCGGTGCTGCGGCGGCGCGCGAACGGCCCCACCCCGGGGACCGAGGTCCCGGGGTGAGGCCGTCGACCGCCACGGAAGGGGCGGTCAGCCGATCTGGGTGCCCGTCGCCGACAGCGCCTCGGTCACCGGCTGGAAGAAGGTCTCCCCGCCGGAGGTGCAGTCGCCGCTGCCTCCCGAGGTCAGCCCGACCGCCTTGTCGCCCGAGAACAGCGAGCCTCCGCTGTCACCCGGCTCGGCGCACACGTCGGTCTGGATGAGGCCGTTGACGATGTCGCCGTTGCCGTAGTTGACGGTGGCGTCCAGGCCGGTGACCTTGCCCGAGTGGACCTGGGTGGTCGAACCGCTGCGGGTGACCTCCATGCCGACGGTGGCCTCCGCGGCACCGGTGATCGCCTGCGCGGAGCCGTCGTAGAGGTTCACCTCGCTCGGGTGGTCGACCTCGGCGGTGTACTTGACCAGGCCGTAGTCGTTGTCCGGGAAGCTGGACGTCTCGTTGGTGCCGATCTGGCTGCCGGAGGAGTCCGACCAGGTGGTGATGGACTCGGTGCAGTGCCCGGCGGTCAGGAAGAACGGCTCACCCCCCTTGACCACGTTGAAGCCGAGCGAACAGCGGCCGCTGCCGTCGGTGATGGCGTCACCGCCCGCGACGAAGGCCTTGAACTCTCCCTCGGTGCGCTGGAGTTCGGCCGACCGCCCGAGCCCCTTCACGACCTCGGTGAGCTGTGCCCACTCGGCGTCGGAGACGGTGCGGTCGGCGGTGACGACGACCTTGTTGGCCGTCGGGTCGGTCACCCAGGCGGTGCCCGGGATGTTCGCGTCCTGCCGGAGCGTGGTGCGCGCGCTCTTCAGTTCGGCGAGGGAGTTCTCGACGATCCGCGCCTTGGCGCCGGCCTCCTCGACTGCCCGCGCGGCAGCCTCGTCGAGGACGTTGACGACCAGGTTCCTCGCCTGGGCGTCGTAGTACGTGCCTGCCGCGTCGGCGCCGAGGTCCTGGCCGAGCAGCGTGGCGAGCTTTCCGGCCGCGGGCGCCGAGAGGGTCTTCGGCTGGGCGGTGTCCGGGGTCTCGCTGGCGTTCGCACTCTGGAAGGTGACACCCGCGACCACCAGTGCGGCGATACCCGCACCTGCCGCGGCGGCCCGCCGCCTGGGTATGCGTCGGTGCTTCAACTCATGTCCTCCTGTGGGGGGTCGGTCCGGAGGTTGTGGGGACCTCACGGACCGGAAGGCCGGTTGACGGGCGCCTACTCTTCCGAACCTCACAGGGAACACACAAGGTCGACTTCAGGACGCGCCTACGGCAACGGCCTTGCGCCCCGAGTGCCTTGCACCCCCAGCGCTTCCACGACCGCCCCACCGGGCGTTCACAGAACATTCGCACTGCAAACACTACGCGCGAGTAACCAGTGCCGGACCGTGAGGTCCAGACCTGGCCTGATTTCGACTCCCGGGCGGCCGGGGGCAGTTGCCGCCGCCCTTCCGCCGGAGTCCAGGCCGCCGTCGGCTCCTCGGCCGGTCCGGCCCCGGGGCCCGCGCCGGACGCGCCCAAGGTGTGTACTGCGAAGGCGGATCCGGGATGTACGCGAAGCGGAGACGGAGGACACGGATGGTCGACGGCATACGGCTGCGGGACGGCCGATGGCTCACGGTCGAGGAGTACGGAGACCCCGACGGCAGCCCCGTCGTGCTGCTGCACGGCACCCCGGGCTGCCGCTTCGGAGTGGTGCCGCGGGACGTCGTCGCCACTCGCCCCGGGGTGCGGTTCATCGCCTACGACCGCCCCGGCTACGGGGGTTCGGACCGCAGACCCGGACGCCGGGTGGCCGACGCCGCGAGGGACGTGGCGGAACTGGCCGACCACCTCGGGCTCGGCCGGTTCGCCGTCCTCGGCCGCTCGGGCGGCGCCCCGCACGCCTTGGCCTGTGCCGCGCTGCTGCCGTCCCGGGTGCGGCGGGCGGCGGCGCTGGTGTCCCTGGCGCCGCCGGACGCGCCGGAGCTGAACTGGTTCGCCGGCATGGCACGGTCCAACTCCGAGGAGTACACCCGGGCGCTCACCGACCCGCTCGCCTTCGCCGAGCGGCTCGCCGCCCGTGCCGCGGACATCCGCAGCGACCCGGCGCAGCTCCTGGTGTCCCTGCGCGACGGACTCACCGACTCCGACCGGCGGATCGTGGCCGACCCGGCGGTCACCGACATGCTGCTGCGCACCTACCGCGAGGCCCTGCGCACCTCGGCGTACGGCTGGCTCGACGACAACCTCGCGCTCCTGAGCACCTGGGGCTTCGACCCGGCCTCCGTCCCCCGGCCGGTCCTGCTGTGGCACGGCGCGCGGGACACCTTCTCCCCGGTGGGCCACTTCGAATGGCTGGCCGACCGCATTCCCCGGGCCCGCCCCGTCCTGGATCCGGACGCGGGGCACTTCGGGGCGATCCGGGCCCTGCCCGCTGTACTGGACTGGCTGTGCCCGGAGCCGGCGTCATGACCTCACGGCCCGGCCGCCGGGGAACGCGCGCCGGGCCGCTCGTTGCGGGCGCCCCGCATCAGGTCCATCACCCGCTCATGGCTGTCGCCCACGCCGTCGCCGACCCGCAGCCGCATCCGCAGCTGGTCGATCTCGTCGACGAAGCGCTCGCCGTACGTCCCCGCCCGCATCCCGCCGCCGCTCAGGGGGAACCCCGCGCCGGTCAGCCGCAGGTAGTAGTCCTTGCCCGCGGTGAGGCCCTGGCCGGCGAGCGCCTGGAGCAGCCCGGCGTGGTCGGTCCACTCGGTGGGCCGCCCGCCGCGCGGCACGAAGCAGTAGTCCACCCGCTCCACCACCGCCTGCTGCGAGCCGCCGTTGAGTATGTCCACGCGCCAGCCCGGTTCCTCGGGTCCGAGGTCCCCGACCGTCCAGGACGAGGTCCAGCCGAGTGCGGGCCGTACGGTCCGTCCGTACTGCGCCCGCCCGAACACGGCGGCGAGCGCCACCGCCAGCAGGCTGCCCAGCGGGTTCATGTCCATCAGCCGCAGCCGCCAGGGCCAGTCGCGGGCCGGGTCGCCGGTCACGTTGGAGCGGACGATCTCCCACAGCAGGATCAGCGTCAGGGCGATCAGCAGGACGAGCGGAGCCACGAACAGCAGGGGGCTGCGCCGCACCCGCCGCTGCCGGTCGTCGAAGTCCACTCGCCGCCCCTCCCCGGGAAACACCTGCCCGGCTGATCATCTCCCCGCCCGCCGCCGCTGACAACAGCGGTCCCCCGCACGGCAGTTGCCGTGCGGGGGTCCGTTGAGCCGTGAACCGGGCGGTACGGGATCAGAAGACGCTGACGCCGTACGCGCTCAGGGCCTCGGTGACCGGCTGGAAGAAGGTCGTGCCGCCGGAGGAGCAGTTGCCACTGCCGCCGGAGGTCAGACCGTAGGCCACGCCGTTGCTGCCGTAGAGCGGGCCGCCGGAGTCGCCGGGCTCGGCACAGACCGTGGTCTGGATCATGCCGTAGACGATGTCGCCCCCGCCGTAGTTGACGGTCGCGTTGAGCGCGGTGACGGTTCCGGTGTGCGTACCGGTGGTGGAGCCGGTACGGATCACACTGGTGCCCACGCTCGGGGTGGCGGCACTGGTGATGTCCACGCTGCCCGCGGTCCCGGACTTGGTGATGGTCGTGTTGGTGTACCGCACGAGCCCGTAGTCGTTGGTCGGGAAGCTCGAACCGGCGGTGGGGCCGAGGACCGTGGTACGAGCGGAGTTGGAGTACCAGGTGCCGGCGCCGTCGGTGCAGTGGCCCGCGGTCAGGAAGTAGTAGGTGGTGCCGCTGCGGACGTTGAAGCCCAGCGAACAGCGCCAGCTGGTCGCGTAGATGGCGTCGCCACCCTTGATGAGCTTGTTGAACTTGCCCGGGGTGCGCTTGACGGTGATCGCGCCGGCGTCGGCGCCGGCCTGCTTCTTGATCTTCGCCAGCTCGGCCTGGGAGACCGTGCTGTCGGCCGTCAGCACGACACGGTTGGTCTTGGCGTCGACGGCCCAGGCGGTGCCCGGGACATCGGCCTTGAGCACCGCGTCGGAGACGCCCTTGAGCTCGCTCGCGCTGAAGGTGGTGGCGCCGGACGCGTTCGCGTTGGGGATCGCGATCGCGGCAGCGGCCACGAGTCCGGCGGTGACGGCGGTCAGCCGGGTCCGTCGCGAAACGCCGCTGCGGGGAGTGGTGCGCTTGATCCTCACGTTTTCGTTCCTCCACAAAGGAAGTCGGGGGCCCGCGTGGGGTCGGGGCCCGTGAGGCGCAGTCGGGGACAGGCTTCCGGGTCCCGGAAGTGCCGTGTCCCTGACAAGCGCTGTGCTGGAGTATTCGGCCGCACGGCCGATCGGCGCAAGGGCGCCTTTCGGCCGTGCGGCTTTCAATTGTCCGACAATCCACGCGCGTCCATCAGGCACATGGACCCGACCGGACGGTCAGTAGACGCTGACGCCGTACGCGCTCAGCGCCTCCGGCACCGGCTGGTAGAAGGTCGTTCCGCCGCTCCGGCAGTCGCCGCTGCCACCGGAGGTCAGACCGAGTGCCTTGGTGCCGTCGTAGAGCGGGCCGCCGGAGTCACCGGGCTCGGCGCACACCGTGGTCTGGATCATGCCGTGCACCGTGCCACCGCCCTGGTAGCGCACGGAGACGTTGAGGGCGGTCACGGTCCCGCTGTGGGTGCCGGTGGTGGAGCCGGTGCGCTTGACGTTCTCGCCCACGTACGCGGTGGCGGCGCTGTAGCCGCCGGGGTGGCTCAGGGCGGTGTTGTCGTAGCGGACCAGGGCGTAGTCGTTGCCGGGGAAGTCGGCGCCGACCGTGGGGCCGACCAGCGTGCGGTGGGCCGAGTCGGTGTACCAGGTCTTGACCGACTTGCCGCAGTGGCCGGCGGTGAGGAAGTAGTACGTACCGCCCTTGACCACGTTGAAGCCGAGCGAACAGCGGTAGCCGCCGCCGTAGATGGCGTCTCCGGCGGACAGCAGCGGGCGGAACACGCCCGGGGTGCGCCTGACCTCGACGGCGTCGGCCCCGGCGGCCTTCTCGATGCGGGCGATCTCGGCCGCGGAGACCGTGCTGTCCGCGGTCAGGACGACCTGCCCGGACGTCCGGTCGGTGTACCAGGCGGTGCCGCCCGGCGCGGCGGACGCCACGGCGTCGCCGATCCGGGCGAGTTCGGCCGCGTCGCGGGCGGGGGCGGACGCTCCCGCACTGGGCAGTCCGGCCAGGGTGGCGGCGACGAGACCTGCGGCGACGGCGAGCAGTCGGATGCGCTGACTTCTCACTGAATCCTCCTCTTGGGAGCGGAAGGCCCGGCGGGGTCGGGGCCCGTGAGACGCATGTGGGGGTGGCGTGTTCCTGACATGCACCGCAGGGGAGCATGCATTCCGATCGGCTGGCGCGCAAGAGAGCGTCAGCGGCACACGCCGGGGCGACGCTCGCCGCCACGCACACGCGAGGCGCGCCGGCGGCAGGGCCGCCGGCGCGCTTCGGCAGTACCGCCGAGCACCCTCGGGAGGACGCGCCGCGCGGCCGGGGGAACGTCTCAGCGCACGTTCCGCTCCCCCGCCGCGACCGCCGTGTCCAGGGTGTTGCCCGGCGGCGGGAAGGGGCAGATGAAGTGGTCGGCGAAGGCGCACGGCGGCAGCAGCGCGCGGTTGAGGTCGACCGTCGTACGGCCCTCGGCGTCCGGGGCGGCGGGCCGCAGGAACCGGAAGCGATGGCTGCTCACCCCGCTGGTGGCGTCGGCGAACACCGCCCACAGCGAGCCGTCGCCCTCCACACTCACCTGGAGTGTGAACTCCGCCCCGTCCAGGGCGAAGGACAGCTCACCACCGAGCCCGAGCCCGCGCTCGCGCCCGTCCGCGTTCGCCACCCGTACGGTCCGGTCCGTGTCGTACGGCGTGAAGCGCCCCGGCACCGCCCAGCGCGGGTCGTACGGCGTGGCCTCGATGCCCTTGAAGGCCCGCCGCGCCTCGGACGCGGGGTCGAAGTCCCGTATCCCCCACACCCCTTCGCGCACCAGCACGACCAGCCGGCGGTCGCCGAGCGCCACCCGGGACGCGGCCGTCGAGCCGGTGTCGGCCGTGAGGCGCACCTCACCGGTGAGGGGTTCCCCGTCCAGGGTCAGCCCGTCCGGGGCGGCGGCGGTCAGCACCACACCGTCCCCGTCGGTCCGCCAGGCCCCGGGAATGTCCGGAAGTCGACCCTCCGGATAGTCCTCCAGCCAGTGGGTGCCGGTGAGCGAGAGCGGGCCGTAGGGCGCCGCCACCGCCTCCAGGCGGGTTTCGTGCCACTGCTTCCAGTCGTCGGCTGCGTCTGTCGTCATGTGCTCGACCTTTCCATGGTGTTCACGAGGTGCGGCAGGCCCAGGTGCTCGCGGAGCGTGCCGCCGGGATAGAAGGTGCGGAACAGTCCGCGGTGCTGGAGCAGGGCGACCGTGGCGTTGACGAACCGTTCCAGGTCGCGCGGCGGTTCGACCGGCGTGACGTGGAATCCGTCGGCGGCGCCCTCGGCGTGCCAGAGCGCGATCAGTTCCGCGAGGTCGACGGGGCCGCCGCGGTACAGGGGGCCCTGTGCGGTGTGCCGGGGCCCGCCCCCGCCGTGGCCGGGCTCGGCCGCGTGCTCGCCGCCGCCCAGGTCGATCCGCAGGCTCGCCAGTACGCGCAGGGCGTCGGGGTCGCGCCCGGACTCGGCGGCCTCCCGGCGCAGTTCTGCGCGCACCGCGCGTGCCTGCGCCGACCCGGCGGCCCGTACCAGCGCCACGTCGGCGTGCCGGGCGGCGAACTCTAAGTCCCCCCGCCCGGACCCCACGTCGACGACCAGCACGGTCGCGTCCGCCGTAGGGCGGTGGGCGTCCGGTTCCCCGGCCTCTTCGGCGAGCCGGCCCGCGCGGCCGTACGCCGCCCCCGTGACGGCGTCGGCCACCAGCCCGATCCGGGCGGTGAGCGCGGCCGCACGCGACAGCGCGGACGGCGTGTCGGGTCCGGCGAGCGTCACGAAGTCCAGCCCGCCGCCCTCGGCGAGCAGCACCGCCTCGGTACAGGACTCCGAGCCGGTGTCCAGCGCGGCGGCCAGGTGGAGCATCCCTCGTCCGTAGGGGGAGGTCATTCGATGAACCCTTTCGTCAGGCGGCGCCCTCGGTGCACGGCGCCCGGAGGTCGAGCACCGCCGGTGCACGGCGCCGGAAGGTCAGAGCACCTTGGACAGGAACGCCTTGGTGCGCTCGTGGCGCGGCCGGTCCAGAACCTCTCCGGGGGCGCCCCGCTCGACGATCCGCCCGGCGTCCATGAAGACCACCGTGTCGGCGACCTCGCGGGCGAAGCCGATCTCATGGGTGACGACGATCATGGTCGTGCCCCGGCGGGCCAGGTCCTTGATGACGTCGAGGACCTCACCGACCAGTTCGGGGTCGAGCGCGGAGGTCGGCTCGTCGAACAGCAGCAGCCGGGGCTCCAGCGCCAGCGCGCGGGCGATGGCGACCCGCTGCTGCTGGCCGCCGGACAACTGCCTCGGGTAGGCGTCGGCCTTGTCGTCGACCCCCACTTTCGCCAGCAGGGCGCGAGCGGCCCCGACGGCGTCCTTGCGCGGCCGTCCCAGCGCGGACACCGGCGCCTCGACAACGTTCTCCAGCACCGTCAGGTGCGGGAACAGCCGGAAGTTCTGGAAGACGAAGCCGATCCGGGTGCGCTGCCGGAGCACCTCGCGCTCGGGCAGCTCGTGCAGCCGGTCGCCCGAGCGGCGGTAGCCGATCAGGGTCCCGTCGACACTGACCGCGCCCCGGTCCACCTTCTCCAGGTGGTTGATCGTGCGCAGCAGCGTGGACTTGCCGGAGCCGGAGGGGCCGAGGATCACCGCGACCTCCCCTGCCCGGACCTCCAGGTCGATGCCCTTGAGCACCTCCAGGGAGCCGAAGCTCTTGTGGACGGATCTGATGTCGACCATGACGGTCATCGCATGCCCCTTGAGAACCAGTGGTGAGAGGTCGGGTCGGCCTACGCGGCGGCCCGGCCGGCCAGGTCCGCGAGGAAGGCCAGCACGGACCGCGCGGTGGCGTCGTTCTGCCGGAACGCCGGGCCTCCGGTGCGCGGCCGGGTGAAGGCGCCCGAGCCGCGGGCGTCGGTGTGCGGCCCGAGCGCGAACCGCCGTGGATGCGGGCGCCCGCCGCGGTCCAGCACCCGCCCGTCGGCGGGGTCGACGGCCAGCAGCCCGTCCGGGGTGGCGGCCGCCCCGTCGGCGTACAGCTCCCGCAGCAGCGGATCCCGCGCCCGTTCCACGGTCGGCTGCGGCAACCGCGCCTCGACCAGCGCCCGGGCCTCGGTCCGCACACCCGGCACCGTGGGACTGGACGCCCGGAACACGCCGTCCTCGGCGGCCACCGCCATGTCGGCGCCGACGAACCTCAGCACCCCGGCCCGCGACAGGGCGAGCATCTGCCGCAGCCGGGGGCCGGGCGGGCCGGAGGCGAGGTAGCTGAAGAAGCCGTGCCACCAGCCGCCGATGTCACCGAGCCGCACGAGCTGTCCGTAGACCGACAGCAGGCCCAGGAAGACGGACTGGTCCGGGCTGTGCCGCGGGTCGTGACGCCGCGCCAGGTCCTGCTCGATGTAGTCGCGCAGCCCCTGCTGGAGATCCTGCGCCGAGGCGTATCGCAGACCGTCCAGCGGGCGGTCCAGGGCCGCGAGGTCCAGCCGGTCGGCGGGGTCGGGCACCGCGGACGCCGCCAGCGCCGCCCGCTCGGCCGGGTCCGCCGCCGCGTACGCCGCCTCGAAGTCGGGCCAGGGCAGCCTGGTGCGCTCGGGGTGCGTGGTGAACAGCCGGTGGTAGTGCGCGAAGCCCAGCTCCTTCTCCACCAGCGGCCACACGTCCCGGCGGAAGTCGAAGCCCTGCGGTGCGGCGAGCAGTTCGTCGATCTGCGCCGGGCCCAGGAAGCGGGGCAGCGGGGGCCGTTCGCCGGTCCAGTCGTAGCCGATCTTGGAGTGGTACGGCACTCCGCGGCGCGATCCGGCGTACAGCACGGGCTCCCGTCCCGAGGGCACGTAGGTGTCGCCCTCGTACCGTCCGCCGCGTCCCTCGGTGAGCAGCACCATCAGGTCGACGAAGGCGAGCCCGAAGCCGCGTACGAGGACGGGTTCACCGGCGGGGAGCGCGGACAGGTCGCTGTCCGCGGTGAAGTCGGGCGGCAGGTGGACGAGCCCGTGGCGCTCGGCGTACGCGCTCAGCTCACGCTGTTCGTCGTCGAGTTCGGCGTCCAGATGGCCCAGCGCGAGGACGACCAGATCGGCCAGGAGGGGGCGTGGGCGGTCCTCCAGCCACACCTGCTGGCGGCCCTCGCGCGAGCCGCTGACCCGCAGGGCGCGCCGGGGATGGTGGTGCACCCGCACCTGCGGGGGCAGTTCGGCCACGGACCGCTCGTAGACCCAGCGCAGATAGGCGCCCTGGAGCTGCCGGCCGGAGAAGGTGCGGCCGTCGATCCCCGCCCACTCGTGCAGGGTGGGTCCCTCGCGCACCGGGCCGGCCATGCTCACGGTGTCGTCGGTGAACATGGTGATGTCCTCGGCGTGCGAGTTCATCCACAGCAGCGGCGACTGCGCCTCGCGCCAGATGCGCCCGGCGCCCGGCGGGTGCGGGTCGACGAGATGGATGTCGAGCCCCGAACCGGCGTACAGCTGTGGCGCGTTGGCGGCGATCCGCTCCAGCAGACCGGTCCCCCGCGGACCGGCCCCCACGATCACCAGGGAGGACCTCATCGGTAGGTCCCCGTGCCGCGGGCGTAGTGCTTCTCGACGTAGTACTGGCCGACGCCCAGCACCGAGGTGACCACCGTGTACCAGACGGTGGCGACCATCAGCAGCGGGATGACCTGGTAGGTGCGGTGATAGACCAGCTGCACCGAGAACAGCAGGTCGCTGACGGCGATGACGCTGACGATGGAGGTGCCCTTGAGGGTGCCGATCAGCATGTTCCCGGCCGGCGGCACGATGGAGCGCATGGCCTGCGGCAGCACGATCCGCCGCCGGCGCCGCCATCTGCTCAGGCCGAGCGACTGGGCCGCCTCGATCTGCCCGCGGTCCACGGAGAGGATGCCGCCGCGCACCACCTCGGCGGCGTACGCGGCCTCGTGCAGGGTCAGCCCGATGACCGCGACGGTGACCGGGCCGAGCAGGTCGACGGTCCTCACCCCGAGGATCTGCGGGTACAGCGCCCCGATGTTGAACCACAGCAGCAGCTGCACCAGGATCGGGATCGACCGGAACAGCCATACGTAGCCCCAGCTCACCGCTCTGAGCACGGGGTTGGCGGACAGCCGGAACGCGGCGAGCAGGGTGCCGAGCGCGAAGCCCAGCACCATGACGACCGCGGTCAGCCAGAGCGTGAGCCACAGTCCGCGCAGGACCGAGGCGGAGGTGAAGTACTCGGCGACGACGTCCCACTGGAACGCGTCGTTGCGCAGGACGGAGTTGACGGCGAGGCCGAGCAGGACGAGGACGACGACGGCGGCGGTCCACTGTCCGAACCGGCGTTGCGGCACGATGCGCGGCGCGTCGGCGTCCTCGGGTCGCTCCGCCGCCGCGGGGGCTTTGGCGAGGGTGTCGGAAGACATGGGAAGGCTCCATGGCGCGATGGATGGATGCCTTCACACGGCGGCGCCGTACGGCGCGACACGGCCGAGCCCCTCAGCAGGACCGTCCGTCGAGACTACGGGGCCATTTCCCCTCACTGTCAAGGCTGTCCAGACTGTGAGCGGTACGTCTCACCGTGGTTGACGCATCATCGGCGACCTGTTCCACTTGGCCCATGCATCCACAGCAGTGGCTGGTCACGCGCTCCCACATCGACTTCGGTCGAGTGTGGTCCTGTTCCTGTTGAGCCGACCCCCTGCCTGCCCTGCCTGACGCAGGGAGCACCCCGCTGACGCGGAGCGCAGCCCGCGCTCCCCGCTCACGCCTTCACACGCGCGCCCCTCCCCTCACCCCGCGCTTTTCCGCCTTCAGCTCCTCAGGAGACCGCACACCATGCGTCGTACGCCCCTGCGCGCCCACGCACGCCATTTCACCCCCTTTGCCCTGATCACCTCGGTCGCCCTGCTGCTCACCGCATGCGGCTCCGGCTCGAACGGCCCCGCCGGCGGCGGCACCGCGCAGGCGGCGGCGAAGTCCGGTCAGGTGCCCACCGAGGACGTGGTCTCGGGCGTCCCGAAGGACGAGGCCGCAGCGAAGCTCCTCCCGCCGGACGTCAGGAACCTCACCGTCGCCGTCAGCGTGGGCGGCACCCCGCCCGGCACGACCTACCTGGACGACGGAAAGACCCTCACCGGCCAGGACGTCGACTTCACCCAGGCCGTCGGCAAGGTGCTCGGGATCGAACTGAACACGGAACAGGCGAGTTTCGAGGCGATCCTGCCCGCCCTGGACAGCGGCAAGTACGACTTCGGAGCCAGCAACTTCGGCGTCACCGACGAGCGGCGCAAGACCATCGACTTCGTCACCTACATCAATGACGGCCAGGGCTTCGCCACCCGCGAGGACAGCGAGCTGTCCGAGGTGACCGATCTCGGGCAGCTGTGCGGGCTGAACGTCGCCACCGGCGCGGGCACCACCTTCGAGGCCACGCTGGAGGAGAACAAGCACGTCTGCGCGGACGCCGGCGAGAAGGCGTACACCGTGCAGACCTACAGCGAGACGGGCGCCCTGTGGTCCTCGCTCCAGCAGGGCCGCAGCGACGTGGTGATGTCCACGATCAACGGCCTGCGCTACGCCGTCGCGCACCAGGAGGGCGTGAAGTTCCTCAACGAGTTCCACCGCCTCGACGTCGGCTTCGCCTTCAAGAAGGGCACGAAGCTGGCCCCGGCGTTCCAGGCGGCGGTGAACAAGCTCATCGAGGACGGGACGTACGACCGCATCCTGAAGAAGTGGGGCACGACGGGTTCGGCGATCGCCAGGTCGGAGATCTCACCTCCGGAACTCAAGGACTAGTGCCGCGACGGTGCCGGCCGCCGCGGTCCGTGCGCGTCTGCGGCTCAGCAGTCGCAGCCGCAGTCGCACCCGCTGCAACAGCAGTCCTCACCGCAGCAGTTGCAGCAGTCACAGCAGTTGGAGCAGTCGCAGTTGGAGCACAGCCCCTCCTTGCGCTCACGCGTCCAGGGGTCCTCGTACGTGCCGCAGCACATCTGGCAGGTGCAGGCCAGCCCGGCCCACACCGCGCATCCGGCGAGCAGTCCACGCCGGTCGCGGTGCGGCGGCGGGGGCGGCAGGGGCGCGCCCGGCCCGCCGGGCGGCCCGTACGGACCCGACGGCGGCGGCCCGTACAGCGAGGGCCCGTGCGCGCAGGCGACGGTCCCGAAGGCGCGGTCCACGGAGGCCGCCAGCTCGTGCACGAGCAGCCGGTGGGCCAGTTTGCCGTCGCTGAACTCGGCCTCCCGCAGCGCCAGACGGATGCCGTGCACGGCGTCGTCGGCCAGCCGCCGGGCCTCGTCGAGCGAGGTGCCCGTCGCGGCGAGCGGGTTCCACGCGCCCGACGCGGCGTCGGCCTCCCGGTCCTCCACCGCGTCCAGCAGATGGGCGAGGCGCCCGAACAGCCGCCCCGCCTCCGCGAGCGGCTCGGCGTTGCCGGGCCGCCCGGCGAGAACGGCGGTGTGCGCGAAGGCGGCCGCCGTGGCGGTCTCGGTCGGCTCGGTGACGGTGAGGATCGGGGTGCCGGGACCGGCCAGCGCCTCCAGCCCGGTCTGCCGGTCCACGGCCTCGACCAGCACGGCGGTGTCGAAGCCGACGGCCGAACCGCTGCGGGCTCCCGCCCGCCCCCAGCTCTCGGCGACCCGGCGCGCCGCGACGGCCACGGGAGCCCGCGCCAGCAGTCCGTCCCCGTCGGCCATGTGGTCGCGCACCTTCGCCGAGGCGAGCACCAGCGACACGGCGGCCGCGAGCCGGGCGCCCTCGCCCTGGGCCACGGAGGCCGTGCGCATACCGCGAAGGGGGCAGGGCCCGGCCGTGCGCCGCCAGCCCTCGGCCCGCTCCCGCGGGGCCTGAGCCTCCGTCAGAACCGAGACCAGCAAACCGTCGTAATTCGTGACGATCCGGGCGAACTGCCCGTGATCCTTGCGCAGCGCCAGACAGAGCCCGCACAAGTGGGCCATCCACTGGGTCTTCAGCCGCTCACCGAGACGATGGCGGCACGGCCTGACGATTCCGAACACGACGATCCCCCGTGATGCGCGCGATGTTTGACACAGCGTCGACAACGAGCCGAGTGCCCGATCGTATCGACCGATCGTCGGGCCGGAAGGTCCCCCCGGAGCGGTCCGTTCACCCGTACGCACTGTCATTCACTCGTGTGCCGTGAAGAATCATATTTCACTCACAGTCAGCAGCCATACGCGTCACGACCCTTGGGGGAACTGGGCTCTCGACGGATCGGCTGTGCACCAGTACCGTCACAAACCCCCCGCGCGGCGTCTATCCACTTGGCGCTTCGTCCGCATCATGGATGACCATAGGGATTGCGGAAAGACGAAGAAGACCGCTGTGAGAGGAGGCGTCCATGGGATCGGTGCGCAAGGCGAGTGCGTGGCTCGGCCTCGTCGACGACAACGATGACGAGCGCTATTACGACGACGACACCTACGAGGGGAACGACTCCGCGGACGCCTGGGTCACGGACCCGCGAGTGAAGGTGGCCACGGACACGGCCGAGGAGAAGGGCCGCCGGATCGGCACGGTCACCCCGGACAGCTTCCGGGACGCCCGCGCCATCGGCGAGCTGTTCCGGGACGGCGTCCCGGTCATCATGAACCTCACGGCCATGGAGGCGGCCGACGCCAAGCGCGTCGTCGACTTCGCGGCCGGCCTGATCTTCGGGCTGCGCGGCTCGATCGAGCGGGTGTCCACCCGGGTGTTCCTGCTGACCCCGGCCAACACGGAGATCGTCAGCGGCGAGCCGGCCGCACACCGCAACGACGGTTTCTTCAACCAGAGCTGAGGCAGGGCCGACACACCGGCCCTGCCCCCGCTCGGGGGTTCACCGGAAGGCGTCCAGGCCGGTGAGCGCCTTGCCCAGCACGAGCTGATGCATCTCGACGGTGCCCTCGTAGGTGAGGACCGACTCCAGGTTGGTCGCGTGCCGCATCACGGGGTACTCCAGCGAGATCCCGTTCGCCCCGAGGATCGTCCGGGCCGTACGGCAGATCTCGATCGCTTCCCGTACGTTGTTGAGCTTGCCGAAGCTGACCTGCTCGGGACGCAGGCGGCCGGCATCCATGCGCCGGCCCAGGTGGTGGGCGAGCAGAATCCCCTTGTGCAGTTCGACCGCCATGTCGGCGAGCTTGGCCTGGGTCAGCTGGAACCCGCCGATCGGCCGCCCGAACTGCTCCCGCGACTTCGCGTACTCGACCGCGGCCTCGAAGCTGGACCGGGCCGCGCCCATCGCGCCCCACACGATGCCGTAGCGGGCGTGCGACAGACAGCTCAGCGGCCCGCGCAGCCCGGTGACCTCCGGCAGCACCGCGTCGGCGGGCAGCCGCACGTCGTCCATGACCAGCTCGCTGGTGACGGACGCCCGCAGCGACCACTTGTGCTTGATCTCGGGCGCGGAGAAACCGGGGCTGTCGGTCGGTACGACGAACCCGCGGATCCCGTCCTCGGTCTGCGCCCACACCACGGCCACCCCGGCGACGGTCCCGTTGGTGATCCACATCTTGCGGCCGTTCAGCACCCAGTCGCCGCCGTCGCGCTTGGCATGGGTCCGCATGGAGGCGGGGTCGGACCCGATGTCGGGCTCGGTCAGCCCGAAGCACCCGATGACCTCACCGGCGGCCATCCGCGGCAGCCAGGTCTGCTTCTGCTCCTCGCTGCCGAACCGGTGGATGGCGTACATGGCGAGCGACCCCTGCACGGACACGAGCGAGCGGATGCCCGAGTCGGCCGCCTCCAGCTCCAGACAGGCCAGCCCGTACTGCACGGCGGACGCCCCGGCACACCCGTACCCCTGGAGGGACATCCCCAGCGCCCCGATCCCGCCCAGCTCCTTGGCGAGCTCCCGGATCTGCGGCAGCTCCCCCCGCTCGTACCATTCGGCGACATACGGCAGCACCCGTTCCGCGGCCCACCGCCGCACGGTGTCCCGGACGGCGAGCTCCTCGGCATCCAGCAGGTCGTCGATCCCCAGCGGATCGGCCGGATCGAACGCGGGCAACTTCGAGGACACGGCAACACCTTCCGACGCGGGAAACTAGCACCGCTAACAACAGCGACGGCCAGACGCTACGACGCGCGGTACGGGACGTCCACCCCGGCTCGCGAAGCTCGCGCCACCGCCCCCGAGGCCGCCGACGGCGAACACACCCCACGGGAGAGGCCGGCCTCGACGGACAGTGACGGGCGGTGCGGGTGGGAAAGCCCCACACACACGAGCGGCAAGCCGCCGACGGCGAACACACCCCACGGGAGAGGCCGGCCTCGACGGACAGTGACGGGCGGTGCGTGGGTGGGTGAAGGTTCAGACGGAGACCCGGGACTCCGCGACACCCCGGGGCGCGGGCAGCTCCACGTCGACCGCGTCGAGCGCCTCGCACTGCATGATCCGCGGCAGCCGCAACGCCATCACCGCCCCGAGCAGCAACAACCCCGCGCTGACCAGCAGGGTCACATGCAGCCCGTGCACGAACGAGTCCCGCGCGACGCGACGCAGAGTGACCCCCGCCTCCCCGCCCAGCCGCCCGGCCACCGCGTACGCCTCCCCCAGCGAATGCCCGGCCGCGACGGACGCGGACCCGGGCACCCCGGGAACGGACGCCACCCCGGGCGCGTACGCGGCGTTCATCACGGACCCCAGCAGCGCGATCCCGATCCCCGCGCCCAGCTGGTACGAGGTCTCCCCGACGGCCGCGGCCCCACCGGCCTGCTCGGCCGGCGACTCGCTCAGCATCGACTCGTACGCCCCGAACAGCGTCGTCTCCAGCCCGAACCCCAGCAGCACGAACCCCGCCAGCAGCAACCCCGTGTTGTCCGAACGTCCCATCCCCAACAGCAGCAGCACGGCCGCCGCCGTCAGACAGAACCCCGCGCACACCATCATTCGCGGCCCGAACCGCCGCAGCATCCGCGCCCCGAACAGTCCCGCCGCCATCGCCGCTATGGTCAGCGGCAGCAGCCGCAGCCCGGTCTGAAGCGGCGACAGCCCGAGCACGAGCTGCAGATACTGCGCCGCGATCAGCTCCAGCCCGACCAGCGCGAGCATCGCGAGGACGATGCACCCCACCGACGTACTGAACGCGGGCCGCGCGAACATCCGCAGATCCACCAGCGGATGCGCCCGCCGCCGCTGGCGCCGCACGAACAGCGTCAGCAGTACGGCGCCGGCCACGAGCGGCACCAGCGTGAACACACTGCCCACGGCCTCCCCGCCACCGAGCCGCTTCACACCGAGGACCACACCGAACAGTCCCCCGGCGGCCATCAGCGCGCCGACGACGTCCCAGGGCCCACGCCCGTCGCCGGTCGACTCGGGCAGCAGCATCCGCCCGACGGGCAGGCTGACCAGCATCAGGGGGATGTTCACCAGGAACACCGCGCCCCACCAGAAGTGCTCCAGGAGGAAGCCGCCGAGCAGCGGCCCGACGGCGGCGCCGACCGCCGCCACCGCGCTCCAGATGCCGATCGCGAGCGCCCGCTCCCGCCGGTCGGGGAAGACCTGGCGCAGGATCGACAGCGTCGCGGGCATGATCATCGCCCCGCCGACGCCGAGCAGCGCCCGCGCGAGGATGAGCACCTGTGGATCGGGCGCGAAGGCCGCGAGCGCGGAGGCGACCCCGAACAGGGCGTAGCCGAGCAGCAGAATCCGTCTGCGGCCGACGCGGTCACCGAGCGTGCCGAAGAGGATCAGCAGCGAGGCGCAGACGAGCGGATAGGTGTCGACGATCCAGAGCAGTTCTATGGCACCGGGCTGGAGGTCCTCCGTGACAGCGGGCACCGCCACGTGCAGCACGGTCGCGTCCACCGCGACCAGCAGCAGGCTGACGCAGAGGACCACGAGGACGACCCAGCGGTTGGCACCGGCCCCGGTCGGCCGACGGCGTACGAGCAACGCAGCCGTGGTCGTCCTGGACATGCACGTACCTCCCAGAAGTCCCTCGCGTACGGCGGGCTCACAGGGTGGGGACTCCCCGTGACGACGGCCGGAGCGGAGCGGCAGCCCCGGCCCGCGCAACGGATACGCGAGATCCGTCAGCGTACGCGAGTTCGTGCGTCGGCCGCGTGGCGGAACTCTCACCCGTGTCCCGGAACGGGTGTGGCGTACGCCACTCCCCGCGCCTCGTTCCACGTCAGCGGGGGCGGGGCGGTTCCCGGCACACCGGATAATCGAGCCCGTGACCGATCTTGACACGCGCGTGGCACCGGCCCCCTCGGCCCTGCGGCGGGCGGCCCCGGCCCTTCTCGGGTACGCGGCCGTCCGCGCGCTGGGCCTGCTCGTGCTGGTCCTCTGGAGTGCCGCGCGCGGCAAGAGCGCGCTCACGCTGCTGACGGCCCGCTGGGACTCGCTCTGGTACACCCGCGTGGCCGAGCTGGGCTACGGCTACGAGGTGCGGCTGCCGAACGGGGACGTGCACTCCAACCTGGCGTTCTTCCCGCTGCTGCCGTGGCTGGAGCGCGGTCTGCACGCCGTGAGCCCGCTGTCGTACGCCGATGCCGGGCTGGTCGTGTCCCTGCTGGCCTCGCTCGCCGCGGCGTGGGGCGTGTTCGCGGTGGCCGACCATGTCTACGGGCGCCGGGCCGGGGTGTGCGCGGTGCTGCTGTGGGCGGTGCTGCCGGTCGGGATCGTGCAGTCGATGGCCTACAGCGAGTCACTGTTCACCGCGCTCGCCGCGTGGTCGCTGCACGCCGTGCTGACCGGCCGCTGGATCACCACGGGCACCCTGGCCGCGCTGGCGGGTCTGACCCGCCCGGTGGGCCTGGCGGTGGTCGCGGCGGTGTGGGCGGCGGGGATCGCCGCCTTCGTATGGGAGTCGAGGGAGTCCCGGCTTCCCGCCGCCGGCGCACCGGCGTGGCGGCGCGCCCTGGGCCTGCTGCTCGCGCCCCTGGGCGCCGCCGGGTACGTGCTGTGGGTCGGTCATCGCACCGGCAAGGGCCCGCTCGGCTATCTGGACGTCCAGGCGGGCTGGCGCAACGGCTTCGACGGCGGTTACGCCTTCGCGCGTTTCGTGGCGGACAAGTTCACCTCGGTCCCGGGCGCGTTCGCGGGCCTCGCCCTGATCGCGGGTGTCGCACTGGTGATCCGGCTGTACGTCGTGGGCGTACGGCAGGGTCAGCCGCTGCCGCTGCTGGTGTACACGGGGGTCGTCACGGCGCTCGCGCTGTGCGCGTCGAGCTACTTCGGCTCGAAACCGCGGCTGCTGATGCCGGCGTTCCCGCTGCTGCTGCCGCTCGCCCTGGCCCTGGCCCGGGCTCGTCCCCGCAGGTCGGCGGCGGTGCTCGCGGCGGTGGCCGCGGCCTCGGCGGTCTACGGGGCGTTCTGGCTGAACGGATCCGGCCCGCCGTGACCCACCGCGCACTCCCGGTGAATTCCACACCATGCCCCGGTGAACGAATTCGTAAGGGCGGCAAAACCAGATGCCGGAATGATCAAAGGAATTGAAGGGAACCCGTCCACTCGATTTCGGATTCCGTGGAAATTGACCGACTCCTGAGAGGAATCACACATCACATCGTCATTACGAAGCCCGTGCTTCCGCCGGTTGTCTAGCTCACTCCCTGTAACGTCGATTACGTGCGTACAGAACCAAGGCTGACCCGGCTGGACCGGATCTTCACCAGACTGGACCGCGAACCCGAACGGCCCGTCCTGGACGTGCCCCGGATGACGCGGCACCGTGTGGTGCTCTTCGGCGCGGCTCTGGCCTTCTACGTAGCGATCGTGCTCGCCGTCGCGGCGACGACCTGGCTGGTCCAGGTCGACTGGCAGGCCATGCTCTTCCGGCCGTACCAGCAGTGGCCGGAGATCCACGCCTTCCTCGACTACTGGGTCGTCCTCGGCCAGCGCGGCCCGACCGCCGTGATGGTGGCGGCCTGGCTCGGCTGGCGTTCCTGGCGGCAGCGCACCCTGCGGCCGCTGCTGGCCTTCGGCGCGGCGGTGCTGCTGCTGAACATCACGGTGGGCGCCGTGAAGTACGGCCTCGGCCGCTCGGGACCGCACTACGCGACCGAGGTCGGTTCCAACGAGATGTGGCACTGGCTCGAAGCCGGAAGCGACATATTTCCCTCGGGTCACACCGCGAACGCCGTGGTGACCTGGGGCATCCTCGCCTATCTGGCCTCCACGCCCTGGACCCGGCGCTGGCTGTCGGCGCTGTCGGCCGTGCTGTCCCTGAGCGTCGGCCTGACCACCGTCTACCTCGGCACGCACTGGCTGAGCGACGTTCTGCTGGGCTGGGCCGCGGGCCTGCTGGTGCTGCTGGCGCTGCCCTGGTTCGAGCCGCTCATCTCCAGCGTCGAGGCCTTCCTGCTGGACCTGCGCGACCGCTGGACCGACCCCCGCACCGGCTCCGCCCCGGTGCCCACCCCGGTCCTCGCCCCGCTCGCGGCCACCGAGGGCGGCGACACCGCGCCGGTGCGCCAGACGATCCCCTCGTCGGCCGCCCGTACCGCGCGCTCCCCGGCCTACCTGGCCCCCGGCCCGCACACGGCCCGCTCGGAGCGCACCCCGCTCACCCCGGTCGGCAGCCGCCGCCCGCCGCACTCCGACCGCCACCCGCGCGGTACGGGCTCCCCGTCCCGCCCGCTGACCGGCGGCTGACCGGCCCCAGGAGCGCGGGCGCACGGTACGCACACCCCCGCCCCGCACGGCGAAGACCCCGATTCCCTCGACGGGAACGGGGCCTTCGCAGTCCTACGGCGGATTTCGGGCCCCGGTCAGCCCTTCCAGGCGCGCGTGACGCGGCCCGCGCGGACCTCGAAGTTCAGCCGGCCCTGGCGGTACTCCATGGTGACGATCGCCCCCGGCGGCAGCGAGCGGACGGTCGTCCAGCCCCGCTCGCGCGCACGCCGCTCCGCGCCGGCGGCGTCGAGGCCGACGTAGGCGTCCGGTTCGTCCTGGGGTTCGGCGGCGGGTTTCGGTATCGGTGCCATGCCGCCACGCTAGGGGCAAACCCCCGCGCGGGGAAGGCGGGGCCGGGGCGGGCGGCGGCCACGGCGCGTAACGGTCCCCGCCCGGTCACGCTTCTGTCACAAGATCACTACACGGGTTCCGTTCGAACTCCGTCACCCGGATGAGGGGTTCCGTAGTCCTTCCGCGGGCATTCGAACGTAATTCCCGCGTGTCGCCGGGCGTCGCGGAAATTCCGGGCGGAAAGTGCCCTGAGGACTGTCAGCGGACCCGTTCCATTCCGTTTCCGGACGGACGCGCGCGACATCGCAACCACGGGCGAAATGCACGGCCGCGGCGGCCCTGGGCGACGAGCGAAGGGGCGAGCCAGCGATGGGGACGCAGACCGTGCGGGCCGCGGCGGCACCCGTACACCGCAAGCGACGCGGCCGGGTGCTGGTGGACTGGCTGACCACCACCGACCACAAGAAGATCGGCCATCTGTACCTGATCACGGCGTTCGGGTTCTTCCTGACGGGCGGGGTGATGGCGCTGCTGATGCGCGCCGAGCTCGCCCGCCCGGGGCTCCAGCTGATGTCCAACCAGGAGTACAACCAGCTGTTCACCCTGCACGGCACGATCATGCTGCTGCTGTTCGCGACGCCGAGCTTCGCGGGGTTCGCCAACGAGCTGATGCCGCTGCAGATCGGCGCCCCGGACGTGGCGTTCCCGCGGCTGAACATGCTGTCGTTCTGGCTGTTCCTGTTCGGCGGCCTGATCGTGCTGGGCTCGCTGCTGACGCCGGACGGGCCGGCCGCCTTCGGCTGGTTCGCCTACGCGCCGCTCAACAGCCTGGAGCGCTCGCCCGGCGTCGGACCCGACCTGTGGATCATGGGGCTCGCGCTGGCCGGCTTCGGCACGATCCTCGGCGCGGTCAACTTCGTCGCGACCATCATCGGGATGCGCGCCCCCGGCATGACCATGTTCCGGATGCCCATCTTCACCTGGAACACGCTGTTCACGTCGATCCTGGTCCTGATGGCGTTCCCGGTGCTCGCCGCCGCGCTGCTGTGCCTGGAGTCGGACCGCCGCTTCGGCAGCCATGTCTTCGACGCGGCCAACGGCGGGGCGCTGCTGTGGCAGCACCTGTTCTGGTTCTTCGGGCATCCCGAGGTCTACATCATCGCGCTGCCGTTCTTCGGCATCATCACCGAGATCATCCCGGTCTTCAGCCGCAAGCCGATCTTCGGCTACACGGCCCTGGTCGGCGCCACCATGGCGATCACCGGCCTGTCGGTGGTGGTGTGGGCGCACCATATGTTCGCCACGGGCGCGGTGCTGCTGCCCTTCTTCTCCTTCATGAGCTTCCTGATCGCCGTACCGACGGGCGTGAAGTTCTTCAACTGGACCGGCACCATGCTGCAGGGCTCGCTGTCCTTCGAGACGCCGATGCTGTGGGCGGTGGGCTTCCTGGTGACGTTCCTGTTCGGCGGGCTGACCGGGGTGATCCTGGCGTCGCCGCCGATGGACTTCCATGTCACCGACTCGTACTTCGTGGTCGCGCACTTCCACTACGTCGTCTTCGGCACGGTCGTCTTCGCGATCTTCGCCGGGTTCTCCTTCTGGTGGCCCAAGTTCACGGGCCGGATGCTCGACGAGCGGCTCGGCAAGATGCAGTTCTGGATGCTGTTCGTGGGCTTCCACACCACGTTCCTGGTCCAGCACTGGCTGGGCGCGGAGGGCATGCCGCGCCGCTACGCCGACTATCTGGCGGCCGACGGCTTCACCGCGCTGAACACCGTCTCCACGATCGGCTCGTTCCTGCTCGGCCTGTCGACGCTGCCGTTCCTCTACAACGTCTGGCGGACCGCGAAGTACGGCGAGAAGGTCGAGGTCGACGACCCCTGGGGCTACGGCCGCTCGCTGGAGTGGGCTACCTCCTGCCCGCCGCCGCGGCACAACTTCAGCACCCTGCCCCGGATCCGCTCGGACTCCCCGGCGTTCGATCTGCACTATCCGCAGTACGCGGAGCTGGCGCAGACCCACCCCGTTCAAGAGCACGGCTCAGCCGGTCCCTTCCCGTCCTGATCGCCTCGATCAGCCCGGCGGGCTCCAGCACCTCGAACTCGAAGCCCAGCATCATCACGTGCACCACCATCACGTCCAGGCTCGCGGCGCCCGTGCGCAGCAGACATGTGTCGCCGGTCCCGGCGGCGTCGGGCTCCAGCACCCCGGCCGTGGGCGAGACGCGCTGCGCGGCCTCCTCCAGGGGCACCAGCAGCCGCAGCACGGCGTGCGAGGCGTACGCGCGCGTGGAGACGCCCCGGGAGACGTACGCGGCGAGGTCGTCGGCGGGCGGTTCGCGCGGGACGAAGCGCGGGCCGTGCGGCGGCCGGGGGCGGACGCGGTCGACCCGGAAGGTGCGCCAGTCCTCCCGGTCGAGGTCCCAGGCGACCAGGTACCAGCGCCGCTCGGAGCACACCAGCCGGTGCGGCTCGACCGTACGGCGGGTGGGCGCGCCCCCGTGGTCCTCGTACTCGAAGCGCAGCCGTTCGGCGTCCCGGCACAGCCCGGCCAGTTCGGTCAGCAGGGCCGGGTCGACGGCCTCGGGGCCCGTGCCCCGGAGCATCGGCACGGTGAAGGCGTTCAGCGCGCCCACGCGGCGGCGCAGCCGGTGCGGCAGGACCTGCTCCAGCTTGGCCAGGGCCCGTACCGAGGAGTCGCCGATGCCCTCGACGCCCTGCCCGGCGGCGGTGCGCAGGCCGACCGCGACGGCGACGGCCTCGTCGTCGTCCAGCAGCAGGGGCGGCAGCTCGGCCCCGACGCCCAGTTGGTAGCCGCCTCCGGTGCCGGGGCTGGCGTGCACGGGGTAGCCCAGCTCGCGCAGCCGGTCCACGTCCCGGCGCACCGTGCGCGATGTGACACCGAGGCGGTCGGCGAGCTCCGCGCCGGACCACTCGCGGTGGGCCTGGAGGAGCGAGAGCAGGCGCAGCAGTCGGGCCGAGGTCTCCAGCATGGTCACCAGTGTGACGCAGGTGCGCTCAGGGCTCGTAGGGCAGTTGCGGCACCACGAAGCAGGTGTCGTTCATGTCCCCTTGCGTGACCCAGCCCCCGCCGTCCCGCCAGCGCGCCACCGACAGACAGGTGCGGCGTGTCGTCGGCGGCTCGGCCAGTCGCTCGAAGGTCACCGGCAGCAGCAGTCCGCCGGCGGTGTATCCCTCGCCGCGGTTCATGAAGTCGTCGACGCACGCGCGCGTGACACCCGTTTCCGCGCAGGACGCGGCCGCCTCGGTGAACCATTTCGCGGCGGCCCAGCCCTCCAACTGCCACTGGGAGTGCGTCTGAAGGCCGTTCGTGGCCTCCCGGAACTCCCGTACGGGCGCGAAGGACGTGTCGTCGAAGTTGCGGCTGGAGCCGGTCGCCCACAGGGCGTTGCGGCAGCGCGGCGCGTCCTTGTAGTCCTCGGCGACGGTGGAGGTCCAGTTCTGCACGTTGGTGACCTTGGCGGTGACATGGGCGCCGACGTCGTCCATGGCCGCGCACAGCCGGGCGTTGCCATGGCCGTCGATGGCGTCGAAGACGAGGTCGGCGCCCTGCTCCTTCAGGTCGGCCGCGACCGCGCGGAAGTTGGGCAGCGCGAAGTCGACCTGCTCGGTGACGACCTTGTAGCCCTCGGCCTTCAGACCGCGCTCGATCAGGCGGGCGTAGGCGGCGGAGGCGGCCTGGTTGTAGGAGACGACGGCGGCGGTGCGGGCGCCGTGCTCCCGCTTGAAGTAGCGGTAGACCTCGGTGCCGCCGTACAGCTCGCCGTCCCAGCCCGGGGTGCCGGCGCGGGGCGCGAGGCTGCCGTAGATCCCGTACAGGTGCGGCCAGGTGTCGTAGGCGGCGCCGATGGGCTGGCCGCCGATGTCGGGCACGCGGGCGGCGGAGACGCGGGAGGCGCCCGCGTAGTCCAGGGCGGTGGTGGCGACCAGGGCGACCACGCGGTCCTCGTCGATCAGCCGGTGCACGCACTCGTTGTTGCCGACGCCGCTGCCGCCGTCGTCGCACTCGGCCACCTCCACCCGGCGTCCGTCGATGCCACCACGCGCGTTGAGCCGGTCGAACCACGCCTTGGCGCCGTCGCGCGGGCCGGTGAACGCGGTGCCGCCGACGGGGCTGGTGGCGCTGGTGACGATGCCGACGCGGATCGGGGCGGCGCTCGGCGTCTGCGTCCCGCTCCCGCCCCGGTCGCGGTGCTCGAAGTCGCTCTCCGGCAGCCGGCTGCCGCACGCGGCGGCGAGCAGCGTCAGCAGCGCCGCGGCGGCGGCCTCAGCAGCCCGGGATCGGCGACTGGGACGCACTGCCGGTCCGGCTCAGCTGCACCAGCGCGCACAGGGTCTTGGCGGACACCTTCCAGGTGCCGTCCTCCTCTACGGCGGTCCCCGCGGCGTTCGGCAGCGCGGTCTGGCCCTGAAGGGTGAGGCTGTACGTCACGTTCGCGTCGGTGGGCGAGGTGAACGCGACCTTCTCGACCTTCGCGCCGACCCGGCCGCCGCGCTCGTCACCGCTGAACGCCTGGAGCACCGGGGCCATCCGCTCGCCGTTCTCCAGCACGGCCAGCTTGTCCTCGGGCGCGGTCCTCGGGTCGAAGAACTTCGCCCAGTTCGCCTTGATCTCCGCCTCGGCCGCCTGCGGGTCGGAGGGTGCGGCGGCCGCCGGCGTGGGCTCGGTCACCGTCGGCATCCCGGTCGGGGTGTCGATCGTCGGCACGGGGGTCGCGCTCTCGCCGCCGCCCTCGTCGTCGCTGCACGCGGCGAGGGCCGGGGCCAGGAACAGCAGCAGGGCGGCCGCCAGAGCCGTGCCCGGTCCGCGCCCGTGCCGTGCCTTCCCCCACCTGATGAGGTCGCTCCCGAGAACCATCTGGCTCACCACCGGGTGTCGGTCCGGGCCGTGCGCGCCCGGTTCTTTCAGGGTCGGCTTCCAGAAGGCATAGTGCAAGACATCGGGCGACTTGGACATACCGCCGACACATCACGTGGGGGAGCCGACGATGCCGACGTTGAGGACACCCCGGACGTGGACCGCGCACCCCGTCCTGTGGGCGGGCTGGGCCGCCCTCGCGGCCGGCGCGGTGCTGTGCGTCATCGGCTGGTACGGCGTCTCCGGGGAGCGGTTCGCGGAACGCCAGCTGCCGTATCTCGCCTCCTGCACGATCCCGGGGGCCGCCCTGATCGTGGCGGGCGCGGTGCTGCTGGCCCACGGCCGGGACGCGCTCGCCGCCGCGCGCGTGGAGGAGCTGTACGGGCTGCTGACGGCCGAGGAGCCCGCCGAGGGCGAGCGGCGGGCACGGGACGCCGCGGGCCGGGTGGCGGTCGCGCGGGAGCTGCTGACGGTGCCGGGCGGCACGCTGCTGCACCGCGCGGACTGCCCGCTGGTGGCGGGCAGGGCGGAGGCCGTGCCGGTGGACGCGGCCCTGCTCGCGGACGGCGAGCTGGAACCGTGCCCGATCTGCGAGCCCGCCCCGTCGGACGCCTGATGTCCTCCCTCACCTACGACCTCACCCTGGCGGGCCTGTCGGTCGGCAGCGCGGCCGCGCTCACCGGGATCGGGCTGATCGCGACGTACCGCGCGACGGGCGTGCTGAACTTCGCGCACGGGGCGATCGCCGTGGTGTGCGCCTATGTGCTGCGCGGTTGCGTGGTCGAGTGGGGATGGCCGCTGTGGCTCGGGGCCATGGTGACGCTGCTGGTGGTGGCCCCGGGCCTCGGGGTCGTGCTGGAGCGTTTCGTCTTCCGGCCGCTGTCGGTGCTCGGCGGTGATCCGGCGCAGACCCTGGTGGCGTCCATCGGCGTGTTCGTGCTGCTGGTGGGCGGGTCGGCGCTGCTGTGGGGTCGGGGGGCGCGGGACGACGCCCCGGAGCTGCTGTCGACGGACCCCTGGGGCCAGCTCGCGGTGGTGGTGCTGCTCGCGGCTGGCCTCGGCGCGCTGATCCGCTGGACGCGCTTCGGCCGGGAGCTGCGCGCGGTGGTGGACGACCGCTCGCTCGCCGTGCTGGGCGGCATCGACGCGGACCGGGTGGCGGCGGCGGGCTGGGCGTTCGGTGCCTTCACGGCCGGCCTGACGGGCGTGCTGCTCGCGCCCTACGTACGTCTCGATCCGTACGGCATGCCGCTGCTGGTGATGGAGGTGGTGGCGGTCGCGGTGGCCGCGCGGATGCGCAGTCTGCCGGTGGCGATCGTGGTGGCGCTCGGTATCGGCGTGGCGCAGAGCCAGCTGACGCGGCTGCATCCCTCGGGCTGGGGCGAGCCGTTGCTCCAGGCGGTGGGCGCGAACCTGTTCGTGGTCGCGCTGCTGGTGGCCGCGCTGGTGCTGCCGGGCGTGGGCACGCGCGACGCGCTGCCGCGCACGGCGACGGCCCGGGTGGCGACCCCTCCCGGCGCCTGGACGGTGGTCGTGGTCCTGTTCCTGCTGCCCCTGGGCTTCGCGGGCTCGGACCTGCACACCGCGGTGCAGGTCCCGGCGCTGGCGGTGGTGCTGCTGTCGCTGGTGGTGGTGACCGGCCGGGGTGGCCAGATCTCCCTGGGGCAGGCGGCCTACGCCGGTCTGGGCGCCCTGTTCACCGCGCTGCTCGCGGCCGGGCGCTTCCCCGGGCTGCCCCGGCTGCCCGAGCTGGCCGCCCTGGCGGTGGCCGTGCTCCTGGTCGCCCCGCTGGGCCTGCTCACCGGCTGGCCGGCGATCGGCCGCCGCGGTCTCGCGCTGGCGCTGGCCACCTTCGCGGTGGGCGTCGCGGTGAGCCGCTTCGTCTTCGACCAGCCGTACGCCACGCACGGCCTGTCGCTGGGCCGCCCGGCCGGGTTCGAGGGGGACCGGGCGTACTACGTCCTGGAGCTGGTGCTGCTGGCGGCCGCCCTGTGGGCGGTGCACGCCCTGCGCCGGGGCCGTACCGGCCGGGCCCTGGCGGCGATGCGCGACCATGAGGCGGGGGCGTCGGCGGCGGGCGTGCGGGTTCCCTCCCTGAAGCTGCTGGCGTTCGTGGCGGGCGCCGCCCTGGCCGCCCTGGGTGGCGCCCTGCTCGGCATGGGCCTGCGCGCCTTCGACCCCTCCGCCTACGACCCCGTCCGCAGCCTGCTCTGGTTCGCCGCTGTCGTCGTCCTCGGCGCCGACAGCACCCTCGGCGCCCTCGCCGCCGCGGCCCTCCTGGTCGGCCTGGACGCGGGCGCCCGGGGCGGAGTGGCCGCGGCCCTGATCGGCGTCCTGGCGGCGCTGGTGGGCCGCTTCCCGTCCGGCCCGTACGAGACACTGCGCTCGGCGACCGCACGGCTGCGGCAGGGGCCCCGGACCCGGCTGACCCGGGCGGGGCGGCGGGTGCGGGCGAGCCTGCGAAGCGGCGCGCCCGCCCGCGAACTCCCGGCCCCCGGGCCGCCGGCGCCTCCCCTGCGGGCCCCGGTCCGCCGCCGCGCCCCCGCCACGCCCCTGCTGACCACCCGCGATCTGCACGTGCTCTACGGCGACTTCGCCGCGCTCAGCGGCGTCGGCCTGGAGGTGCGCACCGGCCGGATCACGGCGGTCGTCGGCCCCAACGGCGCCGGGAAGAGCACCCTGTTCGACTGTCTCGCGGGAACCCTGCGCCCCGCGCGCGGCAGGGTGCTGCTCGACGGGCAGGACATCACCGCGCTTCCCGCGCACGCGCGCAGCCGTCTCGGCATCGCCCGTTCCTTCCAGCAGCTCGCGGTGTTCCCCTCGCTCACCGTGGCCGAGAACGTCCGGGTGGGCGCCGAACAGGGCCGCGGCGGCGCGGGCGCCACGGACCGGGCGCTGGCCCTGTTCGGGCTCGACGGCGTGCGCGACCGGCCGGCCGTGGACCTCCCCACCGGCACCCTGCGCCGGGTGGAACTGGCCCGCGCCCTCGCGACGGGCCCGCGCGTGCTCCTCCTCGACGAACCCGCGGCCGGCCTGGACACCCAGGAGGTCACCGCCCTGGCCGGGGTGCTCGCCGCCCTGGCCGCCGACGGCACCGCGCTGCTCGTCGTCGAGCACGACCTCGACCTGGTGGCGGACCTCGCCGACGTCGTGCATGTGATGGCGGCGGGCCGGATCGTCGCCGG
Organism: Streptomyces sp. NPDC006458; assembly: GCF_040612135.1. Taxonomy (NCBI): domain Bacteria; kingdom Bacillati; phylum Actinomycetota; class Actinomycetes; order Kitasatosporales; family Streptomycetaceae; genus Streptomyces; species Streptomyces sp. NPDC006458. The sequence goes on along the minus strand of NZ_JBEXPR010000034.1, from coordinate 10,706 downwards.
CGGCCCGCCCGGCAGCGTCCTGCACGCGCGCGAGGTCGGAGCATGACGATGTCCCTGCGCCACGCGCGCGTGCGCTACGGCCCCCTGGAGGCCCTGCACGGCGTCACCCTGGCCGCCCCCTCCCCCGGTCTGACCGTGCTGCTGGGCCGCAACGGCTCGGGCCGCACGACCGTGCTGCGGGCGCTGGCCGGGACCGTGCCGCTGGCGGGCGGGGCGGTCGTCTGGGACGGCACGGACGTGACACGGCTGCCCGCGCACCGCAGGGCCCGCGCGGGCCTGTGCATGGTGCCCGAACGCCGGGCCGTCTTCGGTTCCCTGACGGTCCGCGAGAACCTGGAGCTCCGCGCCCCCGGCCACGGGCCCGCCCTGACGGCCTACCCGCAGCTCGCCCCGCTTCTGGACCGGCGCGCGGGCACCCTGTCCGGCGGGGAGCAGCGGATGCTTGCCCTGGCGGGCGCGCTGCTCTCCCACGCGCGCGTGGTGCTGGTCGACGAGCCCGCGCAGGGCATGTCGCCCCAGGTCGCGGCCCGCACCTACGAGCTGCTGGCCGGGCTGGACGCGTGCGTGGTGATCGCCGAACAGCGGCTGCCGCCGGCCCTGCACGGCACCAGGGCGTTCGTGTACGAACTGCGGCGGGGCGCGGTGGTGTTCGGCGGGGAGGCCGCGCAGTGGTGGCGGCGGGCGGCGGGCCGGGGCGGCGAGTGACCGGCCGGCAGGCGGGTGCCCCGGCCCCGGCGGTAGGCGCCTAGCGGGCCGAGCCCTTCGGGATGACCAGCAGCATGCCGATCCGCAGCAGGTCCGGACGGCTCCCGAGGGCCTTCGCGTTGGCCTCGTACAGGCCGCTCCAGCCACCCTTGACGCCGTACTTGCGGGCGAGCGCGAAGAGGGTGTCGCCGGACCTGACGGTGTGCATCCGGCCGGAGAGGCCGTACTTCCGGGAGCACGCGGGCCAGGCCTGCCAGCCCTGCCACGCGAGCACCTCGCGGGCCACGGCGATCTGCTGGGCCCGGGTGGCGAGGTCCGCGCGGCGGGCGTACTTCAGGCCGCCGTACGCCTCCCAGGTGGGCTGCCAGAACTGGAGTCCGCCGTAGTAGCCGTTGCCGGTGTTGGCGTGCCAGCGGCCGCTGCTCTCGCACTCGGCGATGCAGCCCCAGGGCCATTCGTCGTCCGCGCACGCGTACGGTGCGCGCGCGACGGCGGTGTCCGGCGGACGCGACAGCGGCGCGGCCTGCGCGGCGGCCGGGGTGAGAGCGGCGAACAGGGCGAGGGCGGCGAGCACGACGGAGCGCGGGTGCGGCATCGGGCCACGCTAAGCAGCGGGCCGCGCCCGGCCGCATCAGCCGCGCCCGACGCGGGCGGGGCCCCACCCGGTCGGCGGACCGGGTGGGGCCTCGTGTGCCGGGAACCGCGGCTCAGACGTCGAGGCGCAGGCCGGGCAGGATCAGGTCGGGATCGGCACCGATGACGGCCTTGTTGGCGGCGTACAGCGCCTGCCAGCTGATGCCGTGCCGGTCGGCGACGGAGCTGAGCGTGTCGCCGCGGCGGACCGTGTAGTCCCCGCGGGAGGCGGCCCGGTCGGTGTGGTTCACGGTGCGGGCGGGAGCCTCGGCGGGCTCGGCCGGGGCGGAGTCCGCCTTCGGGGTGCCCGGGGTGCCCGGGGTGCCGGGAGTGCTCGGGGACGACGAGGTCGCCGGAGCCGCGGGTGCGCCGCCGTAAGCGCCCGCGCGGGCCGCGCAGGTCGGCCAGGCGCCCCAGCCCTGGGCCTGCTGGACCCTGGTGGCCACGGCGATCTGCTGCTCACGCCCGGCGCCGTCCGCGGTCGGGGCGTAGGCGGAGCCGCCGTAGGCGTTCCAGGTGCCGGCGGAGAACTGGAGTCCGCCGTAGTAGCCGTTCCCGGTGTTGATGTGCCAGTTTCCGCCGCTCTCGCACTGGGCGATGCGGTCCCACACTCCGCTGTCCGCCGCCTGCGCGTCGCCGGTCGCGGCCAGCAGCCCGAGCGGGGCCAGCAGGGCCGCCCCGGCGAGAGCCGCCGTCGTGCGCGTCGTGCGCGTCGTGCGGGAGGAGGTGGCGCGGGTGGTATCGGCACATTCGGACATGAGCATCCCTCTCTACGGACCCGGGGTCCCCCAGAGCGGGGCACGCTTGCGCGCATCGGCGCGTTCCGCGTGCTCCACCCGTCCGCCACGGGGGTCGTACTGCTCGTTCTCAGTACTCGGTGCGCAGTGCGTGGAACGTGGTACTCACTGCTCACTGCTTGGTGACGCTTCGTGCTTCGTGCTTCGTGCTGATCGGCGGACGTACCCGAGCGGTGCTCGTTGCACACGGCCGATGAATGTACGGAGCGTGGCGAGTCCCATCAACCAACTTCTCGTCATTCCAGGCCAGTTCGCCGTTACCGGCGGTATCACCGCACTACGACTGTCCACTTGATGGCTGGATTTCCCGATTTGTCGACCAGGTCACGACCTGGTCACGTGACAATCTGTGACCCAGCTCACCGGTTCAAGTTCCCTCGCCTTTGCCTTACTTGACGATGAGTGGCCGATTCCGTGCGCATTGTGACCCTGCGCGTCGGATGGTTCGATTCCGTTCGCCGAGCAGCGTGACCACCGCCACAACTCCCCCGTTGTCATCTTCATGAGGCCGCCCGGCCTCGCCCGACCCCGCATCCCCAGGGAGCCACCCGTGCCGCGCATGCTCGACCTCAGTGACGAGGTACGCGCCGAGATCGGCGACGAAGAAGCAGACCGGCTGCTCGCCGGAGTCAACGCCCCCGGCAGCTACGACTGCACGTCCTGCCGCACCCCGGGTGACTCGGAGCAGGAGCCCACCAGCACCGTCCTGTTCGTCGGGGACGAGACCGCCGTGCTGGCCTTCGCCCACGCGGGCTGTCTGCCCTCGCAGGTCGTCCAGGTCACCGAGGAGCAGTTGCGCGGGGCCGTGCGGTCGATCAGCGGTGACACCGTCGACCTGGAGCCGGACAAGATCGTGCCCGAGCAGGCCGTCCTCGGTGTGACCAGCGGACTCGTGCTGATCGCCGGGGAGTTGCACCCGGCCCTGGTCGTCGAGCCGACCGGCCCGATCGTGCGGCCCGGCTCCACCGCGCTGGGCGACGACTTCCTGCCGCTGCTCATCGAGCAGGGCTTCATGCCGGTCACCGAGCTGTCGGCGGTACCGCGGGTGCAGCACGGGTGGTCGGTGCTGCTGGCCATGGGACAGCTGCACGCGGTGCTCCAGCCCGGTCCGAACGGCGGCCAGCCGGTGGCCTGGTGGCAGGCGCATCAGCCGCTTCAGGTGACGGAGGGGTGGCGGGCCGCCGCGAACAAGCACCAGCAGGTGCTGATGTTCGCCGCGCCGGTGGGGTCCATCGGGCGGCAGCCCCGCGAGGACCTGCTGCGCGACGCGCTGGACAAGGCCGCGGCGAACGGGAAGTTGGTCGGGGCGGCGCTGCCTCTGGCGGGTACGTGAGTCTCGCCTGCTGAGCGGGGCTCCGGGGTGGTGGGCGGGCTGCGGGGCGGCTGTGGTCGCTCGCGCGGTTCCTCGCGCCCCTTCAGGGCGTGCGGCGCCGCATCCCTTCCACGGCTCGGTCGTTTGGACATACGTGCACGCATACTCCGTCCCCCGCCGCCAGGTTCCCCCGCCGATTCCGTCCGCGCGAGCGGCCAACGACGGTGGTCCCTCGGCCACGCCGATCTACGACGCGCTCTACGCCGAGTACGTCAAGACCTTCCGCTCACTGCCGGGCGACCGCAGCGGCGAGGAGGAACTGGGCTTCACCGCGTTCGGCAGTCGTCACCCAGGGGCGTACCCGGGCTCGTTCAGCAGTTCCTTCAGCAGCTCGTACAGCGCCTACAGCGCGGGCGCGAGCAGCGCCCGGCAGGGCACCGGGCAGCAGTCGCAGTGGCAGCGCGTCGGGCAGCTCGGCACGATGACGCATGTGCCGGCTGCGCTGCCGCCGGGTACACGCGGGAACTGACACGAAAGGGGCGGCCTCCGAGAAGGAGGCCGCCCCTTTGTGCGCGGTCACTTCTTCTTCTGTGGCCTGGTCACTTCTTCTTCGCGCCGCGCTTCTCGCGCACCCGTACGGAGATGTGGATCGGCGTGCCCTCGAAGGCGAACTCCTCGCGCAGCCGGCGCTCGATGAAGCGCCGGTAGCCCGCCTCGATGAAGCCGGAGGCGAAGAGCACGAACCGCGGCGGCTTGGTGCCGGCCTGGGTGCCGAAGAGGATGCGCGGCTGCTTGCCGCCGCGGACGGGGTGCGGGTGGGCCGCGACCAGCTCGCCCAGGAAGGCGTTCAGCCGGCCGGTGGGGACCCGCGTCTCCCAGCCCGCGAGGGCCGTCTCGATCGCCGGGACCAGCTTCTCCATGTGCCGGCCGGTGCGCGCCGAGACGTTCACCCGGGGCGCCCAGGCGATCTGACCCAGCTCGGTCTCGATCTCCCGCTCCAGGTAGTAGCGGCGCTCCTCGTCGAGGGTGTCCCACTTGTTGAAGGCCACCACCACCGCGCGCCCGGCCTCGACGGCCATGGTCACGATGCGCTGGTCCTGCACCGAGATGTTCTCGGAGGCGTCGATCAGGATGACGGCGAGCTCGGCCTTCTCGACGGCGGCCGCGGTGCGCAGCGAGGCGTAGTAGTCGGCGCCCTGCTGGAGGTGGACCCGCTTGCGGATGCCGGCCGTGTCGACGAACTTCCAGGTGACGCCGCCCAGTTCGATCAGCTCGTCGACCGGGTCGCGGGTGGTGCCCGCGAGTTCGTTGACGACGACACGCTCCTCGCCGGCCACCTTGTTCAGCAGCGAGGACTTGCCGACGTTCGGGCGTCCGATCAGCGCGATGCGGCGCGGACCGCCCACACCCGTCCCGCCGAAGCTCTGCTCCGGCGCCTCGGGCAGCGCCTCCAGGACGGCGTCCAGCATGTCGCCGGTGCCACGGCCGTGCAGTGCGGACACGGGGTGCGGCTCCCCCAGGCCCAGCGACCACAGGTAGGTGGCGTCCGCCTCACCGCTCGGGCCGTCGACCTTGTTGGCGCACAGCACCACGGGCTTGCCCGCCTTGCGCAGCAGCCGCACGACGGCCTCGTCGGTGTCGGTGGCGCCGACCTTGGCGTCCACGACGAAGACCACCGCGTCGGCCGCCTCGATGGCGAACTCGGCCTGCGCGGCCACGGAGGCGTCGATACCGAAGACGTCCTGCTCCCAGCCGCCGGTGTCGACGACCTTGAAGCGGCGGCCCGCCCATTCGGCCTCGTAGGTGACGCGGTCGCGGGTGACGCCGGGCTTGTCCTCGACGACGGCCTCGCGGCGGCCGATGATCCGGTTCACCAGGGTCGACTTGCCGACGTTCGGACGGCCGACGACGGCGAGCACCGGCAGCGGGCCGTGACCGGCCGCCTCGATGGCGCCCTCGACGTCCTCGAGGGCGAAGCCCTCCTCCACGGCGAGCTCCATGAACTCCGCGTACTCGGCGTCGCCGAGCGCCCCGTGGTCGTACTCGTGCTCGGCCGAGCCATCGGGCTGGATGTGGTCGTTCATGAAGTCCGTACCTCGTTCATCGTGGTGATCGGTGGACCTCCCGCCAGAGGTGATCCACTACTCAGTTTCGCCCAGCACCCGGTGGGGCGCCCGGCGTTTTCGTCGCTCAGCGCCCGGTCAGGCGCCTGGCGCTCTCCAGGTGCTCGGTGAGCTGCTTCTGGATCCGCTCGGTCGCCTCGTCCAGCGCCCGGCGGGTGCGGCGGCCGCTGCCGTCGCCCGCGTCGAAGGGCTCGCCGAAGACGACGTCGACGCGGCTGCGCAACGGCGGCAGCGCCTTTATCAACCGTCCGCGGCGCTCGGAGCTTCCCAGGACGGCGACCGGGACGATCGGCGCGCCGCCACGGACCGCGAAGTAGGCGAGGCCGGCGCGCAGCGAGGCGAAGTCGCCCTCACCCCGCGTGCCCTCCGGGAAGATCCCGAGGGCGCCGCCGTTCTGCAGCACGCCCAGCGCCCGGGTGATCGCCGTGCGGTCGGCGGCCGCGCGGTCCACCTTCAGCTGGCCGATGCCGGTCAGGAAGGGGTCGAGGGGGCCGATGAAGGCCTCCTTCTTGATCAGGAAGTGCACGGGCCGCGGGCACACGCCCATGACCATCGGGCCGTCGATGTTGTGGCTGTGGTTGACGGCGAAGATCACCGGCCCGGCCGCCGGCACCTTCCAGGCGCCCAGCACACGCGGCTTCCACAGCCCGTACATCAGGCCGACGCCGATCCGGCGCCCTGTCTCGGCGCTCTGCTCGGACGGAATCCCGGCACCCCGCTCGGACGGAAGGCTCACTTTCCCGCTCGCTTCTCCTCGACGAGGGTGACGACACACTCGATGACCTGCGCCAGCGTGAGGTCGGTGGTGTCGACCTCGACCGCGTCGCCGGCCTTGGCCAGCGGCGAGGTCTTGCGGCTGGAGTCGGCCGCGTCACGCTTGAGCAGCGCCTCGCGGGTCGAGTGCACGTCGGCGCCCTTCAGCTCTCCGCTGCGGCGGGCGGCACGTGCCTCCGCCGATGCGGTCAGGAAGATCTTCAGATCGGCGTCGGGCAGCACGGTCGTGCCGATGTCCCGCCCCTCGACCACGATGCCGCGCTCCGTGTCGGCCGCGATGGAGCGCTGGAGCTCGGTGATCCGGGCCCGGACCTCGGGCACCGCGCTGACCGCGCTGACCTGGGAGGTGACCTCCTGGGTGCGGATCGGCCCGGCGACGTCGGTGCCGTCGACGGTGATCGTCGGCCCGTCCGGGTCGGTGCCGGAGATGATCTCGGGCTTGCCCGCCACCGCGGCGATCGCGGTCGGGTCCTCGACGTCGATCCCGTTGGTCACCATCCACCAGGTGATCGCCCGGTACTGGGCACCGGTGTCCAGGTAGCTGAGGCCGAGCTGGGCGGCCACGGCCTTGGAGGTGCTCGACTTGCCGGTGCCGGAGGGGCCGTCGATGGCGACAATCACGGGCTGGGCGGCGCCGTTTTCCACGGAGGGACACCTTCCTGGTGCGGTGAGGCTGGTGGGGTGCGGGACGTCAGAGCGCCCCGCACAAGGTTACCGGCCCCGCGGCGCGCCTCTTACTGCCGGAGGGACCGGCCCTGTACGGCCGGTCCCTCTCTGCCCGCTCCTCAAGATCCCGGAAGGCGTCCGAAGCACCCTCGGCCCCGGCCCCGTGGGGATGCCCTACTGCCGGATCGACCAGCCCCGCTCGCGCAGGGCCGCCGTCAGCATCGGCGCGGCCTTGGGCTCCACCATGAGCTGCACCAGACCCGCCTGCTGCCCGGTCGCGTGCTCGATGCGCACGTCCTCGATGTTGACCCCGGCCCGGTCGGCGTCGGCGAAGATCCGGGCCAGCTGTCCGGGCTGGTCGTCGATGAGCACGGCCACCGTCTCGTACACCCGGGGCGCCGAGCCGTGCTTGCCGGGGACCCGTATCTGCCCGGCGTTGCCGCGCCGCAGCACGTCCTCGATGCCGACCGCGCCCTCGCGCCGCTTGTCCTCGTCGGAGGACTCCAGGGCCCGCAGCGCCCGGACCGTCTCGCCGAGGTCGGCGGAGACGTCCGCGAGCAGGTCGGCGACCGGCCCGGGGTTCGCGGAGAGGATGTCGATCCACATCCTGGGGTCGGAGCCCGCGATCCGGGTCACGTCCCGGATGCCCTGCCCGGACAGCCGTACGGCGGCCTCCTCGGCGTTCTCCAGGCGTGCGGCGACCATGCTGGACACCAGGTGGGGCATGTGCGAGACGAGGGCGACCGCGCGGTCGTGGGCGTCGGCGTCCATGACGACCGGGACGGCACGGCAGTGCGAGACCAGCTCCAGGGCGAGGTTCAGCACCTCGGTCTCGGTCTCCCGGGTCGGCGTGAGCACCCAGGGCCGGCCCTCGAAGAGGTCGCCGGTCGCGGCCAGCGGGCCCGACTTCTCCCGGCCGGACATCGGGTGGGTGCCGAGGTAGCGCGACAGGTCCAGGCCCAGCTCCTCCAGCTCGCGGCGCGGGCCGCCCTTGACGCTGGCCACGTCGAGGTAGCCGTAGGCCACGTCCCGGCGCATGGCGTCGGCGAGCACCGCGGCCACGTGCGCGGGCGGCGCGGCGACCACCGCGAGGTCGACCCGCCCCGCGGGCTCCTCGTCGGTGCCTGCCCCCAGCGCGGCCGCCGTACGGGCCTGCTCGGGGTCGTGGTCGGCGAGATGGACGGTGACGCCCCGCTGGGCGAGGGCCAGGGCCACCGAGGTGCCGATGAGCCCGGTTCCTATGACGAGTGCGGTCCTCACTGGGCGATGTCCTTACGCAGGGCGGCGGCCGCACCGAGGTACACATGGGCGATGTCGGCGCGCGGCCGGTCGGATTCGATGTGGGCGAGGACCCGGACGACGCGCGGCATCGCCCCCTCGACCTCCAGCTCCTGGGCACAGATCAGCGGCACGTCGACGATGCCGAGCCTGCGGGCGGCCACCGCGGGGAAGTCGCTGTGCAGGTCGGGTGTGGCCGTGAACCAGATGCTGATCAGATCCTCGGTGGTCAGGCCGTTGCGCTCCAGGAGCTCGGTGAGGAGCGCGCCGACCCGTTCCTCCATGTGCCCGGCCTCGTCCCGCTCCAGTTGCACGGCCCCCCGGACCGCTCGTACCGCCACGGTGCTGCTCCTCGCTGGTCTGCGTCTGTGCTGTTGGCCTGACCAGCGTAGTCAGCTCGCGCGGGAACGGCGTGCGGCTCGAGTCCGCCTGGAGGCGCTCCATAGTCACATGCCGTGAGCACCCCGGCGTCCGGCACCCGCCGCACCCCGCCCGGCCTCCGTCACATGTCCCACAGCGCCCCGAGCGCCACCAGTTCGCCGTGGTACTCGATCCGGTCCGCCCACTCGGCCGGCCAGGCCGCCGCGCCCAGGTACGCCCCCGCGAAGGCGCCCGCGAGACAGGCGATGGAGTCGGAGTCCCCGCAGGAGCAGGCGGCCCGGCGCAGCGCGGTCAGCGGCTCGTCGACGAACAGCAGGAAGCACAGCAGCCCGGTCGCCAGCGCCTCCTCGGCGATCCAGCCCTCCCCGGTGGCCAGGCACGGGTCGGTCTCGGGCGAGGGGTCGCGCAGCGCCTGCTGGAGCCGTGCCAGGGCGGCGAGGCAGTCGTCCCAGCCGCGCGCGATGAAGTGCTCCGGCGACGGGTCCTGGGCGCGGGTCCACAGATCGCCGAGCCAGGTGTGGTGGTAGCGGGTGCGGTTGTCGTAGGCGTACGACCGCAGCAGCCCGACCAGGCCGGTCGGCTCGGCACCCTGGGCGAGCAGCCGTACGGCGTGCGCGGTGAGGTCGGAGGCGGCGAGCGCGGTCGGATGGCCGTGGGTGAGGGCGGCCTGCAACTGGGCGGCGCCCGCGCGCTGTTCGTCGCTCAGCCCGGGGGCGAGGCCGATGGGCGCGACCCGCATGTTGGCGCCGCAGCCCTTGGAGTCGATCTGGCTGGCGTCCTGCCAGGCCCGGCCCTCGGCCTTGAGCAGGTCGCAGGCGCGCAGGCAGGTGTTGCCGGGGGCCCGGTTGTTCTCCGGCGACCGGTACCAGTCCACGAACTCCTCGCGCAGCGGCCGCTCCAGCCGCTTCGGGGCGAGCGCGCCCCGGTCCATGGTGGTGCGCAGGCCGCGGCCGAGCGCGAGGGTCATCTGGGTGTCGTCGCTGACGATCGCGTGGGCCGGCAGTTCCATCCGCCGCCAGGGCCCGCACCTGGCGAGGATGGAGGGGACGTCGTCGAACTCGGTCGGAAACCCGAGCGCGTCGCCCAGGGCGAGCCCCAGCAGGGCCCCGGTGGCGGCGTTCTTCCCCACGATGCTGGTCATTCGGCACGGCCTTCCCGGGACGGTCGGAGCAGGGGCGGATGCAGTGCGGTGGCGGTGCCCGCGCGGTAGACGGCGGCCGGTTTGCCTCGGCCCCCGGTCAGCCGCGCGGCACCGGGCACGGGTTCCACGAAGCCGGGGGTGGCGAGCACCTTGCGGCGGAAGTTGGGCCGGTCCAGGGGGGTGCCCCACACGGTCTCGTAGACCTGCTGGAGCTCGCCGAGGGTGAACTCGGGCGGGCAGAAGGCGGTGGCGAGGCAGGTGTGCTCCAGCCGGGCGCCGACCCGGTCGTGGGCGTCGGCCAGGATCCGGTCGTGGTCGAAGGCCAGCGGCCCCGCCGTGCCGTACGGCAGCCAGCGCGCCTCGGCCGCGTCCCCGCCGCCGCGCGCCTCGGGGGCGTCGGGCAGCAGCGCGGTGAAGGCGACCGACACGACCCGCATCCGGGGGTCGCGGTCCGGTTCGCTGTAGGTCCGCAACTGCTCCAGGTGCAGCCCGGAGACGTCGGCCAGGCCCGTCTCCTCGGCGAGCTCGCGCCGGGCGGCCGTCTCGGCCGACTCCTCGGGCAGCACGAAGCCGCCGGGCAGTGCCCAGCGGCCGGCGTAGGGCTCCTGTCCGCGCTCGACGAGCAGGACGTGCAGCGCGCCCTCGCGCAGGGTGAGGACGGCGAGGTCGACGGTGACGGCGAAGGGTTCGTACGCGTGCTTGTCGTAGCTCTCCACGGCCTCCACCCCCTTTTATAGTCACTACGACTATAAAAGGGGGTGGAGGCAGACGGCAAGCCCCTGAGGGCGACCGCCCCTAGAGGCAACGCCGTTCAGTTAAGGGCGGGGCCGGGGCGTCAAGTGCTGGTTGTGAGCATGGTGATGTTGATGGCTGCTTTGTAGGTGGTCCGGTCGATG
>NZ_JBEXPR010000033.1:20880-85244 GCF_040612135.1 Streptomyces sp. NPDC006458 | reverse complement strand
CCGTCGTGTCCCGCGGCGGGGGCGCCCCCGCCCCGCCCCCCCCCCCGACCGGCGTTCCTCACCTCGTGGGGGCGGGGCCCCCACGGGCGACGCTCAGACCAGGTTCACCGAACGGGCCGACGTGGCGCCGATCTCCTCGGACACCTCGGCCAGCACCGCGGAGGGCACCGTGTCGTCCACGGTCAGCACGGCCAGCGCCTCGCCGCCGACCCCGGCACGGGCGACCTGCATGCCGGCGATGTTGATGCCCGCCTCGCCGAGGATGCGGCCGACGGTGCCGACGACACCCGGACGGTCCTCGTAGCGCAGGACGACCATGTGGTCGGCGAGCGCGAGGTCCACGTCGTAGTCGCCGACGGCGACGATCTTCTGCAGGTGCTTCGGGCCGGCCAGCGTTCCGGAGACCGAGACCTCCTCGCCGGTGCCCAGGGTGCCGCGCACGGTGACGACGTTGCGGTGGTCCGGGGACTCCGAGCTGGTCGTCAGGCGCACCTCGACACCGCGCTCCTGCGCGAACAGCGGGGCGTTGACGTAGGAGACCGTCTCGTCGACGACGTCCTCGAAGACGCCCTTGAGCGCGGAGAGCTCCAGCACCTTCACGTCGTACTGGGTGATCTCGCCGTAGACCTCGACGTCGAGGCGGACCGCGACCTCACCGGCGAGCGCGGTGAAGATGCGGCCGAGGCGCTCGGCGAGCGGCAGGCCCGGCTTGACGTCCTCGGCGATGACACCGCCCTGGACGTTCACCGCGTCCGGGACCAGCTCGCCGGCGAGGGCGAGGCGCACCGAGCGGGCGACGGCGATTCCGGCCTTTTCCTGGGCCTCGTCGGTGGAGGCGCCGAGGTGCGGGGTGGCCACGACCTGGTCGAACTCGAACAGCGGGGAGTCCGTGCAGGGCTCCTTGGCGTACACGTCGAGGCCCGCGCCGGCGACCCGGCCCTCCTTGAGGGCGGAGTACAGCGCCTCCTCGTCCACGATGCCACCGCGCGCGGCGTTGACGATGCGCACGCTGGGCTTGACCCTGCGCAGCGCCTCGTCGCCGATCAGACCGACCGTCTCGGGGGTCTTCGGCAGGTGGACGGTGATGAAGTCGGCGACCTCGAGCAGCTCGTCCAGCGAGAGCACCTTCACGCCCATCTGGGCGGCGCGCGCGGGCTGGATGTAGGGGTCGTAGGCGACGACCTTCATACCGAAGGCGGACATGCGCTGGGCGACGAGGGCGCCGATGCGGCCGAGTCCGACGACACCGAGGGTCTTCTCGGCCAGCTCGACACCGGTGTACTTGCTGCGCTTCCACTCGCCGTTCTTCAGCGCGGCGTTGGCCTGCGGGATGTGGCGGGCGGTGGCGAGGATCAGACCGCAGGCCAGCTCGGCGGCGGTCACGATGTTGGAGGTCGGGGCGTTGACGACCATCACGCCGGCCTTGGTGGCGGCGGAGACGTCCACGTTGTCCAGGCCGACGCCGGCTCGTGCGACGACCTTCAGCTTGCTCGCGGCGGAGATGGCCTCGGCGTCGACCTTGGTGGCCGAGCGGATCAGGATCGCGTCGACGTCGGCGATGGCCGGGAGCAGTTCGGCGCGGTCGGCGCCGTTGCAGTGGCGGATCTCGAAGTCCGGGCCAAGCGCGTCCACGGTCGCGGGCGACAGCTCTTCAGCGATGAGTACGACAGGTTTCGAGCTCACGTGAGTCCTCACAAGTCCAATGCGTGCGGACGGCCGTCCCGACGGCCGCAGGCGGAGGAGGGGCTAGCCGCGTGGAAGACGCACGACGCTGTGGGCCTGACGCGTATGTTTTGCAGCAGTCTAGTAGCGCGACGAGGTGCGTACTTCGCCTGTGCGGAAGGATCACCCATCCGTGGCTGGACGGGTTGGACAACGGGGCCGGAGCGCCACACTCCGGCCCCGCCGTCATGAGGCTCAGGCCTCCTCGTCGACCCAGCTCATCAGCTTGCGCAGCTGCTTGCCGGTGGTCTCCAGCAGGTGCTCGGAGTCCTGGCTCTTGTACTCGTTGTACTTCTTCAGACCGCCGTGGTACTCGTCCATCCAGTTCCGGGCGAAGGTGCCGTCCTGGATCTCCGCGAGGACCTGCTTCATCTCGGCCTTGGTGGCGTCGGTGATCACGCGCGGGCCGGTGACGTAGTCGCCCCACTCGGCGGTCTCGGAGACCGACCAGCGCATCTTCTCCAGGCCGCCCTCGTACATGAGGTCGACGATCAGCTTCAGCTCGTGCAGGCACTCGAAGTAGGCGATCTCCGGCTGGTAACCCGCCTCGACCAGGGTCTCGAAGCCGGCCTTGACCAGGGCGGAGGTGCCGCCGCACAGCACGGCCTGCTCGCCGAACAGGTCGGTCTCGGTCTCCTCGGTGAAGGTCGTCTTGATGACACCGGCCCGGGTGCCACCGATGGCCTTGGCGTACGAGAGGGCCAGCGGGAAGGCGTTGCCGGTGGCGTCCTGCTCGACGGCGGCGATCGCGGGGACGCCGCGGCCCTCCTCGTACTGGCGGCGGACCAGGTGGCCCGGACCCTTCGGGGCGACCAGGGCGACGTCCACGCCGACCGGGGGCTTGATGAAGCCGAACCGGATGTTGAAGCCGTGCGCGAAGAACAGCGCGTCGCCGTCGTTCAGGTTCGGGGCGATGGACTCCTCGTAGACCTGGGCCTGGATCGGGTCCGGGATGAGGATCATGATGACGTCGGCCTCGGCCGCGGCCTCGGCGGGGGTCACCACGCGCAGGCCCTGCTCCTCGGCCTTGGCCTTGGACTTGGAGCCCTCGTGCAGACCGACGCGGACGTCGACACCCGAGTCACGGAGCGACAGCGCGTGGGCGTGGCCCTGGCTGCCGTACCCGATGACCGCGACCTTGCGGCCCTGGATGATGGACAGGTCGGCGTCGGCGTCGTAGAACAGCTCGGCCACTTTGGGTTCTCTCCTTGAGTGCAGGTGTTGCGTCCCACCGTATGACGGTGGCGGGAGGGGAAGTCTCAGGGTCTCGGTATACGGGCGGCCGGTGTCCCCCGGCCGCCCGAATCCGTCCTACGCCGACCGGTCGAGGGCGCGCAGCGACCGGTCGGTGATCGAGCGGGCGCCACGGCCGATCGCGATCGTGCCGGACTGGACCAGTTCCTTGATGCCGAAGGGCTCCAGCATCTTCAGCATGGCCTCCAGCTTGTCGCTGGAGCCGGTGGCCTCGATGGTGACGGCCTCCGGGGAGACGTCGACCGTCTTGGCGCGGAACAGCTGGACGATCTCGACGATCTTGGAGCGCGTCTCGTTGTCGGCGCGCACCTTCACCAGAACGAGTTCGCGGGCGACGGCCTGCGACGGCTCCAGTTCGACGATCTTCAGGACGTTGACGAGCTTGTTGAGCTGCTTGGTCACCTGCTCCAGCGGCAGGTCCTCGACGTTCACCACGATAGTGATGCGGGAGATGTCGGGGTGCTCGGTGACGCCGACCGCGAGCGAGTCGATGTTGAAGCCGCGACGGGAGAACAGCGCGGCGATCCTGGCCAGGATGCCCGGGGTGTTCTCCACCAGGACGGAGAGCGTGTGCTTGGACATGTTCTGAACTCGGCTCTTTCTCAGTCGTCTTCGTTGTCGCCGAAGTCGGGGCGGACGTCCCGGGCGGCCATGATCTCGTCGTTGGAGGTGCCTGCGGCGACCATCGGCCACACCATGGCGTCCTCGTGGACGATGAAGTCGATGACGACCGGACGGTCGTTGATCGAGTTGGCCTCCTCGATGACCTTGTCCAGGTCCTCCGGGGACTCGCAGCGGATCGCGTAGCAGCCCATGGCCTCCGACAGCTTCACGAAGTCGGGGACGCGGGTACCGCGGGCCTCGGGGTTGACGTCGTCCGGGCCGGAGTGCAGGACCGTGTTGGAGTAGCGCTGGTTGTAGAACAGCGTCTGCCACTGGCGGACCATCCCGAGGGCGCCGTTGTTGATGACGGCGACCTTGATCGGGATGTTGTTCAGGGCGCAGGTGGTGAGCTCCTGGTTGGTCATCTGGAAGCAGCCGTCGCCGTCGATCGCCCAGACGGCCCTGTCGGGCGCGCCCGCCTTGGCGCCCATGGCGGCCGGGACGGCGTAGCCCATGGTCCCGGCGCCGCCGGAGTTCAGCCAGGTGGCGGGCTTCTCGTACTGGATGAAGTGCGCGGCCCACATCTGGTGCTGGCCGACGCCCGCCGCGAAGATCGTGCCCTCGGGGGCGAGCTGTCCGATGCGCTCGATGACCTGCTGCGGGGCCAGGGAACCGTCCGCGGGCTGGTCGTAGCCGAGCGGGTAGTTGTCGCGCCAGCGGGAGAGGTCCTTCCACCAGGCGCTGTAGTCGCCCCGGTGGCCCTCGCCGTGCTCCTTCTGGACGGCCTGGATCAGGTCGGCGATGACCTCGCGGGCGTCTCCGACGATCGGCACGTCGGCGGCGCGGTTCTTGCCGATCTCGGCCGGGTCGATGTCGGCGTGGACGATCTTGGCGTACGGCGCGAAGCTGTCCAGCTTGCCGGTGACGCGGTCGTCGAAGCGGGCGCCGAGGGCGACGATCAGGTCGGCCTTCTGCAGCGCGGTGACGGCGGAGACCGACCCGTGCATGCCCGGCATGCCCAGGTGCAGCGGGTGGCTGTCGGGGAACGCGCCGAGCGCCATCAGGGTGGTGGTGACGGGCGCTCCGGTCAGCTCGGCGAGGACCTTCAGCTCGGCGGTGGCCCGAGCCTTGAGGACGCCGCCGCCGACGTAGAGGACGGGCCGCTTGGCTCCGGTGATCAGCTTGGCGGCCTCGCGGATCTGCTTGGCGTGCGGCTTGGTCACCGGGCGGTAGCCGGGCAGGTCCATGGTGGGCGGCCAGGAGAAGACGGTCCTCGCCTGGAGGGCGTCCTTGGCGATGTCGACCAGGACCGGGCCGGGGCGGCCGGTGGAGGCGATGTGGAACGCCTGCGCGATCACCCGCGGGATGTCCTCGGCCTTGGTGACCAGGAAGTTGTGCTTGGTGATCGGCATGGTGATGCCGACGATGTCCGCCTCCTGGAAGGCGTCCGTGCCGATCGCCTTGGAGGCGACCTGGCCGGTGATCGCCACCAGCGCCACCGAGTCCATGTGGGCGTCGGCGATCGGGGTGACCAGGTTGGTGGCACCGGGGCCGGAGGTGGCCATGCAGACGCCGACCTTGCCGGTGGCCTGCGCGTAGCCGGTGGCCGCGTGGCCTGCGCCCTGCTCGTGCCGGACGAGGACGTGGCGGACGCGCCGGGAGTCCATCAGCGGGTCGTACGCGGGCAGGATCGCACCGCCGGGAATGCCGAATACCGTGTCGGCGCCGACCTCCTCGAGAGAGCGGATGAGGGACTGCGCACCCGTGACGTGCTCGGGGGCGGACTGATGTCCTCCGGATCGGGGCCGCGGCTGCGGGTGAGCCCCGGTGGCCTGCTCGGTCATCGGCATTCTCTTCTCGATGCTGAGGGTTTTTGCGAGGTTTCGTGCGGAATGCGGCTGTTGTACAGCTTGTCCTGTGCAACAAAAAACCCCTCGTGCCTAAAGGCAAGCGAGGGGAGCGCGCCGGGTGGGTGCACTGGGAGTTCCGGGTCCGTCCGGACGTCACCAGTTTCAGCCGACGCGCTTTCCAAGTACGAGAATTCGGGTGCGCATGGAACTGACCCTCCCCCCGGCGCGCACATACTGTCAAGTGGGTGGGACGGGAGTCTCATTATGTGAGCGGAGGGCCGTCCCGCCTCCGAAGATGGTGGTCACATCCTCGTAGCCATGGACGCCGCCGCCCGCGAAAGCGGGTTCGACGGGGCCGTGCGGCACCGGATAATGGCCGGAAGTGAGTGCCCTGCGCAGCCGGTACTCGTCCAGCGGCCCGGCGAAGGCCATGCCCTGCCCCTGAGTACAGCCCACCGAGCGCAGGGCGACGGCCTGTTCCGGCAGATCCACCCCGTCGGCCACGGACTGCAGCCCGAGGTCGCCGGCGATGCGCAGCAGCCCAGCGGTGATCTTGTGCAGCCGCGCGGACTCGACGACGCCCTCGACGAGGCTGCGGTCGAGCTTCAGTATGTCGACCGGGAGCCGCCGCAGGGCGGTGATCGCCGCGAATCCGTTGCCGAAGCCGTCCAGCGCGATCCGTACGCCGAGCCGTCTGAGGGCGGCCAGGCGCCGCTCCAGCTCGTCCAGGACCTTGGGGTCGGGATCGGACAGCTCGATCACCAGCGCGCCCGAGGGCAGGCCGTGCCGGGTCAGCAGCGCCTCGACCGAGCCGAGCGGCAGCGAGCGGTCCAGCAGCCGGCGGGCGCTCATCCGGACGACGACGGGTACCGCGTGGCCCGTGCCGGTGCGTTCGGCGGCCTGCTCGACCGCCTCCTGGAGCACCCACCGGCCCAGCTCGGCGGTCTTCTCGCTGTCCTCCGCGACCCGCAGGAACTCGGCCGGGGTGAACAGCACCCCCCGGGAGGACCGCCACCGCGCCTGGGCCGCGACCGAGGTGATCCGGCCGTCCTCCAGGGACACCACCGGCTGGTGGAGCAGGGTGAACTCGCCGTCGTGCAGCGCGGCCCGCAGTCTCGTCGCCAGCTCCGCCTTGCGTACGACGTCCTGCTGCATCTGCGGTTTGTACAGCTCGACGCGGCCCTTGCCGGCCGACTTGGCGCGGTACATCGCCAGATCGGCGTTACGCAGCAGCTCGCCCGCGCCGAGGCCGGGCTCGGCGAAGGAGACGCCGATGGAGGCGGCGACCCGGACATCGTTGCCGTCGATGACGTACGGCTGCGACAGCGTCACCCGCAGGCGGTCGGCGAGCTCCAGGATCTGCCGTTCGCGGGCCACGCGGTCGCGGCCGCCGTCCCCGAGGATCAGCGCCGCGAACTCGTCGCCGCCGAGCCGGGCGGCCGTGTCCGTCTGCCGTACCGCCTCCTGGAGCCGGCGGGCGGCTTGGACGAGCAGTTCGTCCCCGGCCTGGTGGCCGATCGTGTCGTTGACCGCCTTGAAGCCGTCCAGGTCGATGAAGAGCACGGCCGTGCCGCGGTCGGTGGAGCGGCGGCCGGACAGGGCCTGCTGGACCCGCCGGGTGAACAGGGCGCGGTTGGGCAGGTCGGTGAGCGAGTCGTGCTCGGCGTTGTGCTGGAGCTGTGCCTGCAGGCGCACTCTCTCGGTGACGTCCCGGCTGTTGAAGATCAGGCCGCCGTGGTGGCGGTTGACCGTGGACTCCACGTTGAGCCAGCCGCCCCCGCCGCCGGAGCGGAAGCGGCACTCGATCCGGGTGGTGGGTTCCTCGGCCGGGCTGGCGGCGAGGAAGCGGCGCACCTCGTGCACCACGCAGCCCAGGTCCTCGGGGTGGATCAGTTCGGCCAGTTCGGTGCCCACCAGGTCCTCGGCGGAGCGTCCGTAGACCCCGGCCGCGGCCGGGGAGACGTAGCGCAGGACACCGCTGGGCGCGGCGATCATGATGACGTCGCTGGAGCCCTGCACCAGGGAGCGGAAGTGGTTCTCCTTCTGCGCCAGTTCCTGGGTGAGGGTGATGTTGTCGAGCAGCATGATCCCCTGCCGCACCACCAGCGCCAGCACGACCGTGCCCGCGGTGAGCAGCACGACACGGTCGACGCTGCGGCCGTTGAGGACGTTGTAGAGGATGCCCAGCGTGCACACGGCCGCGGCGAGGTACGGGGTGAGGGCCGCCAGTGATCCGGTGATCGGGCGGGCGGTCGCGTACCGGCCGGACTCCTGGTGCTTGCGCTGCAGATGCTGGGCGGCGCCGCGCTGTCCGGGCAGATGCTCGTGCACCACACGCGTGTGCGGTTCGTCGTCGGCGTGACCGGAGCGGGCTGCGACCCAGGGGGCGTGGGCGAGCAGCAGGGAACCGGCGAACCAGCCGGCGTCCAGCAGTTGCCCGGAGCGGTAGTTGTTGTGCAGCAGCGGCGAGGTGAACAGCGCGTCGCACATCACGGTCAGGGCGAGGGCGCCGATCGCGGTGTTGATCGCGGAGCGGTTGGCGCCGGAGCGCCGGAAGTGCAGCGCGAGCACCATGCTCACGAGCGCGATGTCGAGCAGCGGATAGGCGAGGGAGAGCGCGGTGTGCGGCACGCTCGATCCGTCGGCGCGGGCCGTCTGCGCGAGCGCGAGGCTCCACGACAGGGTGAGCAGGGAGCCGGCGATCAGCCAGGCGTCCAGTGCGAGGCACACCCAACCCGCCTTCGTCACCGGCCGTTTGGCGAGGACCAGCAGTCCCACGATGGCGGGCGGCGCGAAGCAGAGGAAGAACAGGTCGGCGTAGCTCGGGCTGGGCACGGGACGGCCCAGCACGACCTCGTACCAGCCCCAGATCAGGTTGCCCAGGGCCGCCATCGTCGAGGAGAGCGCGAACAGCAGCCAGGCCGGGCGGAATCGGACCCGGCGGCCACGGGCGTAGAGGAAGCAGGAGACTGCGGCGGTGCCCGCCGCGGCGCTCAGCCCGAAGTCGCCCATGATCAGGGCGGCTTGCTCGGAGCCCCAGCCGAGCGCGGAACCGACGGCGTATCCCGCGCACACCAGGGCCAGCCCCAACTGGCGGACCGGGCCCGCTCCGCCGCGGTCGGCCGGTGGCCGCCCGAGGGGCGCGGCCGGTACCGGCAGGTCCCGCAGCACTCCGTCGAGGGTGGTCGTCGGGGGCGGCGAGCTCACCGGTCGCTCCCGGTCCGTGCCCCGCTCTTCGGGGAGTGGTGAGCGGGATGCGTCTGCCTCCTGCGGCCGCTGTGCCTGCGGTGATCGCCGTGATGGCTGTGCTGGCCGTGGCCGGCGTGGCAGCCGCGCCTGCGCGCGGCCGGGCGCAAGGGCCGCAATCGGTGGCCTCGTCGCGTCGGATCGTTCGTCCATAGGCCGTGCATCGTCCGTCGCCCCCCTCGCAGTCTGAAATGTCCGTCCCCGGCGCCGATCGGTGTGCGGCGCAGCCCCTGTCGGGACGATACACCAGTCTCGTCACTCAGGGACATAGCTTCTCTACGCTCCGTGACGATCGACGAAGGAGTGGGCACCGCCCGCATCCGGAGGACTGCGGAGGGTACCCGAAGCCGGTTACGCGCCGGTTGCCCCCGTCGTCAGGATCACGTTCGCGAGCGGCTCGCGGTTCACGAACCGGCGCACCTGGTCCGCGATCAGCCGCTGGGCGCGGGGCATGAACGCGGACGTCGGACCGCCGACGTGGGGGCTGATGAGCAGGCCGGGCGCGTGCCACAGCGGGTGGTCGGCGGGCAGCGGCTCCGGCTCGGTCACGTCGAGCGCGGCGGTGACCCGGCCGCGCTCCAGTTCGGCGAGCAGGGCGTCGGTGTCCACGACCGCGCCGCGGGCGACGTTGACGAGCAGGGCGCCGTCCTTCATCCGGGCCAGGAAGTCCTTGTCCACCAGGCCGCGGGTGCCTTCGGTGAGGGGCGTGGACAGCACGACGACATCCGCCTGCGGGAGCAGCGCGGGCAGTTCGGTGAACGGGTGCACGGGCCCGCGCGCCGTGGTGCGCCCCGAGCGCGCGACGCGCGCCACCCGCGCCACCTCGAAGGGCACGAGCCGGTCCTCGATGGCCGAGCCGATCGATCCGTATCCCACGATCAGTACGTTCTTGTCGGCCAGGGCGGGCCGGAAGCCGCCGAGCCATCGCCCCTTGTCCTGGGCGCGTACGAAGTCGGGGATGCCGCGCAGGGACGCGAGCATCAGCGCGAGGGTGAGCTCGGCCGTGCTCGCCTCGTGCACCCCGCGCGCGTTGCACAGCCGTACGCCCGGACGAAGGTGCTTCAGGCCCGGCTCGACGTGGTCGATGCCGGCCGACAGCGTCTGGACCACTTCGACGCGGCTCATGGCGGACAGCGGGCGCACGCCGACGCCCACGGGCTTCATATAGGGCACGACGTAGAAGACACAGTCGGCGGGGTCCGCGGGGAAGTCCTCACCGCCGTTCCAGAAGCGGTAGTCCGGCCCTTCGGGAAGGCCCTCGATGCCGTCCGCCGGGATGGGCAGCCACACGTCAGCAGTCATGGTCAGGAGGCTATGCCAGGGGTGCGGGGCGCAGAGGTTAGGTTGGGGGCCGAGAGAGGGAGGGTTGCGGCCAGGTGGAGCGCAGGACGATCGGCGCGGGGGCACTCCCGGTGGGAGCCGTCGGGCTCGGGTGCATGCCGATGAGCTGGGCGTACAGCACGTCCCGGCAACGGGGCGACGAGTCGCTCAGAGCGGTGCACCGGGCGCTCGACGCGGGCTCGACGCTGCTGGACACGGCCGACATGTACGGCCCGTTCACCAACGAGCTGCTGGTGGGGCGGGTGTTGAAGGAGCGGCGCGCGGACGCGTTCGTGTCGACGAAGGTCGGGCTGCTGGTCGGCGAGCAGCACATCGTCGCCAACGGCCGCCCCGGCTATGTGAAACGTGCCTGCGACGCGTCCCTGAGGCGGCTGCAGACGGATGTGATCGACCTCTACCAGCTGCACCGCGCCGACCCCGAGGTGCCCGTGGAGGAGACCTGGGGCGCGATGGCCGATCTCGTCCAGGCGGGCAAGGTACGGGCGTTGGGCCTGTGCGCGGTCGGGGTGCGGGGCGGCCGGCGCTCCGGGCAGCGGCTGTACGACACGACGATCCGGCAGTTGGAGCGGGTGCAGCAGGTCTTCCCGGTGAGCGCGGTCGAGGCCGAGCTGTCGCTGTGGTCGCCCGAGGCGCTGCGGGCGCTGCTGCCGTGGTGCGCGGCGCGCGGCATCGGCTTCCTGGCGGCGATGCCGCTGGGCAACGGGTTCCTCAGCGGCACGCTGACGCCGGGCGAGGGCTTCGAGCCGGACGACATGCGCGCCCGGCATCCCCGGTTCACCGCCGAGATGATGGCCGCGAACCAGCCGATCGTCGCGGGCCTGCGCCGGGTCGCCGCCGGGCACGGCGACGAGGTCACGGCCGCGCAGGTGGCCCTGGCGTGGGCGCTGGCCCAGGGGCCGCACGTGGTGCCCGTGCCGGGGGCCAAGCGGGAGCGCTGGGTGGTGGAGAACGCGGCCGCGGCGGGGCTGCGGCTGACGACGCGGGACCTGGCGGAGCTGGCGGGGCTGCCGGGGGCGCGGGGGTCCTGGGACTGACGGGGTGGGGTCCTCGGCGGCGGCGCGCTGCGGGGGTGCGGGAGGCCGTGGGGGTGCGGGAGGCCGTGGGGCCGGCGGGGCGCCGCGCGGGCTGCGGGGCGCCGCGCGGGCTGCGGGACGACGCGGGGGCTGCGGGACGGCGCCCGGTGGGCGGCCTCGTCCGGGTGGCGACGGCCGGGGAGTCACGAAAGTATGGGGGACTACTCGGGGAACGGGAACCTGTGGGGCGCGGGCGGTGTATGAGAAGGAGAACCCGCCGCGTCGAAGGGACCAGAATCGTGCAACGTCGAGTGGTGACCGCCGTATTGGCCGCGGCCGCGCTCCTGGTGACGGCCGGATGTTCCTCCGACGGCGGAGGCGCAGACCCGCCGGAGGGCGGCCGGAGCACCCCGGCGTCCTCGGGAGCGCCCTCCTCCGGCGGCCCGGCGGAGGAGATCCCGCCCGCGAAGGGCTCGGTGAAGGTCGTGCGGACGGTCGCCGAGGGCCTCGGGACTCCCTGGGGCCTGGCCCCGCTGCCGGACGGCGGACTGCTGGTCTCCTCGCGCGACGAGGGCACGATCAGCCGGGTCGACGACCGCACCGGCCGCGTCACCGAGCTGGGCGAGGTGCCCGGGGTGACCCCTGAGGGCGAGGGCGGCCTGCTGGGCATCGCCCTCTCCCCCGACTACGCCTCGGACCACATGGTCTACGCGTACTTCACCTCGGCCTCGGACAACCGCGTCGTGCGCATGCTGTACGACGCCGAGAAGCCGGCCGGTGAGCAACTGGGCGCGCCGGACACGGTGTTCAAGGGCATCCCCAAGGGCTTCATCCACAACGGCGGCCGGATCGCCTTCGGCCCGGACAAGATGCTCTACGTGGGCGCGGGCGAGACCGGCGAGACCGGCCTGTCGCAGGACAGGGAGTCGCTGGGCGGCAAGATCCTGCGGCTGACCCCCGAGGGCGAGCCGGCCCCGGGCAACCCGTTCCCGGACTCGCCGGTGTACTCCTACGGACACCGCAATGTGCAGGGCCTGGCCTGGGACGACCGACAGCGGCTGTTCGCCTCGGAGTTCGGCCAGAACACCTGGGACGAGCTCAACGCGATCCAGCCCGGCGGCAACTACGGCTGGCCGGAGGTCGAGGGCCGCTCCGACGACCCCGACTTCCTCAACCCCATAGCCCAGTGGCGCACCGAGGACGCCTCCCCCAGCGGACTCGCCTACGCCGAGGGCTCCCTGTGGATGGCGGGCCTGCGCGGCGAACGCCTGTGGCGCGTCCCGCTGAACGGCACGCAGACCTCGGCCGACCCGCAGGCCTTCCTGGAGGGCGAGTACGGCCGTCTGCGCACGGTCGTCCCGGCGGGCGGCGGCAAGCTGTGGCTGGTGACCAGCGAGACGGACGGCCGGGGCTCCCCCGAGGACGGCGACGACCGCATCCTGGAGCTGAAGGTGAGCTAGCCGACCGGCATGGACCGGCCGGGGTCACCGCGGTGCCACCGGGGACCGACCCGGGAGGGCGCTCAGGGCCGGGCTCGGGGGGGCTTTTCGCCCGTGCTCGGCAGACCCCTCGAAGAACGGACTCGGCGGCCCGTTCGGTGCCGGGCTCGGCAGGCCCCCAGGGCCGGACTCGACAGGCCCGCCCGGCGCGGGGCTCGGCAGGCCTCCCAGAGGCCGAGACGGGAGGGCCTCTGAGGACCGGGCTCGGCCAGTCTTCGGCCAACTCGACAGGCTGCTCGCGGCCGGTCTCGGCGCGCCCGCTCGGGGCCGGCCAAGGCAGGCTCGCAGAGGCCGACCCTGGAGGGTTCCTCAGGGCCGGACTCGGCGGCCTGTTCGCGGCCGTGCTCGGCAGGCCCCTCACGGCCGGACTCGACAGGCCCGCCCTGGGCGGGGCTCAGCCTGCTCCCAGAGGCCAAGACGGGAGGCCTCTGAGGGCCGGGCTCGGCAGCCTTCGGCCAGCTCCGACAGGCCCCTCGCGGCTCGACTCGGCGCCCCCTCGGGGCCAGCCAAGGCAGGCGCGCAGAGGCCGACCCTGGAGGGCCTCTCACGGCCGGACTCGGCGGCGTGTTCGCGGCCGGGCTCGGCAGGCCCCTCACGGCCGGACTCGACAGGCCCGCCCTGGGCGGGGCTCGGCAGGCTCCCAGGGACCGACCCGGGAGGGCCCCTCAGGCCAGACTCAGCAAGCTCTTCGCCCGTGCTCGGCAGCCCCTCTCGGCCGGATCCGACGCGCCCGCCCGGGGCGGGCTCAGCCTGCTCCCAGAGGCCGAGGCGGGAGGCCTCTGAGGGCCGGGCTCGGCCACTCTTCGGCCTGCTCGACAGGCTGCTCGCGGCCGGACTCGGCGCGCCCGCTCGGGAGGCTCGGCAGGCCCCCCGCGGCCGGGCTCGGCAGGCCCCCTCGCGGCTGAGCTCGGCAGGCCCGTCGCAGCGGGGCACGGCAGGCTGCTCGGGCCTGGGCTCGACGCGCCTCCTCGGAGCCGGGCTCGGAAGCGCCTCCTCGCGGTCGGGCTAGGCGCGTTCCTCGGGGCCGGGCTCGGCGGCGTCCGGCGTGTGCCCGGCAGAGCCGTCCGGCGTGGGCTCGGCCGGCTCCTCGGAGCCGGGCTCGGCAGGGTCCTCCTCGGCGGACTCGGGTGCTCTGATGACGACCTTGCCGGAGGCGAGGTCTATCGGGCCCCGCCCGGGGTCGTTGTCCCCGACGTCCTCCCGCGTCAGTTCGAGCCGCTTCTGCTCGTCACGGGTGTGCTTGCGACCCGGGGCGAAGAGTTCCTCGAAGGCGTTGAACATCGCGTCCCTTCCCTCGGCCGCGTGGCTCACCCGACTCCATCATCGCGCGGCCGCCGCCTCCCCCGCCGCCGGAGCGAACAGCCCCAGCCGATGGGCCACCGCGGCCGCCTCGCCCCGGCCGGCCACGCCGAGTTTGGACAGGATGTTCGAGACGTGGACGCTGGCGGTCTTCGGGGAGATGAACAGCTCCTCGGCTATCTGGCGGTTGGTGCGGCCGTCCGAGACCAGGCGGAGCACATCGCGCTCGCGGCTGGTCAGCCCCAGGGCCTCGACCGGATCGGCAGGGGCCAGGGCGGCCGGGGCGCCGCGGTCGAGCGTGAGGCGGGCGCGCTGGGCGAGACGGGTGACCCGGTCGGCCAGCGGGCCCGCGCCGAGGTGGCGGGCCACGGCGAGGGAGAGGCGGAGCAGCTCGGTGGCGCGGTCGCGGTCGTCGTCGGTGGGGACGCCCGCGCGGGCCCGCTCGATGCCGGCGCCGCCTCTGGCTGCCAGGTCTCTCCCGGCCGGCCCGGCTTCCGCGCGGTCGGCCGCCGTCGCCGTCGCGCCGGGAGCGAGGAGGGACTCGGCTAGGCGGTGACGGGCGCGGGCCAGGTCGTAGGGGCGGTCGAGTTGTTCGAAGTCGGCGACGACCTCGGCCCAGGTGTCGGGATCGGCGACGCGGCGGGCGCGTCGGAGCTCGGCGCGCAGCCACCTCTCGTGGGCCAGCCAGACGGGAGCGCCGGTGGGGAGCTTCTGCGCGGCGTCCGCGATCCGCTCCAGCGTGTCCTCCCGGTCCTCGCGCAGGACGGCCAGGTCGGGGGCGTCGCCCTCCGCGGCGGCCGCGGCGAGGAGAAGGGGCCAGCCGTAGCGCTGCATGCCTGGCGGGAAGCCGGCGTCCACGACGCGTCGGAGTTCCGCGCGGGCTTCGGTGACACGGTCCTCGGCGGCGGCGAGGCCGAGGGTGAGGGCGGCCACCGGCAGCCACTGCTGGGGCATGGGGTCGTGGGTGCCGAAGTACCGCAGGGCCGAAGCCAGTTGGTCACGGGCGCCGGACAGGTCGCCGCGGCCCAGGGCGACCTGGGCCAGGATCAGGGTGGCCCCGCCCTGCGGTTTGGCGCTCTGGCCGCGGCCCAGCGCGGTTCTGGCGGCCTCCACGGCCTCGTCCCAGCTGCCGAGGGCGTACAGCGACTCGGCGAGGTTGGTCCACACCCATGCCTCGGAGTGCAGCAGGCCGAACTCGCGGGTGAAGACGGCTCCCTTGCGCAGGATCGGCACGGCTTCCCGCGAGCGGCCGACGGCGTCCAGTTCGGTCGGCAGGTTCACATAGGCCCGGCCCGCGACATGTGCGGCGCCCTCGCGCAGCGCCAGCCGCTTGACCTCGGCGAGCTCGGTGAGTCCGGCGGTGGTGTCACCGGCGTCCACGGTGAGGACGCCGAGGGTGAGGCGGGCGTTGAGCTCGGTCTCGCGGGCGCCGACCATGCGGGCGTACTCCACCGCGCGCTCGGCGGACGCGAGGGCGTCGGGGCCGGGCTCGTGCAGCATGGACCAGCTCGCGACACTGGAGAGCACCTCCGCGTGCACCTCCGAGGGCGGCAGACCGCGGACGAGTTCCTGGGCCCTGGCGAGCTCGGCCCAGCCGTCGCCGCGGGCCTTGGCCTGGATGAGGCGGGAGCGCTGGACCCAGAACCAGGCGGCGCGCAGCGGGTCGGGGTCGGCGTCCAGCAGCCGCAGGGCACGCTTGGTGATCTTCAGCGCGCGTTCGCGTTCGCCGCAGAAGCGCCCGGCGAGGGCGGCCTCCGCCATCAGGTCGAGGAAGCCCAGGGTGGCGGTGGCCGGGTCGCAGCCGCAGTAGGCCTCGGTGTAGTCGGCGAGGCGCAGGGCGGCCCGGGTGTCCTCGGGGGCGGTGTCCCACAGGTCCATCGCGCGTTCCAGGAGCCGCAGTTGTTCGGCGTAGGCGTGGCGGCGGCGGGCGGAGGCGGAGGCGTCGAGGACGGCGGGCAGGGCCTTGGCGGCGTCATGGGCGTTGTACCAGTAGCTGGCGAGCCGGGTGACGCGCTCGTCGGCGGGGACGAGGGTCGGGTCGGCTTCCACGGCCTCGGCGTAGCGGCGGTTGAGGCGGGAGCGTTCGCCGGGCAGCAGGTCGTCGCCGACGGCTTCGCGGACCAGGGAGTGGCGGAAGCGGTAGCCGTCGCCCTCGGGCGTGGGGGTGAGGATGCTGGCGTGCACGGCGGCGCGCAGGGCGTCGATGAGGTCGTCCTCGCAGAGGTGGGCGACGGCCGCGAGGAGCCGGTGCTCGACGGTGGAGCCGCCCTCGGCGACGATCCGGGCGACCTGCTGGGCGCTGTCGGGCAGCTTCTCCACGCGGACCAGCAGCAGGTCGCGCAGGGAGTCGGTGAGGCCGGTGGCGCAGCCCTCGTGGGCGGCGACGGCCAGTTCCTCGACGAAGAAGGCGTTGCCGTCGGAGCGTTCGAAGATCGCGTCGACCTGGGCGGGGTCGGGTTCGGCGGCCAGGATGCCGGCGATCTGGCAGCCGACCTCCTGGTGGGTGAAGCGTTCGAGTTCGAGGCGGCGTACGGTGCGCAGCCGGTCGAGTTCGGCGAGCAGGGGGCGCAGCGGATGGCGGCGGTGGATGTCGTCGGAGCGGTAGGTGGCGAGGACGACCAGGCGGCCGGTGCGCAGGGTGCGGAAGAGGTAGGCGAGCAGATGGCGGGTGGAGGCGCCGGCCCAGTGCAGGTCCTCCAGGACGATGACGACCGTGCGGTCGGCTGCGACGCGTTCCAGGAGGCGGGCGGTGAGTTCGAGGAGCCGGGCGGTGCCCTCCTCGTCGTGGCGGCCGGTGCCGGTGTCGCCCAGTTCGGGCAGCAGCCGGGCGAGTTCCTCCTCCTGGCCGGCCGCGGCGGCGGCCAGTTCGTCCGGCAGCATGCGGCGCAGGGTGCGCAGCGCGGTGGAGAAGGCGGCGAAGGGCAGTCCTTCGGCGCCGATCTCGACGCAGCCGCCGAGCGCGACGACGGCTCCGGCGCGACCCGCGGCGGCGGTGAACTCCTCGACGAGGCGGGTCTTTCCGACTCCGGCCTCGCCGCCGACCAGAAACGCCTGCGGCTCGCCCGCGGCAGCGCGGGCGAGCGCTTGGTTCAGCGTGTCCAACTCCTCGGCGCGGCCTACGAACACGGGACTGACGGTCCTGGTCTCCACGGGTGCGAGCATCGCACGGAGGCGCGAAGTCGCGGGACCCGTTTTCTCCGGTGCCGCTGCCGCGGCCGGGCGCCCGGCCGCGCTCACGCGGTGCGCGGCAGGCGGAACCGGCGGGGGCGGCGGCTATGCGACTCGGCCTCGGTGGGGCGTGCGTCGGCTGCCCTGCGCGCGGCCTCGGCGCGGGCCTCGCGGCTGCGGCGGACGGTCTCGCGGGCCAGTCGCTCGTGGTCGGCCCGGCGGATCAGTTCGGCCGAACGCAGCTGCTGGATCTCGTACTCGTACATCGTCTCTCCCTGGTGAAGGTCCGGTCTCCGGTGCGGTGGAGGGCCGGTCTTTCGGCTTCGCTCTGTGCGATGCCTCTACCTTCGTCTCCCAGGGGGGTGCGCCACATCGGGAGAGTTCCGCATCTTCGGGAGCGGGAGGGGCCTTAGACGCGGGTAAGGGGCCCCAGTTTCCGCATAAGGCACTTACGCGGGTTCTGAGACCCCTGTTGACCTGCGGGTTCGTTCAGCCTGTGGCGGGCAGGCCGAGGAGTACGCCGGTGTACTTGAGGACAGCCAGGAGCAGGCCGATGACGCCGAGCGCGACACCGGCCCAGGACACGGACTTGATCCAGGGCGCCTGCGGCCTGCCGGGGGCCCCGAAGGCGGGCCGGGCGAGCACGACCACGCCGGTGATCAGCGCGGCGAGCGCGAACAGGCCCGCCCACAGGGCACTGGCCTGCCAGGCGTCGCCGTAGCCCTCCTTGACCATCGTGGCCACGCTGGAGGACGAGGAGGTCTCCAGCTGGCCGATCAGCGACTCGCGCGCGGAGGCGACGGTGCCGATCCAGCCGCCGGTGAGCGAGACCAGGCCGAGGGCGGCTGAGACCACGGCACCGGCGCCCTGGCCGACCCCGGAGGGACCGGCCTGGTCGTCGGTACCCTCGGGCGCCTCGTGCTCGTCGGTCTCCTCGGAGGCCCGGGGCTCCTCGCGGACGCCCTCCGCGGTCTTCTCGACCGTCTCGGCGGTCTCGGTGTTCTCGGTGGTCTCGGTGTTCTCGGTGGTCTCGACCGTTTCGGCGGTCTCGGTGGTCTCGTCCGTCTCGGCGGCCTCGGAGGCGGTCGCGTTGTCCACAGTCTTCGTTCCCATGCCCCGCACCGTACGGACGTAGTCTGAGAAGCCCCTTAATGATCGTTCACGACCGCGTCCGCGCGGCCCGCCACTCGGGCGCGAGGACCGACCAGACCTCCAGGTCCTGCCGTACGCCGTGATGCAGATGGCTCTCGCGGCGTACGCCCTCGCAGGTCATGCCGAGGCGGCGGGCGATGTCGAGGCTGGGTGTGTTGCCGGTGGCGGCGATCCACTCGACGCGGTGGATGCCGCGGTCCTCGACGACATGGTCGATGAGCACCCGCATCGCGCGCGTGACCAGGCCGCGCCCGGTGGCGGCGGGCTCCAGCCAGCAGCCGACCTCGCAGTTGCCCTGCTCGGCGTCGAAGTTGAGGAAGAGCACGCCGCCGACGAGCTTGCCCTCCAGCCACAGGCCGTGCAGGGACGCGGTGTCGGCCGCGCGCCAGTCGGCGTACCGCTGGAGCGCCTCGCGGGCGGTGGCCACGTCCGTGGCGCGCGACCCGAAGGGCACGAACCGGTTGATGAACTCCCGGCCCCGGTCCAGGTGCGCGAGGAACTCCTCGGCGTGCCAGGGCTCCAGGGGGCGCAGTTCGGCTCCGTCGTCACCCAGCGATATCGCGTACATCCCGCTCCAGCTCCAGCTCGAACTCCCGGTCGACATCGGCGAGCTTCTCATGCGCGGCGCGGCACTCGGGTGGTTCGATGCTGATGCGGGGCAGGCGCCGGTCGAGCCGGCGCGGCAGCCACCAGTTGGCGCCGCCGAGCAGATGCATCAGCGCGGGCACCAGCAGGGTGCGCAGGACGAAGGCGTCGAGGGCGACGGCGGCGGCGAGCGCGATGCCGAACATCGCGATGACACGGTCGCCGCTGAGCACGAAGGCGAGGAAGACCGAGATCATGATGACGGCCGCGGAGTTGATCACCCGGCTGGTCTCGGCGAGGCCGACGCGGACCGCGCGCCGGTTGTCACCGGTCTCCAGCCACTCCTCGTACATCCGGCTGACCAGGAAGACCTGGTAGTCCATGGAGAGCCCGAACAGCACCGACACCATGATCACGGGCAGGAAGGGCTCGATGGGCCCGGCGCGTCCCAGGCCGAGCAGTTCGCTGCCCCAGCCCCACTGGAAGATCGCGACGACGACCCCGAAGGCGGAGGCGACGGCGGCGATGTTCATGACGGCGGCCTTGAGCGGGATGCCGATCGAGCGGAAGGCCAGCAGGAGCAGCACACAGCCCAGGCTGATCACGACCCCGACGAACAGCGGCAGCTTGCCGACGATCACGTCGGCGAAGTCGTCGTAGCCGGCCGTGACCCCGCCCACCTGGAGGTCGAGCGAGGTGCCGGACTCGGCGCGCGGCAGCACGTCGGTGCGCAGCCGCTCGACCAGGTCGCTGGTCTGCCCGGACTGCGGGGAGGACTCCGGTACGACGGTGAGGTACGCGGTGTGGCCGCCGGTGCTGTAGGTGACCGGGGTCACGGCGGCGACGCCCTCGGTGGAGCGCAGGGTGCCGTCGAGGTTGTCGAGGGCGAGCTTGTCGGCGGCGCCGTGGACCTCGCTGACGAGGGTGAGCGGACCGTTGACGCCGGGGCCGAACCCCTCGGCGAGGAGGTCGTAGGCCTGGCGCGTGGTCGAGGACTCGGGGTTGTTGCCCTGGTCGGAGGTGCCCAGGCGCAGGGAGAGCGCGGGCAGCGCCAGCACGGTCATGACGACGAGGGCGAGGGCGCCGAGCTTCTTGGGGTGCCGCTCGACGAACGCCGACCAGCGGGCGGCGAAGCCGGTGGGCACCTCCGGCTCGGGCCCGTGCTCGACGAGCCGGCGCCGCTCGCGGCGGCTGAGCGCCCGCATGCCGATGAAGGAGAGCAGCGCGGGCAGCAGGGTCACGGAGGCCGCGACGGTGAGGACGACGGTGAGCGAGGCGGCGATGGCGACGCCGTTGAGGAAGTTCAGGCGCAGGATGAGCATGCCCAGCAGGGCGATGCACACCGTCGCACCCGCGAACACGACCGCGCGTCCGGTGGTGGACACGGCGTTGGTCGCGGCCTCGGTGACGCTCAGCCCGCGTTTCAGACCGCGTCGGTGCCGGGTCACGATGAACAGGGCGTAGTCGATGCCGACACCGAGCCCGATCAGCATGCCCAGCATGGGCGCGAAGTCGGCGACGGTCATGACGTGGCCGAGCAGTTCGATGCTGAAGTATGCGGTTCCCACGCCGATCAGGGCGGTCGCGATGGGCAGCAGCGAGGCGGCGGGCGAGCCGAAGGCGAGGAACAGCACGACGGCGGCGACGATCACGCCGACGATCTCGGCGATGTGCCCGCCGGAGGAGTCGGTGAGCGCGATGGCGTTGCCGCCGAGCTCCACCTGGAGCCCGTCGGCCTCGGCGGCCTTCGCGGCCGAGACGACGTCCTCGGCCTGGCCTGCGTCGAGGTCCTCGGCCGAGTGCTCGAAGGTGACCGTGGCGTAGGCGGTACGGCCGTCCTCGCTGATGCGGGCCGTGCCATGGCCGTCATAGGGGCCCTTCACCCCGGCCACGCCCGGCAGCTCGGCGATCCGGTCCAGGGTGCGGCTCATCGTCTGCTCGACGTCGGCGGCGCGGACGCTGCCGAAGCCGGTGTGCCAGACGACGGTGTCACTGTCCCCGCCGAGGCCGGGGAAGCCCTCCTGGAGCAGCTCGGTCGCACGGCCGGACTCGGTGCCGGGGACCTCGTAGTTGGTCGAGTACGCCGCTCCGGCGACGGAGGCGGCGGCGGTCACCCCACCGAAGGCGAGGAGCCAGAGCAGAACGGCGACGAGGCGGTGCCGGACACACCAGCGTGCTAGGGCTGCCACGAGACCTGCTCCCAGAATCGACCGATTGTGACTCTTTGACCGGGATCAGTCGCACATCAACCGAACAGCCCGCAAAGAACGCATGAGCAATGCCTAGTCACTCTTACAGGCCGAAATGATCCTTTGGCACGTTCGTGGGCTTATTCACAGGAGTGGGAGACACCTCACAGGACAGTCGGCGGGACTCTGTCGCCATCAGTCGAACTGGTCTCCGAACGCCATCACGGTCACCCCGGCGATCAGCAGCCACAGCGCCCGTCGGGTGCGGCCCCGGGAGCCGATCAACGCGGCCGTCGCGCACACCGCGGAGCCGAGGGCGTAGGCGGCGGGGACGAGGACGGGCGCGGAGCCGGTGAGCCGCAGCAGGGCAGCGGCGGCTCCGGCGAGCGCCAGCAGGCCGCCGGTCCCGGCCGCGGTCCAGCGGGCCCGCCGGGCCGCCGCGACCGGGTCCTGCTGGGCCTGCTGGGCCTGCTGGGCCTGCTGGGCCTGCTGGGCCTGCTGGGCCTGCTGGGCCTGCTGGGATATGTCCCCGGGCTCATCGCCCGTCTCCGCCGTCTCGGAGTCGCTTGGTCCGTTCATGGCGCGGCAGCGTAGTGCCTGCGCCTGCCGCACATGCCACAGGCCCCGGGGACAGCGGTCCCCGGGGCCTGCGCGCGATGACGGACTCAGCCCTCGCTGACGCCCAGCGTCTGAAGGATCAGCTCCTTCACACGGGCCGCGTCGGCCTGACCGCGGGTCGCCTTCATGACCGCGCCGACCAGCGCGCCCACCGCGGCGACCTTGCCACCGCGGATCTTGTCCGCGATGCCGGGGTTGCCGGCGATGGCCTCGTCGACGGCCGTGCCGAGCGCGGAGTCGTCGGAGACGACCTTCAGACCGCGCTGCTCGACGACCTCGTCCGGGGTGCCCTCGCCCGCGAGGACGCCCTCGATGACCTGACGGGCCAGCTTGTCGTTCAGGTCGCCCTTCGTGACCAGCTCGGCGACCCGGGCCACCTGGGCCGGGGTGATCGCGAGGTCGTCCAGCGCCTTGCCCGACTCGTTCGCGCTGCGGGCCAGCTCGCCCATCCACCACTTGCGGGCGGAGGCCGCGTCGGCACCGGCCTCGATCGTGGCGACGATCGGGTCCAGCGCGCCGGCGTTGAGGATCGCCTGCATGTCGGTCGCCGTGATGCCCCAGTCGGCCAGCAGCCGGGTGCGGCGGGCCAGCGGCAGCTCGGGCAGGTCCGCGCGGATCTCCTCGACCCACTCACGGGAGGGTGCCACCGGGACGAGGTCGGGCTCCGGGAAGTACCGGTAGTCCTCGGCCTCCTCCTTCACCCGGCCCGAGGTCGTGGACCCCGTGTCCTCGTGGAAGTGGCGGGTCTCCTGGATGATCGTGCCGCCGGACGACAGCACGGCCGCGTGCCGCTGGATCTCGAAGCGGGCCGCGCGCTCCACGGACCGCAGCGAGTTGACGTTCTTCGTCTCCGAGCGCGTGCCGAACTTCTCGGTGCCGTTCGGGCGCAGCGACAGGTTCACGTCGCAGCGCATCTGGCCCATCTCCATACGGGCCTCGGACACGCCGAGGGCCCGGATGACCTCGCGCAGCTCACGCACGTAGGCGCGGGCGACCTCGGGGGCGCGCTCGCCGGCCCCGACGATCGGCTTGGTGACGATCTCGATGAGCGGGATGCCCGCGCGGTTGTAGTCGAGCAGGGAGTGGGACGCGCCGTGGATACGGCCGGTGGCGCCGCCGACGTGGGTCGACTTGCCGGTGTCCTCCTCCATGTGGGCGCGCTCGATCTCCACGCGGAAGACCTCGCCGTCCTCCAGCGCCACGTCGAGGAAGCCGTTGAAGGCGATCGGCTCGTCGTACTGGGAGGTCTGGAAGTTCTTCGGCATGTCCGGATAGAAGTAGTTCTTCCGGGCGAAGCGGCACCACTCGGCGATCTCGCAGTTCAGCGCGAGGCCGATCTTGATCGCGGACTCGACGCCGGTCGCGTTGACGACCGGCAGCGCGCCGGGCAGGCCGAGGCAGACCGGGCAGGTCTGGGTGTTGGCGTCCTGACCGAGCGCGGTCGAACAACCGCAGAACATCTTGGTCTTGGTGCCGAGTTCGACATGGACCTCAAGGCCCATGACGGGGTCGTACGACGCCAGCGCGTCCTCGTACGACACCAGGTCGGTCGTGGTGGTCACGGTGAAACTTCCCTCTCAGCCCAGCAGGACGTCGTCGTCGCCCAGCCGCTTCAGCTCGCGGTAGAGGATGGCGAGGCCGGTGGCGATCGCGGCGGCGGACACGGCGGCGTCGATCAGCCGCAGTGTGTCGCTCTCCGAGCGGGCCCTCTTGGCCTGCTTGGCGACGGTGACCGCACCGAACGCGGTGGTGGCCATGGACAGGTACAGACCGGACTTGGACTTCTTGAAGCCCTTGGCCTTGGACAGTGCCTTACTCACAGCGACGGAGCCTCCTCGATCAGCGGGTGCCCCCACTTTTCCACGAAGGCGGCCTCGACGGCGGCGCCGACCTTGTACAGCCGGTCGTCCTTCATCGCCGGGGCGATGATCTGCAGACCCACCGGGAGGTTGTCCTCCGGGGCGAGGCCGCAGGGCAGCGACATGGCCGCGTTGCCCGCCAGGTTGGTCGGGATGGTGCACAGGTCGGCGAGGTACATCGCCATCGGGTCGTCGGCGCGCTCGCCGATCGCGAAGGCGGTGGTCGGGGTCGTCGGGGAGACGATCACGTCGACCTGCTCGAATGCCTTCTCGAAGTCGCGCGTGATGAGCGTGCGGACCTTCTGGGCGCTGCCGTAGTAGGCGTCGTAGTAGCCGCTCGACAGCGCGTACGTGCCCAGCATGATGCGGCGCTTGACCTCGGGGCCGAAGCCCGCCGCACGGGTGAGGGAGGTGACCTCCTCGGCCGAGTGGCCGCCGTCGTCGCCGGTCCGCAGGCCGTAGCGCAGGCCGTCGAAGCGGGCGAGGTTGGAGGAGCACTCGGACGGCGCGATGAGGTAGTACGCCGACAGGGCGAGGTCGAAGGACGGGCAGTCCAGCTCGACGATCTCGGCGCCCAGCTTCTTCAGCAGTTCGACCGACTCGTCGAAGCGCTGGATGACGCCGGCCTGGTAGCCCTCGCCGCGGAACTGCTTGACCACGCCGACGCGCATGCCCGCCACGCTGCCGTTGCGGGCGGCCTCGACGACCGGCGGGACCGGGGCGTCGATGGAGGTGGAGTCGAGCGGGTCGTGCCCGGCGATGACCTCGTGCAGCAGGGCCGCGTCGAGGACCGTGCGGGCGCAGGGGCCGCCCTGGTCCAGGGACGAGGAGAAGGCGACCATCCCGTAACGGGAGACCGCGCCGTACGTCGGCTTCACGCCGACCGTGCCGGTGACGGCGGCCGGCTGGCGGATGGAGCCGCCGGTGTCGGTGCCGATGGCGAGCGGGGCCTGGAAGGAGGCCAGGGCGGCGGAGGACCCGCCGCCGGAACCGCCGGGGATCTTGGTGAGGTCCCAGGGGTTGCCGGTGGGGCCGTAGGCGCTGTTCTCGGTGGAGGACCCCATGGCGAACTCGTCCATGTTGGTCTTGCCGAGGATGACGACGTCGGCGGCCTTCAGCCGCTTGGTGAGGGTCGCGTCGTACGGCGGGATCCAGCCTTCGAGGATCTTGGAGCCGACGGTCGTCGGGATGCCCTCGGTGGTGAAGATGTCCTTGAGCGCGAGAGGGACACCGGCCAGCGGGCCGAGCTTCTCGCCGCGCTCGCGCTTGGCGTCGACGGCGCGGGCCTGCGCGAGGGCGCCCTCACGGTCGACGTACAGGAAGGCGTGCACCTTCTCGTCGACCGCCTCGATGCGGGCGAGGTGGGCCTCGGTGACCTCGACGGCCGTGAGCTCGCCGGAGGCGATCTTCCCGGCGGTCTCGGCCGCGGTGAGCTTGATGATGTCCGTCATGGGATCAGTCCTCCCCCAGGATCTGCGGCACCTTGAAACGCTGCTGCTCCTGGGCCGGGGCGCCGGAGAGCGCCTGCTCGGGGGTGAGCGACGGACGCACCTCGTCCTGACGCATGACATTCGTCAGCGGGAGCGGGTGCGAGGTCGGCGGTACGTCTTGGTCGGCGACCTCACTGACGCGGGCGACCGCGCCGATGATGTCGCCGAGCTGGCCTGCGAAGTGGTCGAGCTCTTCGGGCTTCAGCTCCAGACGCGCCAGCCGGGCGAGGTGGGCGACCTCCTCGCGCGTGATGCCAGGCATGCAGCGATCCTCTGGGGTGAGTGTGTGTGGTTTGGGGCCAATCCTAGGGGGCGGGGAGCTGTGCCCGTGAAACGGTCAACCTCTCATCGGCGGTCGTCCCATGCGGAACTGCGCAGGAAGTGGTTGTCGTAGAGGTCCTGGACCTCCAGCAGACTCTCCGGGCCGACCTCGCCGAGGCGGATGCGCTTGAGGTGACGGAAGTACTCGAAGCGCTCCACTCCGGGCGTGATGACGACGAGCAGATCGGCCGTGCTGCCCGGGGCGGCCGCGAAGGCGTGCGGGCGGCCCGGCGGGACGACTATCAGGTCGCCGCGCTCGGCGGTGACCACGTCGTCCCCGCAGAGCACTTCCGCGGCGCCGTCGAGCAGGAAGAACATCTCCGCGGAATTGCGGTGCAGATGGGGCTTGGCGCCGTCGGCGCCCTCCCCCAGGGTGACCCGGACCGTGGACAGCGCCCCGCCGGAGGCGTTGCTGTCGGCCAGCAGCTTCACGGCGACCGGGTCGGCGCCGACCACCTCGGCGTCGGCGTCCCGGACGATGACGGTCTCGTCGAACTTCGGTACGAACAGCGACATTTCCCGACCCCCTGAGGACGCGTGCCGTCAGACCGCGAACAGCAGTCCGGCACTGCTCAGAACAACGATCGCCGTGGCGAAATGGATCCCGTACGCAACGGCCTTGGTCCCGCCGCGGCACAGCACGATCAGCGACAAGACCGAGGCTCCTGACGCCCCGCTTCAGCACGCCCTAAGCGCCGCGAGCAACCGCACGACGAACACGCCCAAGGAGCACCCTAGGAGCGCGGGGGAACCGCGCGACGAACCACACACACCCCAGGGGCGCGGGGAAACCGCCCGACAAACGACGCCCAAGGGGCGCGGGGAACTGCGCCACAAGCCACGACGCTGCCGCAGACACAAGCCGAACGTCAACCGACACCCCCAGGGGCGCGAGGAACCGCGCGACAAACCACACCCAAGGGGCGCGGGGAACCGCGCGACAAACCACGACGACGCGGCAGACGCCGGACATCGGTCGGCGCTCGGCGGCGGGCGCTCGGCGGCCGGGAGAAGAGAGCCGGCGGCGCCGGGAGAAGAGAGCCGGTGGCCGGGAGGCGAGTCGGCGGCGGGCTACTCGGCCGCAGGAAGCGCCGCGCGCGGCCGCTGCCAGCCACGGGCACCGCGGGCGCGCAGCCAGGCCGTGGTCTCGTCGGGCGGCATCGCGGCGGCCACCAGCCAGCCCTGTACGGCGTCGCACCCCAGGTCGCGCAGGCGCTCCCAGGTCTCGTCGTCCTCGACGCCCTCGGCGACGACGAGGAGGCCCAGCGAGTGGGCGAGGTCGACGGTGCAGCGCACGATCTCGGCGTCCTCGTTGTCGACGGCGAGGCGGGCCACGAAGGAGCGGTCGATCTTCAGCTCGCTGACCGGCAGCCGGCGCAGGTGGACGAGCGAGGAGTAGCCGGTGCCGAAGTCGTCCAGGGACATCTTCACGCCGTGCCCGGTGAGCCCGGCGAGGGTGTCGGCGGCGCGCTGCGGGTCCTCCAGGAGGACGTGCTCGGTGATCTCCAGCTGGAGCGCCCCCGCGGGCACCCCGTGCCGGGCCAGGCGCGCGGCGACGGAGCCCGCGAAGCCGGGGGTGTGGACGTCACGCGGGGAGACATTGACCGCGACGGGCACGAACAGGCCCTGGGAGCGCCACTCGGCGACCTGGCCGAGCGCGGTCTCCAGGACGTACTCGGTGAGGTGCGGCATGAGGCCGGAGGACTCGGCGATGGCGATGAACTCGTCCGGCGGCACCTTGCCCCGCTCCGGGTGCACCCAGCGCACCAGGGCCTCCAGGCCGGCCACCTGTCCGTCGAAGCGGACCTTGGGCTGGTAGTGCAGCTGCACCTCGTGCGCGTCGAGCGCCCGGCGCAGGTCGGCCAGCAGGCCGAGTCGGTCGGGGGTGTTGGAGTCGCGCTTGGACTCGTACACCTCGACTCCCGTGCGGTCCCGCTTGGCCTGGTACATCGCCACGTCCGCGCGGCGCAACAGGCCCTCGGCGTCGAGGGCGTGGTCGGGGAAGACGGCGACTCCCGCGCTGGCCTCCAGGACCAGGGTGAGGCCGTCGAGGTCGAGCGGGGAGCTGAGCGCGGCGACGATGCCGCGGGCGATGCGGGTCGCTGAGGTGGTGGAGTCGGCGACGGGCAGTAAGACGGCGAACTCGTCGCCGCCGAGCCGGGCGGCCTCCGCCCCGCGCGGGAGGGCCAGCCGGAGCCGGTCCGCGGTCTGGAGCAGGAGCCGGTCTCCGGCCAGATGCCCCAGGGTGTCGTTGACCGATCTGAAGCGGTCGAGGTCGAT
Organism: Streptomyces sp. NPDC006458; assembly: GCF_040612135.1. NCBI lineage: Bacteria > Bacillati > Actinomycetota > Actinomycetes > Kitasatosporales > Streptomycetaceae > Streptomyces > Streptomyces sp. NPDC006458. Next base: position 57,755 of record NZ_JBEXPR010000033.1, on the reverse strand, counting down.
CAGCATCAGGGCCGCGCGGGCGCCGATGCGGTCGGCGTCGTCCAGGGCGGTCCAGATGCGCTCCAGCAGCCACTGCCGGTTGGGCAGTCCGGTGAGCGGGTCGCGCAGTTGTTCCTCCGCTCGGGCTCTGGCCATCCACAAGGTGGAGTCGAGCGCGATGAGCGGGATCGCGAACAGCGGCAGCAGGATCGGCTTGGCCATGGCGACGACGCACACCAGTGGGGCTATGCCGAGCAGCGCGACGGCCACCAGGCCCTGTCTGAGCAGGGCGGTGCGGGCGATGGTCGGCAGCCCGCCGGAGCGGGGCGCGTGCAGGTACCAGAGCAGGACGCGCGAGACGGCGAGATAGGCGCCCGCGGCCAGCACGATCTCGGGCACGGTGTACAGCGTCCAGGCCTCGGGGTTCCAGGGCTGCTCCACCGACGGCACCCGGCCGAAGGCCGCCAGCATGAGGGCGCCGGTGCCGATGCCGAGGATGTCCACCGCTCCGTGCAGCAGGCCCTGCCGCCAGCGGTTGCGGCGGGCTATGCCGACCAGCACGACCACGGTGAGGCTGACCATCCCGGCGGGCACCCAGCCGTACAGCAGCAGGACGGCGAGGGTGAGGGCGGCTCCTGATCCGGTGCCGCCCCACCAGCGGGCGCGGCCGAGCATGACCAGATGGCCGACGATCAGGCCGGTCAGCACGGCCAGCGACCAGCCGGCCGTGCCGGACGGGAAGAGGGCGTGGCTGCCGGTGAAAGCGCGGTAGAACCCGGCTCCCAGGGCGAAGGCGGCGGCCGCGACGACGGCGGCGGGCAGGGCGGGCCAGGTCGGGGTCCGATCGGCCTCGCCGCCGGGCAGTCCGGGGACGCGGCCGATGGTGAGCGGTGTGGTGCCCAGCGAGCGGGCGCCCAGCGGATCGGCCCCGAGCCGATCGGTGAGCAGGCCCGCTCCGCCCTGGTCGGCGGCGCGGTCCGGCGCGCCGGACCGCCACTTCGGTGCCCGGCCCGCGCGCCACACGCCGGAGAGCCGGCGCAGCCATGAGTCCGGGGCGGCGCTCTCGGTCGGTTCCATTCCCGTCCCTCTCACAGCCGGCGGTGCCCACGCCCCGCGGCCCGATGCCCGACGTTCCGCATCGGCACCGCGTCGGAAAACCCTTTCCCGCTGCTGTCCAGGAGCGGGTGGATGCCCCGACCGCGGTTGGGCACGGCAGGTGCACATCTCAACAGTAGGACGCGGAGGGCTTCCTCGGGCAGCGGTCGTCGACGGTTGCCCGAATGCGCCCGCGCCACCCGTATGCAACTGATATGCGCCGATCGGGTGGCCTTCAACCGCTACTCCCCGGTCGGAAGCGCGGCCTCCGCGGCGGCCTCCGGGCCCTGTGCGAGCAGGATGTCGAAGCCGTCCTCGTTCAGAACGGGAACCTTGAGCTGCATCGCCTTGTCGTACTTCGAACCGGGGTTGTCACCCACAACGACGAACGAGGTCTTCTTCGACACCGAACCGGTCACCTTCGCGCCCTGGCTCTGCAGGGCGTCCTTGGCGCCGTCCCGGGTGTAGCGCTCCAGGGTGCCGGTCACCACGACGGTGAGGCCCTCCAGCGGACGCGGCCCCTCGTCCTCACCGGAGCCTTCCTCCTCCATCCGTACGCCCGCGGCCTTCCACTTGCGCAGGATCTCCTGGTGCCAGTCCTCGGCGAACCACTCCTTGAGCGCCTGCGCGACGATCCCGCCCACCCCGTCGACCGCGGTCAGCTCCTCCTCGGTCGCCTGCTGGATGCGGTCGATCGAGCGGAACTCGCGGGCCAGCGCCTCGGCCGCGACAGGGCCGACGTGCCGGATGGACAGACCGGTCAGCAGCCGCGCGAGCGGACGCTCCTTGGCCGCCGCGATGTTCTCCAGCATCGCGAGCGCGTTCTTCTTGGCCTCGCCCTGCTGGTTGGCGAAGACGGTGGCGATCTTCTCCTCGCCGGTCTTCGGGTCCCGCTTGGGCAGCCCGCTGTCCTGGTCGAGGACGTACGCCTTGATGGGCAGCAACTGCTCGACGGTGAGGTCGAACAGGTCGCCCTCGTCCGTCAGCGGCGGCTCGGACGGCTCCAGCGGCTTGGTGAGGGCGGCCGCGGCCACATAGCCGAAGTGCTCGATGTCCAGCGACTTGCGGCCCGCGAGATAGAACAGGCGCTCGCGCAACTGGGCCGGGCAGGACCGGGCGTTCGGGCAGCGCAGGTCGACGTCGCCCTCCTTCATGGCCTTCAGCGGCGTCCCGCACTCGGGGCACTGGGAGGGCATGACGAACTCGCGCTCTGTGCCGTCGCGCTGGTCGACCACCGCGCTGAGGATCTCCGGGATGACGTCACCGGCCTTGCGGATCACGACCGTGTCGCCGATCAGCACGCCCTTGGCCTTGACCACGTCCTGGTTGTGCAGGGTCGCGAACTCGACCTCGGACCCGGCCACCGTCACCGGCTCGACCTGGGCGTACGGGGTGACACGACCGGTGCGGCCGACACCGACCTTGATGTCGATCAGCTTGGTGTTGACCTCCTCGGGCGCGTACTTGTACGCGATCGCCCAGCGCGGGGCGCGGGAGGTGGAACCGAGGCGGCCCTGGAGCGGGATCTCGTCGAGCTTGACGACCACGCCGTCGATCTCGTGCTCCACGGAGTGGCGGTGCTCGCCGTAGTGCGCGATGAACTCCCGTACGCCGTCGAGGTCGTCGACCACTCTGTTGTGCGAGGAGGTGGGCAGGCCCCAGGTCTTGAGCAGGCTGTACGCCTCGGAGAGCCGGGTCAGCCCCGCGTAGCCCTCCAGGGCGCCGATGCCGTGGACGACCATGTGCAGCGGGCGGGTGGCGGTGACGCGCGGGTCCTTCTGGCGCAGCGAACCGGCCGCCGCGTTGCGCGGGTTGGCGAAGGGCTTGTCACCGGCGCTCAGCAGACGGGCGTTGAGCTCCTCGAACTTCTCCATCGGGAAGTAGACCTCGCCGCGGATCTCCACCAGATCCGGGACCCGGTCGCCCGTCAGACGGTCCGGGATCTCGGCGATCGTACGGACGTTGGGTGTGATGTCCTCGCCGGTGCGGCCGTCGCCGCGGGTGGCCGCGCGGACCAGACGGCCGTGCTCGTAGGTGAGGTTGACCGCCAGGCCGTCGACCTTCAGCTCACACAGGAAGTGGTACCCGGACGTGCCGATGTCGCGGTGGACGCGCTCGGCCCAGGCTGCCAGCTCCAGGTCGTCGAAGGCGTTGTCCAGCGACAGCATGCGCTGGGCGTGCTGGACGGCCGTGAACTCCGTCTCGTACGCCCCCGCCACCTTCTGTGTGGGCGAATCGGGCGTGCGCAGCTCGGAGTACTCGTCCTCCAGCGCCTCCAGGGAGCGCAGGAGCTTGTCGAACTCCGCGTCGCTGACGACGGGAGCGTCCTTCACGTAGTACCGGAAGCGGTGCTCCTCGATCTGCTCAGCGAGCTTCGCGTGCTGCTCCCGCGCCTCGGCGGGCACCGTCGTCTCCGCTTGCTTTTCGCCGGCCACCGTGTCGTCCTCCCGTTACTCAGGGTTGTCCGCGAGGGATCTCGCCGCCCGGACGCAATGGGCGAGAGCCCGGCGGGCGTAATCCGGGGAAGCCCCCGCGAGTCCGCATGCCGGAGTCACCGTGACCGCCTCCGGGAGAAGCCCCGGCCGCAGCCCCAACCTGCGCCACAGCGTCCTGACACCCATGACGCTACCGGCAGGGTCTGACAATCGGCCGTCCGTGCCCGGCACGACACCGGCGAACAGCCTCGTGCCCGCCTCCACCGCCTCGCCGATCACATCGTCGTCACGCTCGGTGAGGAGCGAGAAGTCGAAGGAGATCCCGGCCGCGCCCGCCCGGCGCAGCAGGGCGAACGGCACGTCCGGCGCGCACGAGTGGACCACGGTCCGGCCCTCCTCGTGCACCCCGATGACGTCCCGGAGCGTGGCCTCGACGAGCTGCCGGTCGACGGCACGGTGGGTGCGGTAGCCGCTGGCGGTCTTCACGTGGCCGCGCAGTACGGCGGTCAGGGACGGTTCGTCGAGCTGGAGGACGAGCTGTGCGCCGGGGACACGGCGCCGCACCTCGGCCAGGTGCTGGCGCAGGCCCTCGGCGAGGGAGCCGGCGAGGTCGCGGCAGGCGCCGGGGTCGGAGAGCGCGGACTCGCCGTTCTTCAGCTCCAGGCTGGTGGCGAGCGTCCAGGGGCCGACCGCCTGCACCTTCAGCTGCCCGGTGTAGTCCTGGGTGAACTCCTCCAGGGCGTCGAGGTCCTCCCCCAGCCAGGAGCGGGCCCGCTTGGTGTCGCGGCCCGGGTGGTCGCCGATGCGCCAGCCGCTTGGCTCCACGCGCGCGTACAGCTCGACGAGCAGGCCCGCTGTTCGGCCGATCATGTCCGCGCCGGGGCCGCGGGCGGGGAGTTCGGCGAGGAAGGGGAAGTCCTCGAAGCTGCCGGTGACGGTCCTGGCGGCCTCCTGGGCGTCTCCGCCGGGCATGGAGCCGAGGCCGGTGGCGGCGGCGAAGCTGAAGTGTTCGTTCACGCCCCGAAGCCTACGTAGTGCCGGGCCCGGCGTCCCCAGGCAAGCTGTTCCGCGCCCGCCCCCAGGGGGCTCCGCCCGAACCTTCGCCCACCCACACCGCCCGAATCGGCCGCTCAGGAGGCCAGACCCGACCCCCTGAGTCCGCCCCGCATCCGACGGCAACCCCCACCCAGAACCAAAGCGAAACCCCGGACGCACTCGCCCCCACCAGCCCACCCGCCGCGCTTGAGGACGAGCCCGTCCAGGACCGAAGCGGCCTCCAGGACGGCTCCCCCCACCAGCCCGTCCGGCATCCGAGGACGAGGCCCGTCCAAGACCGAAGCGGTCTCCAGGACGGCTCACCCCACCAGCCCGTCCGGCGTTTGAGGACGGGGCCCGTTCAGGGCCGACGGGGGGTCCGGGGGCGGCAGCCCCCGGGGATGGGACGGGTAGGGGCGGCGGGGGCGACATTTGCAAGGCTTGAGCCGATCAGCCCGCCCGCCGTTCCAAGACGAAGCCCTCGCCCCCATCAGCCCGTCCGGCATTCGAGGACAAGGCCCCTTCAGGACCGAAGCGGGTTCCAGGACGGCTCGCCCCCATCAGCCCGTCCGGCGTTTGAGGACGGGGCCCGTTCAGGGCCGACGGGGGGTCCGGGGGCGGCAGCGCCCGGGGATGGGACGGGTAGGGGCGGCGGGGGCGAGAAAGGAGTGTCAGCGGCCCGGGCGGACTGTCAGGTCGTTGATCTCGGCGTCCGCGGGCAGATCGATGGCCGTGAGGATCGTCGTCGCGACCGACTCGGGGTCGATCCACCGGGACGCGTCGTACTCCTTGCCCTCCTGCTGGTGGACCTTGGCCTGCATGGGGCTGGCGGTGCGGCCGGGGTAGACGGAGGTGACGCGGACACCGTTCGCGTGCTCCTCGTGACGCAGGGAGTCGGCGAGTGCCTTCAGGCCGTGCTTGGAGGCGGCGTAGGCGGACCACTCGGCGTGGGCGTTCAGACCCGCGCCGGAGTTGACGAACACCACGTGCCCGCGCGTGGTGCGCAGTTGGGGCAGGAAGTGGCGGGTCAGCTCGGCCGGTGAGATCAGGTTGACGTTGAGCTGGTGGCGCCAGGACTTCGGGGTCAGGTCACCGACCCGGCCGAGGTCGACGACGCCGGCGATGTGCAGCAGGGTGTCCACCTGGTCCGGCAGCGTCTGGTGGGAGAAGGCCCAGCTGAGGCGGTCGGGGTCCGCCAGGTCGCCGACCAGGGTCCGGGCGCCGGGGAACTCGGCCGTCAGCTCCTTGGCACGGCCCGCGTCGCGCGCGTGGAGCACGAGGTCGTCCCCGCGCGCGTGCAGACGGCGGGCGACGGCCGCGCCGATGCCGGAACCGGCCCCGGTGATCACATGAGTAGCCATGTCCGCCATCGTCGCACCACCGCGCGACGGGCCCGTCCCCGCGTACCGCGCTAGCGGATCCCGCCGCTCTCCTCCAGGTAGGCCAGCGCGCCCACCGGCTCCTCGGCGAAGAACACCAGCTCGGTGAGCGGCCGGGGCAGGAAACCCTCGTCCTCCATGCGGCGGAACTGCTCCTTGAGGCCGTCGTAGAAGCCGGCGGTGTTCAGCAGCACGACCGGCTTCTCGGTGCGGCCGTGCTTCTTCAGCTCAAGGATCTCGGTCGCCTCGTCCAGCGTGCCGGTCCCGCCGACCATGATCACCACGGCGTCGGCCTTCTCCAGGAGCAGCTTCTTGCGCTCGGCGAGGTCAACGGCGATCACCATCTCGTCGGCGCCCGCACGGGCCTTGGCGGCCAGGAAGTCGACGGAGACGCCCAGCAGCCGTCCGCCCGCCTCCTGCACGCCGTCCGCCACGACCTTCATCAGCCCTACGTCCGACCCGCCCCACACCAGGGTGTGTCCGCCCTTGCCCAGCAGTTCGGCGAACTCCCGCGCGGGGCGGGTGTAGCGGTCGTCGAGGTCGGCGGCGGAGAGGAAGACGCAGATGTTCATGAAGAACACCGTACGGGGTTGCCCCTGCGCCGCCGGGTGCGGATGCCGCGCAGCCCGATGTCGCGTTACCGCACGTCCACGTAGTCGCCCGTGGTGGCTTTGGCGCCGGTCACGGAGTCGCCCGCGTAGTACCAGCGCCAGGTGCCGTCCTCGGCGGCGGTGACCGTGGTCTTCAGCGCGCCCGTGGACGTGGTGGTGATCGTCTTGACGTTGGTGTACGCCGTGGTGCCCGCCGCCTTGAACTGGAGGGTGACCTTCTGGCCGCCGTACAGGTCGTAGCGGTGCGTGCTCCAGTTGGCGCGCTTCAGGGTGCCCTTGATGGTGATCGGCTTGCCCTTGGTGACCGGCTCGGGGCTCGCGTCGGCGCCCTCGATGACGGACGCGCGCTTGAGGCGGGTGGTGTAGGAGAGCAGGTCGTCGTCGTAACCGCCGCCGATCTTGATGGCGGTGGCGACGGTCTTCCAGGTGGTGGCGTCGCCGTTGACGCGGGTCCTGCCGTTGACCATCGCGTCGGGGTCGACGAACATCGACTCCTTGCAGTCGTAGAACGTGTAACCGCCCGCGCTGGACTGGGCGCAGCTCCACTGGATCGTGCTGCCGGCGAGCGTGTACTCGTTCTGCCCGAAGGTGCCCCGGTAGGCGGACACCCACCAGTCGTCCAGCTTGACCTTCGTCTTCACCGTGTAGGTCAGCGGCACCTCGACCTCGGCGCCGGTGCCGAGCACGATCGGCTTGCCCTTGTTGATGACCACGTCCGAGAACGTGATGTCGCTGTCGGCCGCGTGCGCGCCCGGTGCCGCGAGCAGTGTGCCGGCGAGCATCGTGCCCGCCGCCGCGAGAACGGTCGTCGCACGACGACCGGCCGGAAATCCGCGCCGTACCGGCGTCTTCATGTCCCACCCCTGATGTGTGCCTGAGCACCGGACGGTCGTCCGCCCGGTGCGGGCACTCTGGATCACGGGTGCGACAGCGCCGCCGCGCGCGTGGTCGAGGCGATCGTCGCCGAGCCCACCACGCGCGTGCCGTCGTAGAGCACGATCGCCTGGCCCGGGGCTACACCGCGGACCGGCTCGGTGAAGGTGACCTCCAGGGAGCCGTCGACGACTTCGGCGGTGACCTCGGTCTCGCCACCGTGGGCGCGCAGCTGGGCGGTGTAGGTGCCGGGGCCGGACGGGGCGGCGCCGCACCAGCGGGGCTTAATCGCGGTCAGGGCGCTGACGTCCAGGGAGGCCGCCGGGCCGACGGTGACCGTGTTGTCCACCGGGGAGATGTCCAGGACGTAGCGCGGCTTGCCGTCGGCGGCGGGGACACCGATGCGCAGGCCCTTGCGCTGGCCGATGGTGAAGCCGTACGCGCCCTCGTGGGTGCCGAGCTTGTGCCCGGCCTCGTCGACGATGTCGCCCTCCGCCTTGCCCAGGCGACGGGCGAGGAAGCCCTGGGTGTCGCCGTCGGCGATGAAGCAGATGTCGTGCGAGTCGGGCTTCTTGGCGACCGCCAGGCCGCGGCGCTCGGCCTCGGCGCGGATCTCGTCCTTCGTCGTGACCGTGTCGCCGAGCGGGAACATCGCGTGCGCCAGCTGCCGGTCGTCCAGGACGCCGAGGACGTACGACTGGTCCTTGGCCATGTCGGAGGCGCGGTGCAGTTCGCGGGTGCCGTCCTCGCGCGGGATCACCTGGGCGTAGTGGCCGGTGCAGACCGCGTCGAAGCCGAGGGCGAGGGCCTTGTCGAGCAGGGCCGCGAACTTGATCTTCTCGTTGCAGCGCAGGCACGGGTTGGGCGTACGGCCGGCCTCGTACTCGGCGACGAAGTCCTCGACCACGTCCTCGCGGAAGCGGTCGGCGAGGTCCCAGACGTAGAACGGGATGCCGATGACGTCCGCGGCGCGGCGGGCGTCGCGGGAGTCCTCGATGGTGCAGCAGCCCCGCGCGCCCGTGCGGAAGGACTGGGGGTTCGCGGAGAGCGCGAGATGGACGCCGGTCACGTCGTGGCCCGCCTCGGCCGCGCGGGCGGCGGCCACGGCGGAGTCGACGCCTCCGGACATGGCGGCGAGGACGCGGAGGGGACGGGAGCGCTGCGGGGTGTCAGTCATAACCCTTCCAGGGTAAGGGGGCGCGGGAACCGGGGCCCGCGAGTATCCGTTGTGGATCACATGGGACGTACTACGGGGGACACGGACCGGCGGATCAGGCGGCGCGCCCTGCTGGTCGGCGGCCTGGCGGCCGCGGCCGGCACGGCCGTACTCGCCCGCGACGAGCTGCGGCGGCTGTGGTGGCGGGCGCCGGGTGTGCGCAAGCCGCGCAAGGAGGGCGAGGTCGACTTCGCGGGCGCCCGCTGGACGCCCGCGTCCGAGGCCAACTTCCGCTGGGCGGACCGGCCGGAGGACTACGGCATCGACCTGGTGGTGGTCCATGTCACACAGGGCAGCTTCGCGAGCGCGGTGAGGGTGTTCCAGGACCCGGGCCACGGCGCCGCCGCGCACTACATAGTCCGCGACGACGGTCACATCACACAGATGATCCGCGAGCTGGACGTGGCGTACCACGCGGGCAATCGGGACTACAACGAACGCAGTGTGGGCATCGAGCACGCCGGTTTCGTCGACGACCCCGCGTCCTTCACGGACGCGATGTACGCGGCCTCGGCCCGGCTGACGGCCCGCATATGCGCGCGCTACGACATCCCGGTCAACCGCGAGCACATCATCGGCCATGTGGAGGTGCCGGGCACGGACCACACCGATCCGGGGCCGCACTGGGACTGGGACCGGTACTTGAAGCTCGTCCGGCGGGCGCGCACGGCCGCCACGCGTACGCCCAGCCCCCGGCCGTCGAGCACCCTGCCGGGCAGGGCATAGCCTCGCCGCGGCCTCCACGGCGCTGGTCCCATGGCTCTGGTCCCACGGCGCTGGTCCCATGGCTCTGGTCAGGCCCCCCGGCTCGGCTCAGGTCCCCACGGCCCGGCTCGGGCCCGAGCGGCTCACAAGCCCGAGCGGCTCAGGTCAGGCCCGCCGCGCGCGCCCGCTCCACCGCCGGGCCGATGGCCTTGGCGACGGCCTCGACGTCGGCGGCGGTGGAGGTGTGGCCGAGGGAGAAGCGCAGGGTGCCGCGGGCCAGGTCCGGGTCGGTGCCGGTGGCCAGCAGGACATGGCTGGGCTGGGCGACCCCTGCGGTGCAGGCGGAGCCGGTGGAGCACTCGATGCCCTGGGCGTCCAGCAGCAGCAGCAGGGAGTCGCCCTCGCAGCCGGGGAAGGTGAAGTGGGCGTTGGCGGGCAGCCGGCCCGCCGGGTCCGGGTCGCCGCCGAGGACGGCGTCGGGGACGGCCGTACGGACGGCGCTGATCAGGTCGTCGCGCAGGGCGCCGATCTCGCGGGCGAACCACTCGCGCTGCTCGGCGGCGAGACGTCCGGCGACCGCGAAGGAGGCGATGGCGGGGACGTCGAGGGTGCCGGAGCGGACATGGCGCTCCTGGCCCCCGCCGTGCAGCACGGGGACGGGGCTGTACTCCCGGCCGAGGAGCAGCGCGCCGATGCCGTACGGCCCGCCGATCTTGTGGCCGGAGACGGTCATGGCGGCGAGGCCGGAGGCGGCGAAGTCGACCGGGACCTGCCCGAAGGCCTGGACCGCGTCGGCGTGCAGCGGCACGTCGAACTCGGCGGCCACGTCGGCCAGTTCGCGGACCGGCATCAGGGTGCCGATCTCGTTGTTGGCCCACATGACGGTGGCGAGCGCGACGTCGTCGGGGTTGGCGGCGATGGCCTCGCGCAGGGCGTCCGGGTGGACGCGGCCGTGCGCGTCGACCGGGAGGTACTCGATCCGGGCGCCCTCGTGGTCGCCGAGCCAGTGCACGGCGTCGAGGACGGCGTGGTGCTCGACGGGGCTCGCCAGCACCCGGGTGCGGGCCGGGTCGGCGTCGCGGCGGGCCCAGTACAGGCCCTTGACCGCGAGGTTGTCCGCCTCGGTGCCGCCGGAGGTGAGGACGACCTCGCTGGGCCGGGCGCCCAGCGCCTCCGCGAGGGTCTCGCGGGCTTCCTCGACCGTGCGGCGGGCCCGGCGGCCCGAGGCGTGGAGGGAAGAGGCGTTTCCGGTCACGCCCAGATGGGCGGTCAGGGCCTCTGCCGCCTCCGGGAGTATCGGCGTCGTCGCGGCGTGGTCGAGGTATGCCATGGTGACGCCGATTCTACGGGGCGTCCTTGAGCGCACCGCGTGCGGTGTCGGCCGCGCGAGGTGCTCGGACGCCCCGATGGGCCCTGGAGTGTCAGAAGCTCCAGGAGATGGTGCTGTCGGCGTGCATGAACACGGCGAGCACGACCAGGTCGGCGATGCCGAGGCCGAGACCGAGCAGGGCCCGGCCGCGCCGCCGGGTTCCGCGCCACAGGGCCGCGGCCGCCAGGACGACGGCGATCGGTCCGAGGAAGAAGTTGAAGACGAGCAGGCCGAGCAGGCTGAGGACGAAGGACGCGACGGCCATGCCGTCCGCGTCACGGGCGGTGGTCCGGCCGACGGCCGGTGCGGTGAGATGCATGGCGTTGGACTCCCGGCGGTTCAGCGGGTGGGCGTGTGCCGGCGGCGGGCGTGGCGCTCGCGCAGGGCGAAGACGCCGAGCCAGGCGGCGATGACGGCGGCCGCGACGACGGTGAAGGAGAGCGGTGCGTGGGCGACGGTGCCCAGGACGACACCGAGCAGCAACAGCGCGGCGACGAGGAACAGCATGGGATGGAATCCCCCTCCGGAACGCTTCAGGGGTCTGCCCCGTGAAGCTTCGGTGAACGGTTGTAGTAACAGTTGTTCACTGACTACAGAGTCTAGCGCACCGACCGGCTTCCCAATTCCGGAGAACAGTTGTTAACTGCATGGCATGAGTCACACCCTCGGCGCCCGCCAGGCCCAGAAACTTAGAACCCGTCAGGCCCTTCTGGACGCGGCGCTCCAACTGCTGGAGGAGCAGAGCCTGAGCAGTCTGGGGCTGCGGGAGGTCACCCGGGCGGTGGGCGTCGCGCCGACGGCCTTCTACCGGCATTTCCGGTCCACGGCGGACCTGGGCGAGGCGCTCGTCGAGGAAGCTCTGGGGAGTCTGCACCCAATGATCCGGACGATCGTGTCCACGACGGGGGACGGCGAGGAACGCATCGCGCGCGCGGTCGAGTTGATCGCCGGGCATGTGGCGGCGCACCCCGCGCACGTGCGGTTCATCGCCCGGGAGCGGCACGGTGGGGTGCAGTCGGTGAGGGAGGCCATCCGGGAGCAGCTCGTGCGGTTCGCCGAGGAGGTGAAGGCCGAGCTGGCGAAGGATCCGGAGGCGGCGGGCTGGAGCGACGACGACGTCCTGATGCTGGCCGGGCTGTACGTCGATCAGATGCTGGGCACGGCCTCGTTGTTCCTGGAGGCCGGGTCCGAGGATGAGCGGCGCCGCGTTGCGCAGGTGGCCTCGCGCCGGCTGCGGCTCATCAGTGTGGGGCGGGTGCACTGGTTGGACTGACGTCCGGGGGTTGGGGGGGCGGGGCTGGCGTGCGGTTGTGGCTTTCCGTCCGTCGTGGCCCGTCGCGCAGTTCCCCGCGCCCCTGGGGCGTTGCCCCTCAGGCCAGGCGGACGCGGGCCAGTTGTCTCGACTGGGCCACCAGTCGGTCCTCGCTGTCCCAGACCTCCGCGTCCTCCTCCAGGAAACCGCCCGCGAGGTTGCGGGTGGTGATGGAGACGCGGACCGGGCCCGGGGCCGGGCGGCAGCGGACGTGGACGGTCAGCTCGACGGTGGGGACCCAGCCCTTGATGCCCAGTTCGAAGGCGGTCGGCGGGAGGGCGTCCACGGCGAGGAGGAGGGACAGCGGGTCCATGTCGCGGCCGTCGGCGAGGCCGAACCAGGAGCGCATCTCCCCGTTGCCGGACGGCTGTCCGAGCGCCCAGCCGAGGGTCGCCGGGTCGAGCTTGAGCATCAGACGGTCCGCGATGGCCGAGCTGCCGTCGACCGGGGCGGGACCGTCCTCGGGGCCGAAACACTGGCTCATCGGCGGGATCGCGGGCGGCCGGGCCGTGGTGCGGACGTCGTCGGGCAGGGTGCCCAGATCGCCGTAGGAGGCGAGGACGCGAATGCGCTCTACCTCCGCGCCCCGCTCGTCGTACTGGAACAGCGAGGCCTGGCCGGTCGACAGCGTGCGGCCGGTGCGGACGACGTCCGTGCGCACGACCGCCGGGCCCGGCTGGGACGCCGTCAGATAGTGGGCGGAGACGGTGAAGGGGTCCGGGTGGGGCAGGGCGTCGGCGAGCGCGCGGCCCAGCACGGCCAGCAGATAGCCGCCGTTGACCGCGTTGATGATGGTCCAGCCTGCCGAGAGGTCGATGTCGTAGACGCCCTCGGAGCGGCGGGTGAGCGCGGTGTCTCGGTCGAACTCGCTGTCGCCGATGACCGCCTGGGATGCCTGAGCCATGCAGGTACGGTACAACAGGAAACTACTAAGCGGTAGCTTTTTCAGGGCCCGCACCTAGACGTCGTCCGCCTCCCGGGCCGTAGACCTCCGGTTCCACGCCCGCGGCGCACGCCAGTGGTACTTCATCGCCAGGAGCCGCAGCACGAAGGCCGTCACCACGGCCAGGGCCGAGGTGAAGGCGGTCAGCGCGTCGAAGCGGATGCAGAGCACGACCATACCCGCGCCGACCATGGCCGGAACCGCGTACAGGTCGCGGTCCCAACGCAGCAGCGAGGGGATCTCGTTGGCGAGCACGTCCCGCAGGACACCGCCGCCGACCGCGGTGGCCAGGCCGAGGGCCGCGGAGGCGGTCAGGTTAAGCCCGTACTCGTACGCCTTTATCGTCCCGGAGACCGCGAACAGGCCCAGGCCCGCCGCGTCGAAGACGTTCACGCCGGCCTGGATGCGCTCCACCTCCGGGTGCAGGAAGAACACCAGGAGCGCGGCGAGCAGCGGGGTGGAGAAGTACCCGAGGTCCGTGAAGGCCGCCGGGGGGACCGCCCCGATGACCAGGTCGCGGAAGAGCCCGCCGCCGAGCGCGGTGACCTCGGCGAGGACGGCGATGCCGAAGACGTCGAAGTTCTTGCGCACGGCCAGCAGCGCGCCGGAGATGGCGAAGACGAAGATGCCGATCAGGTCGAGCGTGTGCTGGACGGACGGGCTGAAGAGTTGCTCAAGCACCCTACATTCTTACCCACGACGGAGCCCCTGCCTTGCAATGCAAGGCAGGGGCTCCGTCACAGCGCTACTTCTCGTCGGACTTCGCGGTGTCCGACTTCGAGACCTCGACCGGGGCCGGCTCGGCGGGCTCGGCGGGCTCGGCGGCCGCAGTCTCCTCGACCGGTTCCGGCTCCGACGTCGCCTCGGAGGACGCCGACGTCGCTTCGGAGGACTCCGCCACAGCGGACTCCGCCGCCTTCGGCACCAGCTCCGCCGCCTCCTTCGCGACGCTCAGCAGCACCGTGTCCTGCGGCTGCTGGTCCTCGAAGTTCTCCGGGTGGTGGCAGGCGACCTGCTGGCCCGGCCGCAGCTGGAGCAGCGGCGGCTCGGTGGTCCCGCAGATCTCCGTGGCCTTCCAGCACCGGGTGTGGAAGCGGCAGCCGCTCGGCGGCGAGATCGGTGAGGGCACGTCGCCCTTGAGCAGGATGCGCTCGCTCTTGGCGCTCCTGCGCGCGGGGTCCGGGATCGGCACCGCCGACATCAGCGCCTTGGTGTACGGGTGCATCGGCGCCTTGTAGAGCAGGTCGCGGTCGGCCAGCTCGACGATCTTGCCGAGGTACATCACCGCGATCCGGTCCGAGACGTGCCGGACGACCGAGAGGTCGTGCGCGATGATCACGTACGTCAGGCCCAGTTCCTCCTGGAGGTCGTCCAGCAGGTTCACGACCTGGGCCTGGATCGACACGTCCAGCGCGGACACCGGCTCGTCGGCGACGACGAGTTTCGGGTTCAGCGCGAGCGCGCGGGCGATGCCGATGCGCTGGCGCTGGCCGCCGGAGAACTCGTGCGGGTAGCGGTTGTAGTGCTCGGGGCTCAGCCCGACAAGGCCGAGAAGGCGTTGGACCTCCTTCTTCACGCCTCCTTCGGGCTCGACGTGCTGGAGCCGGAAGGGCGCGGAAACGATGGAGCCGATGGTGTGCCGGGGGTTCAGCGAACCGTACGGGTCCTGGAAGATCATCTGGATGTCCCGCCGCAGCGGGCGCATCCCGGCCGTGTTGAGCCGCGTGATGTCCTTGCCCTGGAAGTGGATCGTGCCGCCCGTCGGATCCTGGAGCCGGGTGATCACCCGCCCCATCGTCGACTTGCCGCAGCCCGACTCGCCGACCACGCCCAGGGTCTCGCCCTTGCGCACCTCGAAGCCGATGCCGTCGACGGCCTTGACAGCGGCGACCTGGCGCTGGAAAACACCCTTGCGGATGGGAAAGTGCTTGATCAGGCCCTCGACCTTGAGCAGCACCTCGCGCTCGTCGGGAGCCGACGCCTGCGCCGGGACCGTCACGTCCGTCTTCTTCGTCTCACTCACAGCTTCGGCGCAATCTCTTCGGTCCAGATCCGCATACGGTCCTCGGGCGGGAGGTGGCAGGCGGAATGGTGTCCGGTGCCGGCCTGTTGCAGTTCGGGGCGCACCGTGCGGGTGACATCACCCTTCGGGACGTCCGCGTACGGACAGCGAGGATGAAAGGCACATCCGGAGGGGACGTTGATGAGGCTCGGCGGCTGGCCCTTGACCGGGATGAGCCGGTCGGAGGTCTCACGGTCGAGGCGGGGCATCGAGCCGAGCAGGCCCCAGGTGTACGGGTGCTGCGGCCGGTTGAAGACGCCCTCGACCGGGCCTCGCTCCACGCATCGGCCGCCGTACATGACCAGCACGTCGTCCGCGATCTCGGCGACCACACCGAGATCGTGGGTGATCAGGATGACCGCCGAGCCGAACTCCTTCTGCAGATCCCGGATCAGGTCGAGGATCTGCGCCTGGACGGTGACGTCGAGGGCGGTGGTCGGCTCGTCCGCGATGAGCAGTTCGGGGTTGTTGACCAGCGACATCGCGATCATCGCGCGCTGGCGCATACCGCCCGAGAACTCGTGCGGGTAGCCGTCGACGCGCTTGGCCGGCTCGGGGATACCGACCCGGTCGAGCATCTCGACCGCCCTCCGCCGCGCGACCTTCTTGTTGACGTCGTGGTGGACGCGGTACGCCTCCACGATCTGGCTGCCCACGGTGTAGTAAGGATGCATCGCGGACAGCGGGTCCTGGA
The DNA here is from genome assembly GCF_040612135.1 of Streptomyces sp. NPDC006458. Classification (NCBI taxonomy): domain Bacteria; kingdom Bacillati; phylum Actinomycetota; class Actinomycetes; order Kitasatosporales; family Streptomycetaceae; genus Streptomyces; species Streptomyces sp. NPDC006458. Next base: position 42,047 of record NZ_JBEXPR010000033.1, on the reverse strand, counting down.
AGATCATCGCCATCTCGCGGCCGCGCAGTCGGCGCACCTCGTCCGGGTCTGCGGAGACCAGTTCCTTGCCGTCGAGCCATATCTCGCCGGACATCCGGACGTTCTCGCCACGCGAGCCGAGCCGGTGCAGGCCCATGATGGCCAGCGAGGTGACGGACTTTCCGGAGCCGGACTCGCCCACGATGGAGAGGGTCCTGCCCTTCTCCAGCTGGAAGCTGAGCCCGTCGACGGACTTGACGAGACCGTCGTCGGTGCTGAAGTGCACCTTGAGGTCACGGACGTCGAGGAAGGCCGTGCGCGCCTCGCCGGAGGCCTTCACAGGCTCCCCGACGGCGGCACCGGTCTTGGACAGTTCGGTCACGAGAGCCTCACCCGCGGGTCGGCGGCGGCGTACAAGAGGTCCACCAGGAGATTTGCGATCACGACGAAGAAGGCGGCGAGCAGGGTGACGCCGAGAATCGGGGGCAGGTCGTTGTCCTGGATGGACTTCACGGCGTACTCGCCGATGCCGTGCAGCGAGAACACCGTCTCGGTGATCACCGCACCGCCCAGCAGCAGACCGAGGTCCATGCCGAAGACGGTGATGATCGGGGTCAACGCGGCCCGCAGTCCGTGCTTCACCACGACCTTCCGTTCACGCAGGCCCTTGGCGCGCGCCGTGCGGATGTAGTCCTCGCTCATCGTCTCCAGCATCCCGGAGCGGGTGAGCCGGGCGTAGATCGCGGAGTAGAGCAGGGCCAGCGAACACCACGCCGGGAAGAGCGTGTTGGCCCACTGCGACGGGTTCTCGGTGAAGGGGACGTAGCTACGGCCGAAGATCGGCCATTGGAAGGTGAAAAGCAGCAGTGCGAGGTTGCCCGTGAAGAACATGGGCAGCGAGACGCCGGCCAGCGCCACGCCCATGAAGGTACGGTCGAGGAACGAGCCCGGCTTGAGGGCGGAGATCACACCGGCCGTCACACCGGACAGCAGCCACAGCACGGCGGCACCGGCGGCCAGCGAGATCGTCACCGGCAGACGGTCCGTGAGCTGCGGCCAGACCTCGACGTGCGTCTTGAAGGAGTAGCCGAAGCAGGGCGCGTCACAGTGCGCGGTGCTCGGGCCGAGGTCGTACGTGGCGCCCGACACGATCCCCTTGATGAAATGCCAGAACTGGACGTGAACGGGCTGGTCCAGTCCGAGGTTGTGCTTGACCGCGGCGATGTCCGCGGCCGAGGGGTTCTTCCCGATGTACTGCTGGGCCAGCTGGTCGACGGTCTGGCCGGCGAGCCGCGGCAGCAGGAAGAAGATGGCGAAGGTGACCGCGGTGACGACCAGCAGCAGGATCACTGCCGCGATGGTCCGGCGGAGGATATACGAGATCACGGGGACCGGCGCTGGTGCCCGCGGGCAGCTGAGCCCGCGGGCACCAATGCCTTCACCTGCCTTCCGGGGCTACTTCTTGGTCGTGCCGATGTTGAGGTAGTCGTACTGACCGCTGAAGGCCGCCGTCGAGGTGAGGTTGGTGAAGTTGGACGGGCGGTACAGCAGGACCTTGAAGTAGGTCAGCGGGACGAGGGCCGCCTCCTCCATCGTCTTCTTGTCGATCTGCGTGTAGAGGCTGTTGCGCTCGGCGCCGTCCTCGGTGCCGATCGCCTTCTCCAGCAGCGAGTTGACGTCCGCGTTGTCGAGCTGCGACAGGTTGGTGTTTCCGGACTCACCGATCGCGTCACCGTGCAGGATCTGCTGCAGGAAGCCGTAGCCGGACGGCCAGTCGGAACCCCACTGCATCATGTGCAGACCGATGTTCTGCTTCTTGTTGAACGCCGGCACACCCACCGCGTCGGTGAAGTACTTGCCCGACGGGTACTGCTTCAGACTGGCGTTGATGCCGGCCTTCTTCAGCGAGTCGATGATCGCGGTGGCCGCGTCGATCTCCTGCGGCCGGTCGCTGCGCGCGGAGATGTTGGTGCTGATCGTCGTCTTCCCGCAGGCCTTCAGGTGCTCCTGGGCCTTGGCCACGTCGCCCTTGTTGCCGTCGGTGGCGTAGACGTCGGACTTCTCGAAGCCCGGGATGTCCGGCGGCAGCACGGTGGTGGCGATGTCGCCGCGGATCGGGCCGCCCTCGGCCGTCTGCACCGAGACCTTGTCGATCGCGTACTGCACGGCCTTACGGCACTCGATGTTGTCGAACGGCGCGACCTTGGTGTTGATCGCCAGGTAGACCAGTCGGCCACCGTAGGTGTTGTCGGTGCTGGCCTTCAGGTCGGAGCTGTTGACGACCTTCGCCTGCGTCGCGGCCTGGACACCGGTACCGCCGAGGTCGATGGCGGCGCCCGCCATGACGTCCTGGTCGATGGTCTCGGCGTTGACCTTCAGCTTGATGACGATCTTGTCCGGGTACTGCTTGCGCAGCGGGTCGGTCTTCGCGTCCCAGTTCTCGTTGCGGACGAGGACGACCTGCTTGCCCTCCTCGTAGCTCTCGAACTTGTAGGAGCCCGAGGACACGATCTTCTTGACGTAGTCGACGCCGGTGTCCTTGGCCTGCGGAACCGGAGCCGTCTGCGGCGTGGCGACCAGGTAGTCGAACTCCTGGAACGCGCGGTTGAGGTGGAAGACGACCGTGGTGTCGTCCGGGGTCTCGATCGACGCCAGGCCCTTGGCGTTCTTGTCCTTGTACGGGCCCTTGTACTTGTCGCCGCCGACGAGGAACTGCTGGAAGTAGTTCGGCCCGAGGGAGAGCACGTCACGCGCGAAGTTGGAACGCTCGACGGCGTACTTCACGTCCTTGGCCGTGATCGGCGTGCCGTCTTCGTACTTCAGGCCCGGACGCAGCTTGTAGGTCCAGGTCTTGCCGCCGTCGCCGGGCACACCGGGACCGGCCGCGAGGTCCGGGACCAGCTCGTTGCCCTTCTCGCCCGGGGCGGGATTGAAGGTCATCAGCGGACGGGCGTACAGCCGGCTGAAGTTGTACATGTAGGCGTAGTACGTGTTGCCGGGGTCGAAGGAGTCCGGGACGTCCGAGTACTCGTACGTGACCGTGCCACCCGTCTGGGTGGAGGCGTTGACGACGCCCGTCGTCGCCGCGTTGGCCCCGGCGCCCTTGCTCTTGTCGCCGTTGTCCTTGTCGTCATCGGCCTTGCTACAACCCGCGAGCACCAGGCTCACGCTACCGATTGCCGCCACCGCGGCCAGCGCTGACCTTCGCATGATGGTCTGCTTCCCCTCCATTGTTGGAAAACTTGATGTGCTCTCAGCGCGTCCGCAGGTCAGCGGCTGCGCGGGTCGAGAGCATCACGGAGTCCGTCGCCGAGCAGGTTGAACGCCAGGACGGTGACGAAGATGGCGAGGCCGGGCACGATCATGAACTGCGGGTCGACTTCGTAGTAGTTGACCGCCTCGCTGAGCATGCCGCCCCAGGACGCCTGCGGGGGCTGGATGCCGACGCCGAGGAAGCTCAGGCTGGCCTCGAAGAGAATGTTCGTCGGGATGAGCAGCGTCGAGTAGACGATGATCGGGCCGACCAGGTTCGGGAGCAGCTCCCGGAAGAGGATGTACGGCCCCTTGGCACCCAGGCCCCGGGAGGCGTCGACGAACTCACGCTCTCTCAGGGCCAGGGTCTGACCGCGGACGATACGGCCCAGATAGGGCCAGTTGAAGAAGCCGATGACGAAGATCAGCACGCAGATGTGCAGCGGCAGACCCTCCAGGCCGAAGGCACCGCCCTGCAGGGTCGCGGCGATGGCGATGGCGAACAGCAGCAGCGGGAAAGCGAGGAAGGTGTCCATCAGACGGCTGATGATCGTGTCCACCCGCCCCCCGTAGTAGCCGGCCACCACGCCGAGGACCGTGCCGATCGTGTTGGACAGGATCGTGGCGCCGAAGGCGACGACCAGCGACACCCAGGAGCCCTCCAGGATGCGGGTGGCGATGTCCCGCCCGAACTTGGGCTCGACGCCCAGCGGGTGGTCCGCGCTCATTCCGCCGAAGCCCCCGGTGGGCAGCGAGGTGTTGGGGTCGATCAGGTCCTGGTTGAAGGCGTTGGGGTCGAGACCGAACAAGGCCTGGATGGGACGGGACAGGACCGCGAGAAGCACCAGCAGGATGACGATGACGCCGCCGGCGACGGCGACCTTGTCCCTTTTGAACCGGGTCCAGGCGATCTGCCCAAGGGAGCGGCCCTCGATCTGCCCCTTGTCGGCGCCGACGAGCACAGCTTCCGGCTGTGCCTCGGATGCCGCCCCGGTGGTCTCGATCGGTGCGGTCACAAGTGCCCTACCCCTTCTCGGCCGGTGGTGTTCGGCCCACTCCTCCGCCGTTGTTCGGCGTGTGATGTTCCTGCCTGCGGTGCGATGGCCGTAGGTGATCCGGCTCGTGCACCGGGTCGACGCGCGGACGGGTATTCGCTCGCGAACCGGCACGGCCTGCACCTGACAGGCGAGTCTTCAACGCCTTGGCGATCACCCGCCAGATCTGCCGCAGAAAATATGCCTAACTGTGATGCCACGCTAGGGAATCCGTTATCCGAACAGTGAACACCGAGTTGTGCGCACCGACACCGGGCAGCGCCCGCCTCCTGCGGAGCGGCGCAGCCGCCGTCGCAGCCGCCGTCGCAGTCGCAGCGCGCCTCAGACACGCGTGGGGCGCGCACGACACTTGAGGGTCGCCCTTGCAAACTTGAGAGTCGCCCTGAGCTCCGGCTGCTGCGGCCCGCAAGCCGGAAACCCCGACCGGGCGTACGTCAAGCAGCTGTTCCTTCCGGCATCAGCTCCGTGATGCGCTGTCACCCGGCCGGGCCCGGCGGACCGAGACTGGGCGAGAAGGAACTCAAGAGGAATGCTTCAGGCGTTGGCAACGGCAACGGCAACGGCAACGGCAATCGTCAGGCCGGTTGCTGACGGAGGGTACGCCGATCAGCGGGAGTACGGCCCTGCTCAGTACGTGCCGTGCGCCGGAGGGTATCCGTAGCCCGCGGACGGGGCCGGCACCGCGTGGGCCTCACGGTCGTAGAACGGGCGCGCGTTGGCCCGCATCCACATCGCGACCGGGCAGTACTCGTCGGACATCGCCACCGTCGAGACGGGCAGCCCGTCCGGTACGGCACCGATGGACTGGTGCATCATCGCGCGCACCGAGTCCACGGCCGGCGGCGAGGCCTCGTACACGTCCAGGCCGATGGCGAGGTACGGGGCGCCGAACGCGGGCTGCACCCAGGCGCGGCGCAGGGTGCGCACGGCCGGGGTGCGATGGGCGTTCTGCGCGAGGAGGGCGTAGAACTGCGGGATCTCGATGCCGGGTTCGGCCAGCCGCAGCGGGCCGGCCGGCTGGCGGTCCAGGCCCGCCGCGATCCGGCGCAGATCGAGCCAGGGCACGCCGACGCCACCGCCGGGGGCGTGCGGGTTGAGCCAGAGGCCGTGGTGGTCGGGGTAGAGGGTGCGGGCGACGTCGAGGGCGTCGACGACCTCGTAGCTGCGGTTCCAGCCGCTGGCCGACAGCTCCTGGGCGGAGGTCACGCAGGGGGCGTAGGAGTGGCCTTCGACCTGCATGGTGCCGTACTGGGCGTCCGGGGAACCGGCCTGGCCGTGCCAGAGCAGCATCCAGACCTGGCCGGAGACGGGGGTCGCGAGGGCACGCAGGAGCGCCTCGTAGGCGTCGTAACGCCCCGGGGTGACCTGGCGCAGCGTGTGCTCGACCGTGCCGGTCGCGGCGGTGCCGCTCGCGCTCACTGTGTTACGCCCCTTCTTCCTCTGACCGGGTTATGAAACCAGGTTATGTCGTCCGGGGGGAGGACCGGGAGAGAGCTCGGTGGTCTGTGATCTCCTACTTCTGGAAGAACGGGCGCACCTTCTGCCGCATCCAGTCCGCCACCGGGTCCTGCGCCACGTCCAGCAGGACCAGGTTCACCGGCCACGGGACGGGGGCCTGGGCCAGGGCCCGGCCCAGGGCCTCGGTGGGCGCGGCGAGCAGGTCGCCCTCCAGCCGGGCGAGTTCGACGCCGACGAACAGCGCCGGGTCGGCCGTCTCGATCGCGGCCAGGCAGCGGCGGGCCGTGCGGACGACGCCGGTGGCGTCGAACTCGGCGGAGGCGGCGGCGAGGAAGTCGACGGGGTCGTCCTGCCAGTCGGGTTCGTACAGACGGACGCGGCCGCCGCCGGCCGGGCCGTCCAGCGGGGTGCGGCCGGACCGGCAGAGCTCGGCGACGGCGGCCGGCGGGAGCGGGACGCCGACCACGCCGCCGGGGTTCAGGGCGATGCCGGCCTGCGGGGGCAGGCCGCGGGCGAACTCCACGGCGGGGGCGACGGCGTAGGACATGTGCGGGCCCGCGCCCAGGCGGAACTGCTCCTCGGAGGAGAAGACCGGGACGTAGGCCTGGCCCTCGATCTCCAGGGTGGGCAGGTCGAGCTCTCCGCTGTCCGGGCCGCCGCCGGCCGGCAGCGGCACCCAGACGAAGCTGCGGCCGAGGACCTCGACGACGCGGGCGCCGGCCGACGGTACGCCGAGGGAGGCGGAGAGCACCTCCTCCAGTTCGTTGCCGGGCCATCCGCCGTGCGGATGGGGGTGCGCCTGCGCCGGGAAGTCCATCTGCTGCCTACCGCCTGCCGTGAACCTGCTGTGGCTGAGAAGGCTAACCCGTACGGGCGGCCCGCCTGTCGACGCGCAGGGCCGGGCAGCAGAGGCGGCCTCCCGGCCCGTGAAGCCGGTGTGCCGGCCCTTGAAGCCCGCCTCCCGGCCCGTGAAGCCGGTGTGCCGGCCCGTGAAGCCGGTTTGTCAGCCCGTGAAGCGGATCCGGCGCAGGGCGTCCGCCGCGTCCCGGTCGAGGAGGACGGCCGAGCCGCAGCCGCCGGGCAGTTCGCCGCGCTCGACACGGCGCAGCAGGCGCGCGGCGGCGCCGCGGTGGCGGCGGAAGGCGTAGCGCGAGACACCGCGGCCGCGCTCGCGCTGGCCGGCCAGGGCCTGCTCGGGGGTGACGTCGAGGAGCAGCAGATGCAGGGTGCCGCCGCGGCGGCGGGCCGCCCGGGACAGCCAGCCGCGCACCCAGGCCTGGGTGCCGCAGTCGTGCACGACGACGCCCCCGCCGGTGCGCAGGGCGCGGTGCAGTCCGGCGTAGTGGGCGAGGCGGACGAGCGGGCGGTAGACGGCGTACGGCAGGAAGCGGGGTGCGCGGGCGTCGAAGCGGTCGCGGGTGTCCTGGGAGTCGATGCGGGCGCCGGGCACGGTGCGCCGCATGAGGGTGGACTTGCCGCTGCCGGGCAGCCCGGTGATCACGACGAGGTCGGCGGGGCCGAAGTGCAGGGCGCGCGGGCTGCGGCCGGAGCGCTCGCGCAGGTCGCGGACGACGGGCGCGGAGTGTGCGGGGCAGGCGTCCCGGGCCGGGGCGCCGTGCTGTGCGGGCAGCGCGAGGGCCTGGCTCGTGGCGTACGGCGTGGTCCTGTCCACCGTGATCGTCCTCCCCTGGGGCGGGTCACGAGACCCTTGCCCATCGAGTGTAAAGAGACGGTAATGCGGTACGCCTCCGGATTTCGCGTGCGTACTGCCACAGCCCGGTTACAGATGCGGCCTGCCGTGCTCGGCCGATGCGTGCAATGATGGGCTCGCCAACTGCATACCGGCCGTTTGAATCCGCGCGGGAGAGTCCCCAGTCCGACTGGGGCGCCGAAGGAGCAAGTCCCTCCCTTGAATCTCTCAGGCCCCGTTACCGCGCGGGCGAGGCACATCTGAAAAGCGGGCCGCTGCCAGCAGTGGTCCCACCCAAGGTGCAAGCCATGTCCTTCCCCTGCGTCGTTGTACGTATGTGTACGGACGGTCATGGCGAACCTCTCAGGTTCCGATGACAGATGGGGAGGAATGACCTCGCCTGTCGTGTACTTGGGAGACGACCGACCGATGAGCAGTACCGAACTCCGGCTTACCGCGCTCGACGCCCTGCATCGCTCGCTGGGCGCGACGATGACCGATTTCGCCGGCTGGGACATGCCGCTGCGCTACGGCTCCGAACGCGACGAGCACAACGCCGTGCGCACCAGGGCCGGGCTCTTCGACCTCTCGCACATGGGCGAGATCACCGTCACCGGCCCTCAGGCCGCGGCTCTGCTGAACCACGCGCTCGTCGGCAACATCGCCGCGGTGGGTGTCGGCCGGGCCCGCTACACCATGATCTGCCGGGCCGACGGCGGCATCCTGGACGACCTGATCGTCTACCGGCTGGGCGAGACCGAGTACATGGTCGTCGCCAATGCCTCCAACGCTCAGGTGGTGCTGGACGCGCTGACCGAGCGCGCGGACGGCTTCGACGCCGAGGTCCGCGACGACCGTGACGCGTACGCGCTGATCGCCGTCCAGGGCCCGGAGTCCCCAGGCATCCTGAAGTCGCTGACGGACGCCGACCTGGACGGCCTGAAGTACTACGCCGGTCTGCCCGGCACGGTCGCGGGCGTCCCGGCGCTGATCGCGCGCACCGGCTACACCGGCGAGGACGGCTTCGAGCTGTTCGTGAAGCCGGAGCACGCCGTGCGGCTGTGGCAGGCGCTGACCGAGGCGGGCGAGGGCGTCGGTCTGATCCCGTGCGGTCTGTCCTGCCGGGACACGCTGCGCCTGGAGGCGGGCATGCCGCTGTACGGGCACGAGCTGACCACGTCGCTCACCCCCTTCGACGCCGGGCTCGGCCGCGTGGTCAAGTTCGAGAAGGAGGGCGACTTCGTCGGCCGCGAGGCGCTGGCCGAGGCCGCCGCCCGCGCGGAGCAGAACCCGCCGCGTGTGCTGGTCGGTCTGGTCGCCGAGGGCCGCCGGGTGCCGCGCGCCGGGTTCGCCGTGGTCGCGGGCGGCGAGGTGATCGGGGAGGTCACCTCCGGCGCCCCCTCCCCCACCCTGGGCAAGCCGATCGCCATGGCGTACGTCGACGCGGCGCACGCGGCGCCGGGCACCGAAGGTGTCGGTGTGGACATCCGGGGCAGCCACGAGCCGTACGAGATCGTGACGCTGCCCTTCTACAAGCGTCAGAAGTGACAGTTTCCTAGCACCGCCGCGGTGGCGTCGGGCACGTTCGCGCTGCTCACGCGCGCCCCCGGTGGTCCCCCTGCATCAGCATCATCTCGCCTACAGGAGAATTCAGGCCATGAGCAACCCCCAGAAGCTGCGCTACAGCAAGGAGCACGAGTGGCTGTCGGCCGCCGAGGACGGCGTGTCGACGGTCGGCATCACGGAGCACGCGGCGAACGCCCTCGGCGACGTCGTCTACGTCCAGCTCCCGGAGGTCGGTGACACGGTGACCGCGGGCCGGACCTGCGGCGAGCTGGAGTCCACCAAGTCGGTCAGCGAGCTCTACTCGCCGGTCAGCGGTGAGGTCACGGCGGTCAACCAGGACGTCGTGGACGACCCGGCGCTGGTGAACTCCGCCCCGTTCGAGGGCGGCTGGCTGTTCAAGGTCCGTGTCGCGGGCGAGCAGAAGAACCTGCTCTCCTCCGACGAGTACTCCGCCTTCATCGCCGGCTGAGGAGTCCCATGTCCGTTCTGAACACTCCCCTGCACGAGCTCGACCCGGAGGTCGCCGCGGCGGTCGACGCCGAGCTGGTGCGTCAGCAGTCCACGCTCGAGATGATCGCGTCGGAGAACTTCGCTCCGCTCGCCGTCATGGAGGCGCAGGGCTCGGTGCTGACCAACAAGTACGCCGAGGGCTACCCGGGCCGCCGCTACTACGGCGGCTGCGAGCACGTCGACGTCACCGAGCAGATCGCGATCGACCGGATCAAGGAGCTGTTCGGCGCCGAGTACGCCAATGTGCAGCCCCACTCCGGCGCCTCCGCGAACCAGGCCGCGCTGTTCGCGCTGGCCCAGCCCGGCGACACGATCCTCGGCCTGGACCTGGCGCACGGCGGTCACCTGACCCACGGCATGCGCCTGAACTTCTCGGGCAAGCAGTTCAACGTGGTCGCGTACCACGTGGACGACGCGGGTCTCGTGGACATGGCCGAGGTCGAGCGGCTCGCCAAGGAGCACCGCCCCAAGGTGATCATCGCGGGCTGGTCGGCGTACCCGCGCCAGCTGGACTTCGCGGAGTTCCGCCGGATCGCCGACGAGGTCGAGGCGTTCCTGTGGGTGGACATGGCGCACTTCGCGGGCCTGGTGGCCGCGGGTCTGCACCCGAACCCGGTCGAGCACGCGGACGTGGTCACCTCCACGACGCACAAGACGCTCGGCGGTCCGCGCGGCGGCATCATCCTGGCCAGGCAGGCGTTCGCCAAGAAGCTGAACTCGTCGGTCTTCCCCGGCTTCCAGGGCGGCCCGCTGGAGCATGTGATCGCGGCCAAGGCGGTCTCCTTCAAGGTCGCCGCGGGCGAGGAGTTCAAGGAGCGCCAGCGGCGTACGGTGGAAGGTGCCCGCATCCTCGCCGAGCGGCTGACGGCCCCCGACGCCCGTGAGGCGGGGGTGAACGTGCTGTCCGGCGGTACGGACGTGCACCTGCTCCTGGTCGACCTGCGCGAGTCGGAGCTGGACGGCCAGCAGGCCGAGGACCGTCTCCACGAGGTCGGCATCACGGTCAACCGCAACGCCGTCCCCAACGACCCGCGGCCGCCGATGGTGACCTCCGGTCTGCGGATCGGCACGCCCGCCCTCGCCACCCGCGGCTTCACGGCCGAGGACTTCGCCGAGGTCGCGGACGTGATCGCGCAGGCGCTGAAGCCGTCGTACGACGCTCAGGCGCTCAAGGCCCGGGTGACGGCACTCGCCGACAAGCACCCGCTGTACCCCGGCCTGAACAAGTAAGTCCCCGGCGGGGGCACCCGGCGATCCCGGGTGCCCCGCCACCCCCGTCCTGAGGAGTTCCCGTGGCCATCTCGGTCTTCGACCTGTTCTCGATCGGCATCGGCCCGTCCAGCTCCCACACGGTGGGCCCGATGCGTGCCGCGCGCATGTTCGCGCGCCGGCTGCGCAACGAGGGCCTGCTGCCCGCGGTCGCCTCCGTCCGCTGCGAGCTGTACGGCTCGCTGGGCGCGACCGGCCACGGCCACGGCACACCGAAGGCGGTGCTGCTCGGCCTGGAGGGCGACTCCCCGCGCACGGTGGACGTGGAGACCGCCGACGAGCGGGTCGAGTCGATCCGGTCGCGGGCCCGGCTGAACCTCCTCGGTGAGCACGAGATCGCCTTCCACTTCGACCGCGACCTCAAGCTGCACCGCCGCAAGGCCCTGCCGTACCACGCCAACGGCATGACGGTCCTGGCGTACGACGCCGCGGGCGAGGAGCTGCTGGCGAAGACCTACTACTCGGTCGGCGGCGGCTTCGTCGTGGACGAGGACGCGGTGGGCGCGGACCGCATCAAGCTCGACGACACGGTTCTGAAGTACCCCTTCCGCACGGGCGACGAGCTGCTGCGTCTGACGAAGGAGACCGGGCTGTCGATCTCCGCGCTGATGCTGGAGAACGAGCGCGCCTGGCGCAGCGAGGAGGAGATCCGCGAGGGGCTCCTCGACATCTGGCGGGTGATGCTGGCGTGCGTGTCGCGCGGTATGGCCCGCGAGGGCATCCTGCCGGGCGGTCTGAAGGTGAAGCGCCGGGCCGCGACGACCGCGCGCAAGCTGCGCTCCGAGGGCGATCCGCAGGCGCTCGCGATGGAGTGGATCACGCTCTACGCGATGGCGGTGAACGAGGAGAACGCGGCCGGCGGCCGGGTGGTCACCGCCCCGACGAACGGCGCGGCCGGCATCATCCCGGCCGTCCTGCACTACTACATCAACTTCGGGGCCGGTGCTGCCTCCGAAGGAGAGAAGGAAGAGGGCGTGGTCCGCTTCCTGCTCGCCGCGGGCGCGATCGGCATGCTGTTCAAGGAGAACGCCTCCATCTCCGGCGCCGAGGTGGGCTGCCAGGGCGAGGTGGGCTCCGCGTGCTCGATGGCCGCGGGCGCGCTGGCCGAGGTGCTCGGCGGCAGCCCCGAGCAGGTCGAGAACGCCGCCGAGATCGGCATGGAGCACAACCTCGGCCTGACCTGCGACCCGGTCGGCGGCCTGGTGCAGATCCCCTGCATCGAGCGCAACGGCATGGCCGCGGTCAAGGCGGTCACCGCCGCCCGTATGGCCATGCGGGGCGACGGCTCGCACAAGGTCTCGCTGGACAAGGTCATCAAGACCATGAAGGACACCGGCGCGGACATGTCGGTGAAGTACAAGGAGACCGCCCGGGGCGGGCTCGCGGTGAACATCATCGAGTGCTGAGCGGGATCTACCGGATGCAATAACAAGAGCCTTGTTAAACTCGAGCTCATGACTACGCCCCCAGCGCCCGGCGAAGGCCCCGTCCGGCCGGTCTCGGTCTCCCTCCACGAGGGCACCATCGCGGCCCTCAAGGCCCGAACCGGGAGGCGGGGGCTGTCCGCCTACGTCGAGGCCCTCATCCAGCGTCAGTTGGAACGCGACCGGCTGCGGGAACTGATCGAGGACGCGGAGGCCGAACACGGCCCCGTGGACCAGGCCGCGGTCGAGGCCAAGCGAACACTCCTGCGCGGTGACGCGGCGGAATCGGCGGACGCCGCGTGACCGGCACCCTCGTTCTGGACTGCGAGGGCCTGTCCAAGCTGGTGCGACGCGCGCCCGAACTCACGGAGTGGCTGGCCGCGGCCGAGGCCGAGGACATCCGCGTCGTCGCCAACTCCGTCACCCTTGTAGAAGCTCGCAACCCCAAGACCGTCCAAGCCCGCTTCGACTACGCCGTCTCGCGCATCAACATCATCCCGCCCACCGAAGCCATCGCGCGGCACGCGAGCAGACTCCTCGCCACGGCCGGGCTGCACGGCCACAAATACGCCCTGGACGCGATTGTCGCCGCCACCGCCCTGGCCTCCCCCTCACCGGTGACGCTGCTGACGTCGGACCCGGAGGATCTGCGCGTCCTGTGCGGCGCCGGCGTCCGGGTGGTGAAGACCTGACGCCGGCCTCGGCGCGCTCCGCAAAGCTCGGGCACCTCCCGCAGGGAGTCGGGAGTTACTGCGAAAGCCGCACGACGATCTTGCCGGTGTGCGCGTTCGAGTCCATCAGCCGGTGGGCGTCCGGTACGCGGTCCAGGCCGTCGAAGACCTCCCCGACCACCGGGCGCAGGGTGCCGTCCGTGAGCCCCGAGCCGATGTAGTGGGCCGTACGGCGGCGGCCCTCGGCGGTGCCGGTGAGGGCGAAGTTGTTGTAGCCGAGGACGGTCAGGGGCCACTGCATGGGCAGCTGGATCGGCTGCTGGTTCAGCCAGCCGTAGCTGATCAGGGTGCCGTCCTCCACGGCGGCCCCGCCCAGCGCTGCGAACTCCGCGCCGCCGATGGCGTCCAGGACGATCTCGGCGCCGCGACCGCCGGTCAGCCGCCTGGTCTCCTTGACGACGTCCTCGTCGCCGGAGACGATCACGTGCTCTGCGCCCAGGTCGAGCAGATCGCGCCGCTTGGCCTCGGTGCGGGTGGTGACGACCGGCACCGCGCCGGCCCGGCGGACCACCTGGATCGCGGCGGTGCCGACCCCGCTGGACGCGCCGGTGATCAGCACATGGTCGCCCGCCTTCATCCCCGCGCGCTCGACGAGGGCGCCGTACGCCGTCGAGTACGTCAGCCAGACCGAGGCCCCGGTGACCGCGTCCACCCCCGTGGGACGCGGTACGACGGCGCTGTCGGGCAGCAGGACGAGGTCGCCGTAGACCCCTTGGGTGCTCAGCTCGTGGTTGGCGGCCGCCAGCACGAGGTCGCCCGGCGCGAAGGCGGTCACCTGAGGGCCGACCGCCGCCACCACGCCCGCGGCCTCGTAGCCGTTGCGGGAGCCCGGCAGGGTCGGCTGGTAGAAGTAGCCGCCCGAGCGGAAGAGGGACTCGGCCCGGTTCAGGGCCAGCGCCTCGACGCGGACCAGGACCTCACCGGGACCCGGGTCGGGCAGCTCGATCTGCTCGACGCCGAGCACCTCGGGTCCGCCGATCTCATGAAAAAGCACTGCATGTGCGGTAGTTGACATGCCGTCAACGCTAGGCAGCGGTCCCACGGCCGGACCATGCCCGACTGTCTCGGTTTCCTGTCCGATCGTCTCCGCCCCGGGCCGGCGCCCCGGGGCGCGGGTAGCGTGGCGGTCATGGACGTGCTCAGCGACGCGGTCGCCGCGATGCGCACCGGCCGGCCGCACTCCGGGCTGCGCGACAAGTACGCCCCCTGGGGGCTGCGGTTCCAGGCCGCGGACGGGGCCGGGTTCCATGTGCTGCTGCGCGGAACGGCCTGGCTGGTGCCCTCGCGGGGCGAGCCCGTCCGGCTCGGTCCGGGCGACGTGGTGTTCCTCGCGCACGGGCGCGGGCACGTGATCGCCTCGTCCCTCGACGCGGAGCCGGAGGAGGTGGGACTGGAGTCGGACGGCGGCTGGCCCGCGATGCACACCCCGTCCCGGGACTCCACGCCCGACGCCGTCCTGCTGTGCGGCGCCTACCTGCTGGACCGCAGCCGCGCGCATCCGCTGCTGACCGAGCTGCCCGAGGTGGTCCATCTGCCCGCGCGAGACGGCGCCGACGGCCCCCTGCACACGGCGATCGAGCTGCTGCGCGCTGAACTCTCCGCACCGCAGCCGGGCTCGGACACCATCGTCAGCATGCTCCTGGACACCCTGCTGCTCTACATCCTGCGCGCCTGGTGGCAGCGCGCGGGCAGGGAGAGCGCCGGGCACCCCACCGGCTGGGCCGCCGCCCTCGCCGACCCGGGCATCACCGCGGCCCTGCGCGCCCTGCACGCCGACCCGGCCCATCCGTGGACCGTCGGCGAACTCGGCCTGCGGGCGGGCCTGTCCCGCGCGGCCTTCTCCCGCCGGTTCACCGCGCTGGTGGGCCAGCCGCCGCTGACGTATCTGACCTGGTGGCGCATGACGACGGCCGGCCGGCTCCTGCGCGAGGACGACACCCCGCTCCGGCTGGTCGCCCAGCGCACGGGCTACACCTCGGAGTTCGCCTTCGCCAAGGCGTTCAAACGGGAGTTCGGGGTGGCGCCGGGGCAGTACCGGCGGCGGGCGTCCTGAGCCACGCTGACGTCCGGCCGGCAGCCGCTAGCCGCTAGCCGTCGAACCATGCCACGAGCCGCACGTTGTCGTCGCCGTACAGCCCGGCGAGCGTGCGCATCACGGCCCACACGGGGAGCCAGGCGTCCTTCTCCAGCACCACCTCGCGCCGGGTCAGGGCATCCTCGTCCTCCGACCTGACGTCCCAGTCGACGCTCCGCAGCTCGGCCCAGGTGAACCACGAGGCACTGCGCCAGGCGTCCACGGCCGCCCGGGTCGGTGTGGCCGCGTCCTCGGGCATGCCCCGGTCGGGGAACAGCGGCTCGAAGTCGTACACCTCGCGCACACCGAAGAGACAGCCGAAGGAGGCGTGGTCACGGGCGAGGAAGAGCAGGTCGAGACTGATGGCGCAGTCCCACTCGTCGTCCGGGTACTCCCAGGCGCCGCCCCCCGTGCGGCACTCCACGCGACCGCTGATGTCGGTTCCCATACGCCGTATCCTGACCGCCGAAAGGGCGCCCGGCCAGGTATTTTCCCCTGGCAGAGCGCCCTTTCGAGGCACGCGTCACTTGTTCAGGTGCGCCCAGAACTCGTCGAACGACAGCAGCTTGTCGCCGTTCAGGTCGCGGCTGGCGATGATGGCCTCGGCGACGGACTCGGTCACGTTCCAGTCGCCCTGCTGAGCCAGGGCGGTCTTGAACTCGGCCGCGGTGATCTGACCGTCGCCGTCTGTGTCGATGCGGTCGAACTGCTTGCGTGCTTCTTCGATGTCGGCCACCGATCCGCCCCTCTTCGTCATACCTTGCCGTCGTACCTGTCGTACGGACGCAGGTCAGACTAACTGTCCGCGCGAGCAGCGAGTGCGGCGACCACCGGTAGGCACCCGCGCTCCGCCCGATCATGTGTGCGACGGTATGGCCCTGCGGCCGATGGGGACTCAAGGAGCACAGGTGGAGAGCTTGCGGGACATTCTCGACGCGGCCGCGCGCGGGGAGTTCCCGCCGCCGGACGGCCGGACCACGGTCGTGCCCCAGCCCTCGCCCCGGGACGCCGGTGTGATGGCGTTCACGGCCCACTCCGTCGTGTTCACCGACGAGGACCCGCGATGGGTGTACGACACCCTGCGCGCACTCGACTGCGACCCCCTCGCCGCGACGATGAACCCGCGGTTCCTTGCGGCGTTGCTGGAGCGCACGGGCCGCACGACCGAGTGCGTCGACGCGGTGCTGGTGGCCGCCCCGCTGCCGGGTGAGGCCCCGCTGCCGCTGAAGGAGATCTCCGACCCCCGCCATCCGCGCATCGCCTACGCCCGGGTGCGGCGGGACGACGTGCGCGCCTGGACGGCCCAGGGCGGCGTGCTGGTGACGGGCCGGGGAGTCGCCGGGCGGCTGGAGGTGTCGGTGGAGATCGACGAGGACGCCCGGCACCGGGGCCTGGGCCGGGAGCTGGTGGCGGCCGCCCGGCACCTCGTCGACGAACCGCTGTGGGCGCAGGTCGCGCCGGGGAACGCCCGCAGCGCGCGGGCGTTCCAGGCGGCCGGTTACCGGCAGGTGGGCGCGGAGGCGCTGCTGCGCACCCGGTAGCGGGTCAGTGCCACGCCTCGAAGTGCGGGTTGCTCTCGCAGCCGCTCATGATCTCGACCTTGGTGGTCTTGTCCACCGGGCAGACGCCGACGATGTACTTCCGGTCGACGCCGCCGGGGAAGGCGACCTCCAGCTGGTCGGCCCACTTGTGGGTGTCGCCGATGGTCCTGTTGACGTCGATGCCGCCCGGGGCGTCGATGTAGTAGTTCCAGCCGGACTTCCACCACTTCTTGTACAGGTCGTGGTCGTAGGTGGTGGAGACGTACGGCGAGGGCTGGTTGACCAGGACGTACTTCTCCAGGTCGTACTGCCCGTCGATGACGTCCTTGGGCTGGAAGCCCACCTCGAAGACGACCGACGGGGCGCGGCCGTCCGCGCGGTAGAGCGTGCCGCAGGTGGTGCGCCAAAGCGGCTCCGGGGTGATGCGGGCGGGGTCGACCCGGCGGTCGGCGGCGGCCGTGAGCCGGTCCTCGTACTGGACGGGACAGTCGGCCGGGACGGGGGCGGCCGAGGAGACGGCGGCCGAGGAGGCGGCGGGCCGGGTGGCCGTCTCCGGGGCGGTGGCGGCCGAGGTCGCGAGGACGGCCGAGAGGGACAGGACGGCGGCTGTGGCCCGCCGCCGCAGGCGAGTGGTGATCATGGGCAGCACGATCGCGGTTCCGGGACCGCGAGCTGTGGATCCTCACTCGTCCGGCGGCGAGTCAGCCGTCCCGTCGCCGTGGGGTGTTCAACGGAAGATGCCGGTGTGCCCGAGGGAGTAGCGGCCCGGCTGCGGGTACACCGCGAGGCCGTGCGGCCCGCTGCCCACCTTGATCCGGGCGAGCTGGGCGCCGTTGCCGGTGTCGATGGCGTACACCTCGGCGTTGTAGCGCCCGGACAGCCACAGCACCTTGCCGTCGGCGGAGACGCCGCCCATGTCGGGGCTGCCGCCGCCGGGCAGACGCCACTTCTTGGTGACCTCGCGCCGGGCGAAGTCGAAGACGGAGATCGTGCCCTCGCCCCGGTTGGAGACATACATCTCGCGCGAGTCCCGGCTGACGTAGAGACCGTGGGTGCCCTTGCCGGTGGGCAGCAGGGTCGGCGTGGTGAACCTGTCCCCGTCGAGCACCCACATGCCGTCGGCCATCATGTCGGCGACGTAGAAGGTCCTGCCGTCGGGGGAGATCTTCACGTCCTGCGGCATGGCGCCCTCGAAGGGGAGCTTCTGCTGCCCGATCACCTTCATCTTCTCGGTGTCCACCTTGAGCAGCTCGCCGCTGAACTCGCAGGAGACGATGAAGTATTTGCCGTCCATGGAGAAGTCGGCGTGGTTGACGCCGTAGCAGGTGACCGGCTCGGTCCTGATCGCCTCCATGGTGTGCGGGTCGCGGAAGACGAGCTCGCGGTCCAGGGAGGCCATGACGACGGCGTACCTGCCGTTGGGGGTGAAGTAGAGGTTGTAGGGGTCGTGGACCTCGACCGGCTTGCCCGCCTTCCCGGTCCTCGGGTCGATCGGGGTGAGAGTGTGGCCGCGGTTGTTGTTGACCCAGAGCGTCTTCATGTCCCAGGAGGGCACGACGTGCTGCGGCTGCCGGCCCACGCGGATGGTCTCGATGATCTCGTACGTCGCCGGGTCGATCACCGAGACGGTGTCGGACTCGGTGTTGGGGACGTAGACCCGGGAGGGGAAGTCCTTGACGACCGGGGAGAGCCGGTTCGGCCGGTCGGCCGCGTAGACGTCCTTCGGGTCGAGCACGGGCGGCATCCCCGGCAGACCCTGGACGACAGGCTGCCTCTTCTTCGCGGGCGCGGGCACGGCCGCGGTCTCGGTCGGGTGCCCGCCGTCGCCGTCCTCGCTCCCGATGCCGCAGGCGGCGACGGCGGCGAGGGCGAGGAGCGCGGCGGCGGCGCGGAAGCCGCGGGCCAGGGCGGGGGCGGGCAGGGTGTTTCGGCGCATCAGCTGAGCAACTCCGTGGTGGTGACCGCGCGCAGACCACGGCGGTCGAGTTCGTCCAGTACGGCGGGGAGGGCGGCGACGGTGTCGGTGTATCCGAAGTGCAGGCTCACCACGGAGCCGCCCCGGACGGAGCCGAGCACGGTACGGGCGACCGCGGGGCCGCCGGGCCCGGTGAAGTCGAGCGAGTCGACGTCGTACGACAGCACGTGCGGATAGCCGGCCCGGCGGGCCAGCCGTTCCACGAGCGGCGAGGCCCGCGCGGCGCGGGAGGGGCGGAACCAGGTCCCGATCGAGCCGGTCAGCCGCTTCAGCCGGTCGGCGCAGCCCGTGATCTCGGCCAGGGCCTCGGCCTCGGGCATCGCGTTGATGTCGAGATGGCGCAGGGTGTGGTTGCCCAGCTCGTGCCCGCCGTCCAGCGCGCGCCGGGCCAGTGCGGGGTGTTCGTCCAGCCAGGTCCCGACGGCCAGCACGGTGACACGGGCGTCGTGCCGTTCGGCCTCGTCGAGCAGGGCCGCGGCGGTGGCGGGGTCGCCGTTGCCGTGGAAGGTGAGGGCGACGCGGGACCGGTCGCGGGGACCGTGAGCGATCTGCGCCGGCTGGGCGGGGAAGCGGCGGGGGCCGGCGGCGGTGGGCGGGGAGGCCTGCGGGTTCCGCAGGTCCCGCGGACTCTGCGCGTCACCCGGACTCTGCGGATTCCGCCGTTTCTGCGGGTGCTGCGGGCTCTGCGGGTTCTGTGGGTGCTGCGGGTTCTGTGGCGTCGGCGGCGCCGGGGGCGTGGCGGAGCAGCCCGAGCCGAACGCGGCGGCGGTGGCGGCGAGCCCGGCGGCGGTACGAAGGGCCGAGCGACGGTCGGCGGAGGTCACGAGGACCATTTAACGGAGAGTCAGTCCGGAATCGGGTGATTGGTCCGTTCGACGGTCCGGCCCGCCGCGCTCAGCGGTCGGTGACCCTCATCTCGAACCATGTGGTCTTGCCGCGCGGCAGCAGATCGACGCCCCAGCGGTCGGCCAGCTTGTCGACGAGGAACAGCCCCCGCCCGCTGATGTCCATCTCCTGGACCGGCATCAGACAGGGCAGCCCGCGGGAGGGATCGCGCACCTCGACCCTGATCCAGCCGCGCCGCCGGTGCATCCGGAGCCCGAACACCCGGGCACCGGTGTGCCGCACGGCGTTGCCCACGAGCTCCGACACGAGTAACACCGCGTCCTCGGTGAGCTTCGGGGTGAGTCCCCAGTGCCGCAGCACGACGACCTGGGCCAGTCGGCGGGCCGTCGCCGCGGACTCCGGGCGGGACGGCAGCGGGACTTCCCTCTCCGTCGGGTTGCCGAACAACTCCAGCGCCTTGAGCGCTCGTTCGTCCTCGACCGCAGGCGACCAGCGCGCCGCCGTCGCACGGCTGTGTCCCCGCGGCTGATCGATGCCCTCCAGCCCCGCCATGACCCCATCATGGCCGCCCGCAACGGTCCGCGGGGCCGTTCCGGAGGAATGCGCCCCCCGGAAGCCACCATTCCACTGGAATCGATCGGCATATGCCAAGGGTAGTTCGGAGACCGTCACGACCCCTGCGAACTGCGAGGACAGCCCGTCCGGCGGCAAGGAACGGCCCCCCTCGACGAGGCCGGCTTAAGGTTGCCTTAAGGCTTCCACAATCCGCCCCATCGAGGGACCCCGGATCAGACACCCCGTCAATTGCAAGAGGAAGACGGGGATTCACACCGTCCTCAGAGGAACTTCGCCTTGCCCGGCCCCTCTTCCACGAAGCTGCGCATGCCCCGCTCGCGGTCCTCGGTGGCGAACAGCCCGGCGAACCAGTTGCGCTCCACGGTCAGGCCGGTGTCGATGTCGGACTCCAGCCCCACGTCGATCGACTCCTTGGCCGCGCGCAGCGCCAGCGCCGGTCCCTGGGCGAGCCTGGCCGCCCAGGCGTGCGCCTCGGTGTAGACGTCGGCGGCGGGCACGATCCGGTCGACCAGCCCCAGCGTCAGGGCCTCGTCGGCCCTGACCATACGGCCGGTGAAGATGAGGTCCTTGGCCTTGGAGGGGCCGATCAGCCGGGACAGCCGCTGGGTGCCGCCGGCGCCCGGGATCAGGCCGAGCAGGATCTCCGGCTGGCCCAGCTTGGCGTTGTCCGCCGCGATGCGGAAGTCGGCGCACAGCGCGAGCTCGCAGCCGCCGCCGAGGGCGTAGCCGGTGACGGCGGCGACGACCGGCTTGGGGATGCGGGCCACCGCGGTGAAGGAGTCCTGGAGGGCCTTGGCGCGCAGGACCATCGCGGTGTGGTCCATGGCCTGCATCTCCTTGATGTCCGCGCCCGCCGCGAACACCTTCTCGCCGCCGTAGATCACGACCGCGCGCACGTCGTCGCGGCGGGTGGCCTCCTCGGCGAGTTCCTTGAGCCGGTCCTGCGTGGCGATGTCCAGCGCGTTCATCGGCGGGCGGTCCAGGCGCAGCGTGCCGACGCCCTCGGCAACTTCGAGATTCACGGTCATGGAGGCAGGTTAACGGGGGCTAACCGCAACCGCGCCGGTGCGGTCGATCACACCGGCCGGGGGTCCGGGGGTCGCCCCCGGGCAGGCACAGCACGGTGGCTAACCGCAACCGCGCCGGTGCGGTCGATCACACCGGCCGGGGGCCCGGGGGTCGCCCCCGGGCAGGCACAGCACGGTGGCTAACCGCAACCGC
>NZ_JBEXPR010000033.1:20652-20783 GCF_040612135.1 Streptomyces sp. NPDC006458 | reverse complement strand
CGCGCCGGTGCGATCGATCACACCGGCCGGGGGCCCGGGGGTCGCCCCCGGGCAGGCACAGCACGGTGGCTAACCGCAACCGCGCCGGTGCGATCGATCACACCGGCCGGGGGCCCGGGGGTCGCCCCCGG
>NZ_JBEXPR010000033.1:0-20556 GCF_040612135.1 Streptomyces sp. NPDC006458 | reverse complement strand
CCGGGCAGGCACAGCACGGTGGCTAACCGCAACCGCGCCGGTGCGCCCGCCCACACCCGGCCGGAGGTCCGAGGGCCGCCCCCGCGCAAGCACCGCACGGGGGCTAACCGCAACCGCGTCGGTGCGGTCGCCCACACCCGGCGGCGGGTCCGGCGGTTGTCCCCCGGCAGGCGCCGTGCGACTGTCAACGGCGGCGGGCCCGGCCGTAGGTCACGGCACCGGGCCCGCCGCCGGGAGGGGCTACTTCGTCCACTCGTCCCAGGACAGGTTCCAGCCGTTGAGGCCGTTGGACGGCTCGACGGTCGGGTCGGTGGAGTTCTTCACGAGCACCACGTCACCGATCATCGACTGCTTGAAGAACCAGGCCGCCTCGACGTCCTCGTCCCAGCCGCCGCGCACGTCGCGCAGTCCGATGCAGCCGTGGCTGGCGTTGTAGTTGCCGAAGGCGTCGCCGCCCCAGTAGTTGCCGTGCACGAAGGTGCCGGAGTCGGTCAGGCGCATGGCGTGCGGCACGTCCTTGATGTCGTACTCGCCGTCGTAGCCGACCGTGTCGCCGTTCATCCGGGTCACGGTGAACTTCTCGCTGATGACCATCGCGCCGTTCCAGGTGGCGTAGCCGGGCTTGCCGGTGGTCACCGGGACGGTCTTGAACAGCTTGCCGTCCCGCATGACCTTCATGGTCTGCTTGGAGGCGTCCACGATCGACACCTGCGAGCGGCCGATGGTGAAGGAGACGGTCCTGGACTGCTCGCCGTAGACGCCGTCGCGGCCCTCGACGCCGTCGAGGTTCAGCTCGACGGTGACCTTCGTGCCGGCCTTCCAGTACTTCTCCGGCCGGAAGTCGAGGCGGTCGTTGCCGAACCAGTGGCCCTCGACGTCGACGGCCGGCTCCGTCTTGATCCTGACGGCCTTCTCGACGTCGTCGGGGTTGGTGATGCCCCGGGTGAAGCGGACCGAGAACGGCATGCCGACGCCGACCGTGGAGCCGTCCTCGGGGGTGAAGGTGCCGACGAAGGTGTTGTCCGGCGTCAGCGTGGTGAAGCTGGAGTCCTCGGCGGCGGTGCGCCCCTCGGCGTCCTTGGCGACGGCGTGCACCTGGTACTTGGTGGCGGCCGCCAGATGCGTGGCGGGCGTCCAGGAGGCGCCGTCGCCGGAGATCGAGCCCTCGATCCTCGTGCCCTTGCCGTCCTTGACGACGACCTCGGTCAGCTTGCCCCCCGCCGCGCCGACCTTCAGCCTGCCGCTGGTGTCGACGTCGGTGGCGCCGTTCTTCGGCGCGATGGTGACGACGGCCTGCGACTGCCCGCTCGCGGCCGGCGCCGCGTTCTTGCCCTTGTCCTTGCCGTCCCCCGGGTCCTTCCCGGAATCCGATCCCCCACCGCCGCAGGCCGTCACTGCCAGCAGCAGCACACCGGCGAACACGGCCCCCAGCCGCCGCCCACGTGCGTCAACCGACGCCCCCGGTATCGGTCGAACCTTCAACGTCCTACTCCCCTCCCCCGGGCCTGGTCGGGCCCGCGACAGCGCGGCTCCTGCGCGCATTGGCGCATATTAACCACCTGTTCAGGAGCACCGAGGTCGCGCGATTGTCACCGTTCGGTCCCAACCGGCCCGGTCCGGGGAGCTACTTGACGGCGCTGCCCGCCTTCCACTCCTGCCAGCCCATGTTCCAGCCGCCGAGACCGTTGTCGGGAGCGACCTGCTTGTCCTTGCTGCGCACGACCTCCACCACGTCCCCGATCAGGCTGCGGTCGAAGAACCAGCCCGCCGGCGTCTGCGCCCCGCCGCCCTTGACGTCCTGCAGACCGACACAGCCGTGGCTGACGTTGCTGCTGCCGAACACGGAGGCGTCCGCCCAGTAGTTGCCGTGCAGGAAGGTGCCCGAATCGGTCAGGCGCATGGCGTGCGGCACGTCCGGGATGTCGTACTCGCCCTTGCCGTCCTTCTTCTTGAAGCCGACCGTGGCGCCGTTCATCCGGGTCACCTCGTACATCTCGGTGACGACCATCCTGCCGTTGTACGTCGTCGTCTTCGGGGCGCCCGCGGTGACCGGCACGGTCGCCAGCAGCTCGCCGTCGCGCCGCACCTCCATGGTGTGCCGGGCGGCGTCGACCAGGGAGACCTGGCTGCGGCCGACCGTGAAGCCGAACGTCTTGTACTGCAGCCCGTACACACCGGGCGCGCCCTCCACGTCCCGCAGCCGCAGCTCGACGGTGACCTCGGTACCGGGCTTCCAGTACTCCTCGGGCCGGAAGTCCAGCCGGCCGCCGCCGAACCAGTGCGGGCGGATCTCCACGGCCGGCCGCGAGGTGACCCGCACCGCCCGTTCGACCGCGGCACGGTTCTCGATCTCCCGGTTGAACTCCAGGGAGACGATCATCCCGGTGCCGACCGTGGCCCGGTTCTCCGGGCTGACGTACCCGATGAACCGCTCCCGCGGGACGTACGTCGTGAACGTCGTGTGCCGGGCCGACCGGCGGCCGTGGCCGTCGAGGGCGACCACGTCGACGCTGTACCTGGCGGCCAGCGCGAGCCGCCTGCCGTCGGGCCGCCAGCTCAGCCCGTCGTCGGAGATCCGGCCGGGCACCTCCGCCTCCTGGGCGTCCTGCGACGCCGTGACCCTGACCGACTCCAGCCGGCCGTCGGGCACCGCCACCGACAGCGGCCGGTCGGGCCGCACGTCCCTGCTGCCGTCCAGCGGGGTGATCCGGATGACGTCCTCGGCCGAAGGGGGCTTGCCCAGCATGCTGTCCAGCCCCCCGCCGCCCGTGCAGCCGGCCGCGCCGGCCAGCAGTCCTGCCCATGTCAGTACGGCGGCCAGTGCGGCCCCCGCGCGCCGCGCGCGCTCATGTACGTGCCTCACATCCGTGCCCAACGACGGGCCCGCCCTGGGGAAACGTGAGTGCGACCCAAGCTCTGGGCAGAACAGTGGGAAGGGACGACACGAGCCGAGGTGAGGGCGTAGCCGGCGCGCCCTTTCCGTGTCGTGCCACGAGCCGCGGGAGGCCGACAGGTGTCGAGCGCAGCCGAGCAGGAGGCGGTGGCCGTCCAGGACGGGCGTACGGCCGCCGTCGTCGAGGGGGCACGGCGCGGGGCGCCCGTCCCCGCCGTGCCCGTGTGGCCGGGCGCGCCGACCCCGCTGGGTGCCCGGTTCCGGGTCGGCCCGGACGGCGTGGCGGGCACCAACTTCGCGCTGTGGGCGGGCGGGGCGGAGGCCGTCGAGCTGTGTCTGTTCGACGAGGAGGGCCGCGAGACCCGGGCCCGGCTCACCGAGCTGACCCATGAGATCTGGCACGGCTTCGTCCCCGGCGTGCTGCCCGGCCAGCGTTACGGCTACCGGGTGCACGGCCGCTGGGACCCGTGGACCGGCGCCCGCTGGAATCCGGCGAAGCTGCTGCTCGACCCGTACGCGCGCGCGGTGGACGGCGCCAAAGGGAATGATTACAGCGCCCTGCCGCCGGAGGTCTACGGCCATGTCCGCGACTGGCCGCAGCAGCACATCGCCGACACGGTCCGCGACGACCGCGACTCGGCGCCGTACGTCCCCAAGGGCGTCGTCGTCCACGATGACGACGACTGGGCCGACGACCGCCGCCCGAAGACCCCGTGGGCGGACTCGGTGATCTACGAGGTGCATGTGCGCGGCTTCACCAAGCTGCACCCCGGCATCCCGCGGGAACTGCGCGGCACGTACGCCGGGCTGGCGCACCCGGCGGCGATCGAGCACCTGGTGAAGCTGGGCGTGACGGCCGTGGAGCTGCTCCCGGTCCACCAGTTCGCGCACGAGGACCATCTGCTGCGCCGGGGCCTGCGCAACTACTGGGGCTACAACTCCATCGGCTACTTCGCCCCGCACTCGGCCTACGCGGCCTGCGGTACGGCCGGCCAGCAGGTCGGCGAGTTCAAGCGGATGGTGCGGGCGCTGCACGCGGCCGGGATCGAGGTCGTCCTCGACGTGGTCTACAACCACACCGCCGAGGCGGGCGAGCTGGGCCCGACGCTGTCGCTGAAGGGCATCGACAACCGGGGCTACTACCGCCTCCAGCCGGACGCCCGCAGGTACGCCGACTACACGGGCTGCGGGAACACCCTCCATGTGGTCCAGCCCCATGTGCTGCGGCTGATCACCGACTCCCTGCGCTACTGGGTGACGGAGATGGGCGTGGACGGCTTCCGCTTCGACCTGGCGGCCGCGCTGGCCCGCTCGATGCACGACGTCGACATGCTCTCGCCGTTCCTCGCGGTCATCGCCCAGGACCCGGTGCTGCGCCGGGTCAAGCTGATCGCCGAGCCGTGGGACGTCGGCTCGGGCGGCTACCAGGTGGGCGCGTTCCCGCCGCTGTGGACGGAGTGGAACGACCGCTACCGGGGGGCCGTGCGGGACTTCTGGCGGGGCGCGCTGCCCGACGTACGGGATCTGGGCTACCGGCTGTCGGGGTCGAGCGACCTGTACGCCTGGGGCGGGCGGCGGCCGTACGCCTCGGTCAACTTCGTCACCGCGCACGACGGCTTCACCCTGCGCGACCTCGTCTCGTACGGGCACAAGCACAACGAGGACAACGGCGAGGACAACCGGGACGGCACCGACGACAACCGTTCCTGGAACTGCGGCGCCGAGGGCGAGACCGACGACGAGGGCGTACGCGCGCTGCGGCGGCGGCAACTGCGCAACCTGCTGACCACCCTGCTGCTGTCGACGGGCGTGCCGATGCTGGTCGCGGGCGACGAGCTCGGGCGCACCCAGCACGGCAACAACAACGCCTACTGCCAGGACAACGAGACCAGCTGGGTGGACTGGTCGCTGCTGGACGACCCCGGCTGGAAGGCCCTGTTCGAGCTGACGTCCCGACTGATCGCGCTGCGCCACCGGCACCCGGTGCTGCGCCGCCGGGCCTTCTTCTCCGGCCGGCCCCACTCGGCTGACGGGCTGCGGGACCTGGCCTGGTTCACCGCGCGGGGCTCGGAGATGACCGAGGGCGACTGGTACGCCCCCGCCGCCACGCTCGGCATGTATCTGTCCGGGCGGGACATCCCC
Source organism: Streptomyces sp. NPDC006458 (assembly GCF_040612135.1). Classification (NCBI taxonomy): domain Bacteria; kingdom Bacillati; phylum Actinomycetota; class Actinomycetes; order Kitasatosporales; family Streptomycetaceae; genus Streptomyces; species Streptomyces sp. NPDC006458. The sequence continues at coordinate 15,521 of NZ_JBEXPR010000033.1, read as the reverse complement.
GGCCGGGACGGCCGCGGCGCCCCGGTGCTCGACGAGAGCTTCCTGGCCGTCCTGCACGCCGCCGACCACCCGACCGAGTTCGTGCTGCCGGGGCCGCCGTGGGCGGAGACCTACGAGCTGGTCGTCGACACCTCCCGCGAGGAGCAGGGCGAGGCACCGGCGGTCGTGCACCGGGCGGGGGCGGTGATCACGGTGCCGGCGCGGTCGGTGCTGCTGCTGAAGGTCGGCTGAGGCAACTGTTGCCGGTCCGTGAACTCCGCGGCCGGAGCGTTGACCGGCCCCGGCCGGGCTGGCACCGTCCCTGGTCATGAGGCCGTCCATCGATCACTGGTGCGCGTACGCCGCGCTCGTGGAGCGGCGCCACGTCGACCTGTGCCGACAGCGCAGCGCGCTCTGTCACTGAGCCACGGCCCTGTCGACCGACGGCCCCGAACGTCCCTGAGGGAGGACCGGGAACCCGGTGGCCCGGCCGTCGCTGGAGGTTTGTGGTGGCCGTCCGGGGGCGGTGGATCGGGGAGCGCGGGGGGTGGTCGGTGTGAACGGCGTACGGAGTCGACCTGGCCGCGTCGCGAGGCCGGGCCCCGCCGAAACTCGGTGGGCAGTGTCAGTGGTGAACCGTAGGCTCGCTGCTGATGTCCACGACACGTGCAACCACCGAGGACCGCTCCGCCGTCCGCAGCCTGCTGCGCCTGTGGCCGTACGTCCGGCCCGTCCGGGCGCGGCTGTTCACCGCCGCGCTCGTCGCGGTCGTCGCCTCCTGTCTGGGGCTGGTGATCCCGCTCGTCCTGAAGTGGGTCGTGGACGGGCCCGTCGCCGACGGCGACCCGGCCGGGGTGTGGCTGGGCGCGCTGTTCCTGCTCCTGCTCGGCTTCGCCGAGGCCGTGCTGTTCGGGTTCCGCCGCTGGCTGGTGGCGCGGCCGCTGTCGGGTGTCGAGGCGTCGATGCGGGCCGCCCTCTACCGGCACCTCCAGCGCCTGCCGGTGTCCTTCCACGACCGGTGGGCATCGGGCCAGTTGCTCTCGCGCGCCACGACCGACCTCATGCTCCTGCGCATGTTCCTGGCCTTCCCGCTGACCTTCCTCCTCGTCAACGGGGTGACGATCCTCGCGGGCATCGTGATCATGCTCGCCCAGGACGTCGTCCTCGGCCTGGTGATCCTGATCCCGGCGCTCCCAGTGGTCGTCACCTGCGTGCTCTTCGAGAAGCGCTACGCGGAGGTGGCCCGGCTCGCCCAGGACCAGGTCGGCGACCTGACGACGGTGGTCGAGGAGAGCGTCCTCGGCATCCGTATCGTCAAGGGCTTCGGCCGCCACCGCAGCCAGGCCCGCGCCTTTCGCGAACTGTCCCGCACCCTGCGGGGCACGGAGCTGCGCAAGGCCCGTCTGCTGGCGATGATCTGGGCCGTCATCGTGACCCTCCCGGAGCTCGCGATCGGGGCCGCGCTGGTGCTGGGCACCGTACGCGTGGCCGACGGCGAGCTGTCCGCGGGCACCCTCGTCGCCTTCCTCTCCACCGCCCTCGCCCTGCGCTGGCCCGTCGACTCCATCGGCTTCCTGCTCGCCATGAGCCAGGAGGCGGCTACGGCGACCGAGCGGTACTTCGAGGTGATGGACGCGGAGCCGGAGGACACCGGCGCGCGGGGCGCCGTGAAGCACCCCGGCGACGACGGTCTCCGGTTCGACGCCGTCACCTTCCGCTATCCCGACGCTCCCGCCGGCACCGCCCCCGTCCTGGACCGCGTGGACCTGCACATCAGACCCGGCGAGTCCATGGCCCTGGTGGGCGCCACCGGCAGCGGCAAGACCACCCTCACCGCCCTGGTCCCCCGGCTGCACGAGGCGACCGGCGGCCGCATCACCGTCGACGGCGTGGACATCACCACCATCCCCAGAGAGGAACTGCGCGCTCTCGTCGCCGTGGCCTTCGAGGAACCCACCCTCTTCTCGGCGAGCGTCGGCGAGAACGTCCTCATGGGAACGGGCGCCGACGCGGGCCCCGAGGACCTCGCGCGGGCCCTCGACATCGCCCAGGCCGGCTTCGCCCACGCCCTGCCCCAGGGCACGGACACCCAGGTCGGCGAGCAGGGCCTCAGCCTCTCCGGCGGGCAGCGGCAGCGGCTGGCGCTGGCCCGCGCGGTCGTCGGCAGACCGAGATACCTGGTGCTCGACGACCCGCTGTCCGCGCTGGACGTGCACACGGAGGCCGCCGTGGAGGCCGCGCTGCGCCGCGTGCTGGCCGACACCACCGCCCTGATCGTCGCGCACCGGCCCTCCACCGTGCTGCTCGCCGACCGGGTCGCCCTGCTCTCCGAGGGCCGCATCGCGGCCGTCGGCACCCACCACGAACTGCTGCGCACCAACGCCGAGTACGCGCACCTGATGTCCGGAGCGGACGAGGAGGCCCAGGTATGACGGCGACAGCCGCCGGTGCGAAGACACGGGACCCTGCCGACGACGAACCGGCCCGCCGCGGCGGCGACCCGTTCGACAGCGACACCCTGCCCACACCCCCGGGGGCCGTGGGCGCCCTGCTGCGCTCCCTGCTCGCCCCCATGAAGGCCAGGGTCGCGCTCACCACGCTCTGGCTGCTGCTCCAGCAGGCCGCGGTCCAGGCGGGCCCGCTGCTCGTGGCGTACGCCATCGACCGGGCGGTCCCCGCCTTCCGCGAGGACGACTTGGGCCCGCTGTGGGCGGTGGCGGCCGGCTACCTGCTGAGCGCGCTGGCCTCGGGCGCGCTCCAGTACGCGTTCATCATCGCCTCCGCCCGGGTCAACCAGGACGTGCTGCTCGACCTGCGCGGCAGGATCTTCCGGCACGCCCAGGCGCTCAGCGTCGACTTCCACGAGCGCTACACCTCGGGCCGGCTGATCTCCCGGTCCACCACCGACGTGGAGTCGCTGCGCGAGCTGCTGGACGAGGGTCTGCAGGAACTCGTGACGGTGGTGCTGTCCTTCGTCTACATCTCGGCGCTGCTGCTCTGGCTGGATCTCGGCCTCGGCGCGGTCGCGGTGGGGTCGTTCGTGCCGCTGTACGGGCTGGTCCGGCTGTACCAGCGACGGGCTGCGCGGGTGTACGAGGAGCGCTCCACGGCGATCGCGCGGGTGATCGTGAAGTTCGTGGAGACGATGAACGGCATCCGCCCGGTGCGCGCGTTCCGCCGCGAGGCGGTCAACGACGCCGAGTTCGGGGTGCTCAACCGCCACCACGAGCGCACCAACGGCGACGCCCTGCTGGAGATGGCCCGCTATGTGATCGGCTCCCGGCTGGTCGCCAACACGGCCGTCGCGCTGATCGTGCTGTGGGGCGCCTACCGGGTCGCCGACGGCACCCTGGCCCTCGGCGTGCTGGCCGCGGCCGTGCTGTACCTGCGGCGGCTGTACGACCCGATCGACCGGCTGGGCATGTTCCTCAACTCCTACCAGTCGGCGGCCGCCTCGCTGGCGAAGATCGCCGGACTGCTCGCGCAGACGCCGTCGGTCCCCGAGCCCGCCGCCACTCGGCAGCTTCCCCCGGCGCCGGGCGAACTGCCGGGCCGTGAGGCCGTCTTCGACGGCGTCCGGTTCGCCTACCGCACCGGCGGCGAGGTGCTGCCCCGCTTCGACCTGACCCTGCCTGCCGGGCAGACGGTCGCGGTGGTCGGCTCGACCGGCGCGGGCAAGTCCACCCTGGCCAAGCTGCTCGCCCGGTTCTACGACCCGACCGAGGGCCAGGTGCTGCTGGACGGCGTCGACCTGCGCGAGCTGGCCTTCTCCGAACTGCGGCGCGCGGTGGTGATGGTGACCCAGGAGGCGTTCCTCTTCTCCGGCACGGTCGCCGAGAACATCGCCATCGGCCGCCCCGACGCCACCCGCGAGGAGATCGAGCGGGCCGCGAAGGCGATCGGCGCGCACGATTTCATCAGCGCCCTGCCCGACGGCTACGACACCGACGTCCGCAAGCGGGGCGGCCGCGTCTCCGCGGGACAGCGCCAACTCATCTCGTTCGCACGGGCGCTGCTCGCCGACCCGGCGGTGCTGATCCTGGACGAGGCGACCAGCTCGCTGGACATCCCGGGCGAGCGCGCGGTGCAGCGGGCGATGACGACCGTGCTCAAGGGCCGTACCGCGGTGGTGATCGCGCACCGGCTGTCCACGGTCGAGATCGCGGACCGGGTGCTGGTGATGGAGCACGGCCGCGTCGTGGAGGACGGCACTCCGGCCGAACTCGTCTCCGGCACCGGCAGGTTCGCGGATCTGCACCGGGCGTGGCGGGACAGCCTGGCGTGAGGCGACGGCAGGTGATCGACGCCTACGAGGACCCCGGCACGCCCGACCACCGCGGCGGCTGGCGCTATCTGTGGTGGCTCGTGCTGCGCCAGCCGGGCCGGTCGGTGGCGGGGGCCGTGCTGGGCAGCGCGTGGATGGTGCTGCTGTCGGCGACGCCGTATCTGATGGCGCGGGCCGTCGACGAGGGGCTGGTGCCGGGCGACCTGGGCGCGCTGGCCGGGTGGACGGGCGCGCTGGTGGCGGTCGGGGCGTTCAACGCCTGGCTGGGCGTCATGCGGCACCGCACGATGACCCGGGTGCGGATGGACGCCAACTTCCGCACGGTGAAGGTCGTCGTCGGACACGCGGTGCGGCTCGGAGCCGCGCTGCCGCGGCGGATCGGGACCGGCGAGGTCATGACGATCGGCGTGGGCGACGTGCAGCAGATCAGCGGCTGCCTGACCGTGGTCGGGCCCGGGGTCGGCGCGGTGGTCGCCTACGGCGTGGTCGCCGGACTGCTGCTGTCGGTGTCGGGGCAGCTCGCCGCGGTGGTGCTGCTCGGCGTGCCGTTCCTCGCGGTGCTCGTCGGCCCGCTGATGGGCCGGCTCCAGGGCGCCGAGACCGAGTACCGGGAGCGGCAGGGCGTGCTCACCGCCCGGATCGGGGACCTCGCGGGCGGTCTGCGCGTGCTCAACGGCCTGGGCGGCAAGGGGCTGTTCGCGCAGGGGTTCCGCGAGGACTCGGCGCGGCTGCGCGAGCAGGGCTACCGCGTGGGGGCCGTGACCAGTTGGATGCAGGCGCTGGGCATCGGGCTGCCGACGCTGTTCCTGGCGGTGGTGACCTGGCTCGCGGCCCGTCTGGCAGCCCAGGGCACCATCACCGTGGGCGAGTTGGTCGCGGTGTACGGCTATGTGGCGGTGCTGGTGCGCCCGGTGGCGTTCCTCCTGGAGTGCGGCTACCAGCTGGGGCGGGGCGTGGTGGCCGCCCGGCGGGTGGTACGGCTGCTGCGCCTGGAGCCCGACCCCGACACCGGCACGACGCAGGCGCCCGCGGAGCCGTCCGTGCTGCACGACCCGGACTCCGGCGTGCGGGTACGCCCCGGCCACCTGACGGCCCTCGCGGCGGAACGCCCCGCGGACGCCTCGGCCGTCGCCGACCGACTGGCCCGCTACGAGCCCTCGGCAGCCACCTGGGGCAACATACCCCTCTCCGACATCCCTCTCCCCCAGGTGAGATCCCGAATCCTCCTGGCCACCCCCGAGGCGGACCTGTTCGCAGGCCCCCTCAGAGAGGTAATCACCACCGACCCAACCCCCCACCACGCGGCCCTGGTCAAGGAACACCAGAACGCCAAACCTCCCAGCAGCCCAACCCCCCCAAGGGGCGCGGGGAACTGCGCGACCAACCACGACGCGGGAACAGCCGCACAACCACAGCAAGCGGCACCCCCGAACGCCCACCGGAACAACGCACCCCCCAGCAGCCCAACACCCCAAAGGGGCGCGGGGAACTGCGCGACCAACCACGACACGGGAACAGCCGGACGACCACAGCAAGCGGCACCCCCGAACGCCGAACCACAGCAGGGCGCACCCCCGAACCCCGAACCACAGCAAGCGGCACCGCCGAACGCGGCCCCACCCCAAACCGCACCTCAGGACGCGAAACTCCACCACGCCCTGCACACCGCCGCCGCCGAGGACATCCTCCACTCCCTCCCCGCCGCCCTCGACTCCATGATCGACGCCCAGGCCCGCAACCTCTCCGGCGGCCAACGCCAACGCATCCGCCTGGCCCGAGCCCTGCTCTACGACCCGGAGGTCCTCATCGCCGTGGAACCCACCTCGGCCCTGGACGCCCACACGGAGGCACAGGTCGCCGAGCGCCTGCGCACCGGACGCGCGGGCCGCACGACCGTGGTGACCAGCACCTCCCCCCTGGTGCTGGACCGGGCGGACACCGTGTACTACCTCGTCGACGGCAAGGTCGCCGCGAGTGGGAGGCACGCCCGGCTGCTGGCCGAGGAACCGGGCTACCGCGCGCTGGTGTCCCGCGACGCCGCCGAGGAGGCCGCGCGATGAGCCGGGGTCAACTGCCCGTCGCGCAGCCCGCCGAGGTGCGCCGCGCCTCACTGCGGCTGGTGCGCGCCGACGCGCGGGCCTTCACCGTGGTGGCCGCCCTCAACGCCGCCGCGGCCGCCGCGGGCCTGGCGGGCCCCTGGCTGCTGGGCAGGATCGTGGACGAAGTCCGGGCCGGGTCCGGAACCGACGCGGTGGACCGGCTCGCGCTCGCCATCGTGGCGTGCTCGCTGGCCCAGTTGCTGCTGGCCCGCTGGGCCCGTTACGTGGGCCACCGTTTCGGGGAGCGGACGCTCGCGCGGGTGCGCGAGGAGTTCGTCGACCGGGCGCTCGCGCTGCCCGCGTCGGCGGTGGAGCGGGCGGGCACCGGCGACCTGACGGCGCGCGGCACGGCGGACGTGACCGCCGTGGGCACCACGTTGCGCGACGCGGGCCCCGACCTGCTGATCAACCTGGCACAGGCGCTGTTCCTGCTCGGCGCGACGTTCGCCGTCGACCCGCTGCTCGGCGCGGTGGGCGTGTGCGGGCTCCTCCCGGTCTGGCTGATGCTGCGCTGGTATCTGCGCCGGGCCCGGGACGGCTACCTCGCCGAGGGCGCGGCCGGTTCCGAGGTCGCCGAGATCCTCGCGGCCACCGCGGCCGGGGCGCGCACGGTGGAGGCGTTCCGGCTCCAGCGGCGGCGGATCGCGGCGAGCCGGGAGGCGCTCGCGGTGTCCCGGCGGCGGCGCCTGCACACGCTGTGGCTGCGTACGGTGTTCTTCCCGGTGGTGGAGGTGTCGTACGTCCTCCCGGTCGCCGGTGTGCTGCTGATCGGCGGGGTGCTGCACACGCACGGGATGCTGAGCCTGGGCTCGGTGGTGGCGGCGGCCGTGTACCTCCAGCAGTTCGGCTCGCCGCTGGACGAGATCCTGATGCGGGTAGAGCAACTGCAGAGCAGCGGCGCCTCGTTCGCCCGGGTCGAGGGCCTGGCCGGGGCCCCGCGCACGGCCCGGGGTCCGGCGGCGGCCCCCGCGGACGACCGTATCGACGTCTCCGGCGTGCGCTACTCCTACGGCCGCGGGGGCGAGGTCCTGCGCGGTGTGGATCTCACGATCCGCCCCGGTGAGCGGCTCGCGATGGTGGGTCCGTCGGGGGCCGGGAAGACGACGCTGAGCCGGCTGCTGGCGGGGGTGGACGCGCCGACCGAGGGGTCGGTGACGGTCGGCGGGGTACCGGTGGCGGCCCTGGATCCCGAGCAGTTGCGGCGGCAGGTGGTGCTGGTGACCCAGGAGCACCATGTCTTCCTGGGCACGATTCGGGACAATCTGCGGATCGCCGCGCCGGACGCGGAGGACGGCCCGCTGTGGCGGGCTCTGGCCACGGTCGGCGCCGACGGCTGGGTGCGCGAATCCGGCGGACTGGACGCCGAGGTGGGCGCGTCCGGCATCCCGGTGGACGGCCCGCAGTCCCAGCAGCTCGCTCTCGCCCGGGTGGTGCTGGCCGACCCGCACACGCTGATCCTGGACGAGGCCACGGCCCTGCTGGACCCGGCGACCGCACGGCACGCCGAGCGCGCCCTGGCCGCCGTACTGCACGGTCGTACGGTCATCGCGGTCGCGCACCGGCTGCACACCGCGCACGACGCGGACCGGGTGGCGGTGATGGAGGACGGCCGGATCGCCGAACTCGGCACGCACGAGGAGCTGGTGGCGGCGGGCGGGCCGTACGCGCGGCTGTGGCGGACCTGGCACGGGGAACCGGAGGCCGCGGGCACGTCCGCCGGCCCTGTCGGGGACAGCGCCTTCAAGTCAGGCGAATAGTCCGAATATCGAACGCGAGCCTCCGGTCAACGGACGATTTCCAGCCAATCTATTGACGCGCTCCTGACAGGATGCCGGATCTCCTGCCACTCTTCCCACGTCCACCCCACAGCAACCCCACAGTCGGTCGCACGCCCGGCTGGGGGGCGGTCACTGCTCTTCACGCACGTGGTTTCACGCACCACCCCGTTCTGCCCGGACGGCCCACCCGCCCTCCGGTTCTCCCCGGCCGCGTGACCCGCGGCCCGCAGAAGGAGTCAGTGTTGAGAAGCAGTTCCTCCCACAGACGCACCTCCCACACCCGCAAGGCCGCGGCCGTCGCCCTCGTCGGCGTCTCCGCACTCCTGGCCGCCGCCGTCCAGTCGGGTGCCGCCACCGCGGCTCCGCAAGCGGCCCGTCCGGCCGTCGGCAAGGTCAACCCCGGCGCCCTTCCGGCCAAGCTCAGCCCTGCCAAGCGTGCCGAGCTGCTGAGCGAGGCGAACGCCGGCAAGGCGGACACCGCCCGTGGACTGGGCCTCGGCGCCAAGGAGAAGCTGGTCGTCCGTGACGTGGTCCAGGACCGCGACGGCACGGTGCACACCCGCTACGAGCGCACCTACGCCGGTCTGCCCGTCCTCGGCGGCGACCTGATCGTCGCCACCGCGAAGGACGGCGCGCGCGAGGGCGTCGTGAAGGCGACCCGGGCGACCATCAAGGTCGCCTCCCTCACGCCGTCGGTCGCCGCGGACCGCGCCGAGAAGCAGGCGCTGGGCGCCGCCAAGGCCGAGCACGCCAAGGACGCGGACGTCAACCGCGCCCCGCGCAAGGTGATCTGGGCCGCGACCGGCAAGCCGGCCCTCGCCTACGAGACGGTCGTCGGCGGCTTCCAGCACGACGGCACCCCGCAGGAACTGCACGTCGTCACCGACGCCACCACCGGCGCCAAGCTGTACGAGTGGGAGGCGATCGAGACCGGCACCGGCAACACCGTCTACAGCGGCACGGTCGCCCTGACCACCACGCAGTCCGGCTCGACGTACAACCTCACCGACGGGGCGCGCGGCGGGCACAAGACGTACAACCTCAACCACGGCACGTCCGGCACCGGCACGCTGTTCTCCGGGCCCGACGACATCTGGGGCAACGGCAGCCCGTCGAACCTGGAGTCGGCCGGCGCCGACGCCCACTACGGCGCGGCGCTGACCTGGGACTACTACAAGAACGTGCACGGCCGCAGCGGCATCCGCGGTGACGGTGTCGGCGCGTACTCCCGGGTCCACTACGGCAACAACTACGTCAACGCCTTCTGGTCGGACAGCTGCTTCTGCATGACCTACGGCGACGGGTCGGGCAACGCCAACCCGCTCACCTCGATCGACGTGGCCGCGCACGAGATGAGCCACGGTCTGACCGCGGCCACGGCGGGCCTGGTCTACAGCGGCGAGTCCGGCGGCCTCAACGAGGCCACCTCCGACATCTTCGGCTCGACGGTGGAGTTCTACGCCAACAACTCCTCCGACGTCGGTGACTACCTCATCGGCGAGGAGATCAACATCAACGGCGACGGCACGCCGCTGCGCTACATGGACAAGCCGAGCAAGGACGGCGCGTCCAAGGACAGCTGGTACTCCGGCATCGGCTCGATCGACGTGCACTACTCCTCGGGCCCGGCGAACCACTTCTTCTACATGCTCAGCGAGGGCAGCGGCGCCAAGGTCATCAACGGTGTCAGCTACAACTCGCCCACCTCGGACGGCCTTCCGGTGACGGGCATCGGCCGCGCCAAGGCGGAGCAGATCTGGTTCAAGGCGCTGACCACCAAGTTCAGCTCCAACACCAACTACGCGGGCGCCCGTACCGGCACCCTCGCGGTGGCCGGTGAGCTGTACGGCACCACCAGCGCCGAGTACAAGGCGGTCCAGGACGCGTGGGCGGCCGTCGCGGTCGGCTCCCGCTCCGGTGGCGGCGGCGGCACGACGTTCGAGAACACGGCCGACGTGTCGATCCCGGACGTCGGTGCCGCGGTCACCTCGCCGATCACCGTCACCGGCCGCACCGGCAACGCGCCGAGCAACCTCCAGGTCGCGGTGAACATCGTGCACACCTACATCGGTGACCTCCAGGTCCAGCTGGTCGCGCCCGACGGCACGGCCTACACGCTGAAGGCGTACGGCACCGGCGGCAGCGCCGACAACATCGACACCACGTACACGGTGAACGCCTCGTCCGAGGTCGCCAACGGGACCTGGCTGCTGCGGGTCCAGGACAACGCGGCCATCGACACCGGCTACATCAACAGCTGGGCCCTGACGTTCCCGTAACCCGGAACTCGTCAACTCCGCTCGCCGCCCCGGTGGTTCGTCCGCCGGGGCGGCGCCCTGCGTTCCGGGCCCGGGAAGGGTCCGTCGGCACGGCCGTGGAGTTCTACGCCGCGAACGCCTCCGACCAGGGCGACTACCGAGTACTCCACGGTGGCCGCGGCATGGGCGGCGGTCAATTTCAGCTGACCGGGCTCTAGGCTTGGGCGGTATGTCCTTCACCTATGACGAGGTCGGCGCGACGCGTCGTGACGGCTACTGCCCGCCCGGCTTTCATCCGCTGCACGTCCGGACCCGGATCGGGGAGGGCGAGGCGGTGTTCCGGCGGGCCGCGGAAGCGGTCCGCACCTGGGAGATGCACAAGGCGCTCGGCGTCGGCGTACAGGCCGACGCCGAGCGCGCTGTCGAGGGGGGTGACGTGACCATCACCCTCGCCGGTGTGATCAAGGCGCCCTGCCGCGTGGTGTGGACCGTCGACGAGCCCCGGCGGGCCGGCTGGGCCTACGGGACACTGGACGGTCACCCGGAGTGCGGCGAGGAGTCCTTCGTCGTGGACCGGACCGGAGACGGAACCGTATGGCTCACGGTGTCCGCCTTCAGCCGGCCGGCCAGGTGGTACTCCCGGGCGGGCGGGGCCGCGACACGGGGGCTCCAGAACGCGTACGCGCGCAGGTGCGGCAAGGTGCTGCGCGAGCTCTGCTCCGAGTAGGCGGCGTCACCGCAGCAGCACTCCCGCCCCCTCCACCACGTCCTCCGACGGCGTCGCCACCAGGCCCGGTTCCGCGCTCGACGCGAGCAGCCGGTGGGACGGCAGGATGCGGACCGTGTAGCCGAAGGGGCCGGTGCGGTCCAGCGCGAGAGGGCCCTCGTAGCACCAGTGGCCCTCCAGGTCCGGGCCGCCGACCGGCTTGAGGGGGGCCGCCAAGGCGTCGGTGAGACGGTCCTCGGCGTCCACCCGGCCCGAGACGGCCTGCACCTCGACGTCGTCCGGGCCGAGGTCGCCGAGGCGCAGCCGGACCCTCAGGGTAAGGGTGGAGCCCAGCTCGGCGGTGGTCATGGACGTGGAGGTCTCCACGTGGTCGACCGCCACAGCGTGCCAGGACGCGCGCAACCTGGCCTTCCAGGCGGCCAGTTCGCGGGCCGAGTCGGCGTCCATGGCCCGGTGGGCGTGGGCGGCGGGAGCGTAGAGGCGCTCCGCGTACTCGCGGACCATCCGGCCGGCCAGCACCTTCGGGCCGAGCAGGGTGAGGGTCTGGCGGACCATCTCGATCCAGCGCTCGGGCAGCCCGCCCCGGCCGCGCTCGTAGAAGCGCGGGGTGACGCGCTGTTCCAGCAGGTCGTAGAGGGCGGCGGCCTCGATGTCGTCGCGGTGGTCGACGTCGGTGCCGACCCCGTCCGCGGTGGGGATCGCCCAGCCGAAGTCGGGCTGGAACCACTCGTCCCACCAGCCGTCCAGGACGGAGAGGTTGAGGCAGCCGTTGAGGGCGGCCTTCATACCGCTGGTGCCGCAGGCCTCCAGCGGGCGCAGCGGGTTGTTCAGCCAGATGTCACAGCCTGGGTAGAGCTTCTGCGCCATCGCCATGCCGTAGTCGGGCAGGAAGACGATGCGGTGCCGCACCCGCGGGTCGTCGGCGAACCGGACCAGTTCCTGGATGAGCCGCTTGCCGCCGTCGTCCGCCGGGTGCGCCTTGCCGGCCACGACGATCTGCACCGGCCGCTCGGGGTGCAGCAGCAGGTCCATCAGCCGGTCGCGGTCGCGAAGCATCAGCGTCAGGCGCTTGTACGACGGGACGCGGCGGGCAAATCCGATGGTGAGGACGTCCGGGTCGAGGACCTGGTCGATCCAGCCGAGCTCCGCCGTGCCCGCGCCGCGCTGCCGCCAGGACGTCCGCAGCCGGGAGCGCACCTCGGCGACGAGCTGCTCGCGCAGGGAGCGGCGCAGCTCCCAGATGTCCTGGTCGGAGGCACCGGCCACGGCGTCCCAGCGGTCGGTGTCGCCCACGGTGAGCGCGTCCTCGGTGCGCTGGGCGCCGACCATCCGGGCGCCGAGCCGCAGCACCTCGGGGGCGACCCAGGTCGGGGCGTGCACACCGTTGGTGACGGAGGTGATCGGCACCTCGTCGGCGTCGAAGCCGGGCCACAGGCCGGAGAACATCTCGCGGCTGACGTTGCCGTGCAGCAGGGAGACGCCGTTGGCGCGCTGGGCCAGGCGCAGGCCCATCACGGCCATGTTGAACAGGTTGGCCTCGCCGCCCGGGTAGGTCTCCATGCCGAGTCGCAGGATGCGCTCGACGTCGATGCGCGGGAGTTCGGCCTCGGGGCCGAAGTGCCGGGCGACCAGCTCACGGTCGAAGCGGTCGATGCCGGCGGGCACGGGCGTGTGCGTGGTGAAGACCGTGCCGGCCCGCGCCGCCTCCAGGGCGGAGTCGAAGTCCAGCCCCCGGTCGCACAGCTCGGCGATGCGCTCCAGACCGAGGAATCCGGCGTGCCCCTCGTTGGTGTGGAAGACCTCCGGCTCGGCGTGCCCGGTGAGCCGGCAGTAGGTGCGCACGGCCCGGACTCCTCCTATGCCGAGGAGCATCTCCTGGAGCAGCCGGTGCTCGCTGCCGCCGCCGTAGAGCCGGTCGGTGACGCCGCGTTCGCCGAGGTCGTTCTCCTCCACGTCCGAGTCGAGCAGCAGCAGCGGGATGCGGCCGACCTGCGCGAGCCAGATCCGGGCGTGCAGCGCCCGGCCGCCGGGCATCGCCAGGGAGAGCTGCGCGGGGGTGCCGTCGGCCTCCTCCAGGAGGGCCAGCGGCAGCTCGTTGGGGTCGAGTACCGGGTAGTGCTCCTGCTGCCAGCCGTCGCGGGAGAGGGTCTGGCGGAAGTAGCCGTGCCGGTAGAGCAGGCCGACCCCGATCAGCGGCAGGCCGAGGTCGCTGGCCGCCTTCAGATGGTCACCGGCCAGGATGCCGAGCCCGCCGGAGTACTGCGGCAGGGCGGCGGTGATGCCGAACTCGGGCGAGAAGTAGGCGACGGCGGCGGGCAGTCCCGGGGGCTGCGCCTGATACCAGCGGTCGCCGCGGACGTAGTCGCCCAGCTCGTCGACGGCCGCTCGCAGGCGGCGCAGGAACCGGCGGTCCTGGGCGAGCTCGGCCAGCCGTCGCGGCGGCACACTGCCCAGCAGCCGCACGGGGTCACCGTCCGACGCGGCCCATCGGTCGGGGTCCACCGACTGGAACAGCTCACGGGTCTCGGCGTGCCAGGACCAGCGCAGATTGCGCGCCAGATCGCTCAGGGGCGTTAAGGGATCGGGAAGCACGGGTCGGACGGTGAATCGACGAATCGCCTTCAAGTTCCACCTCGTCGAGCGTGCGCGGGAGGGACACCTCTATGTGTCCCTTCGTCCCTGTCGACGGTAGTGGTTACTTCACGGTTGAGGTGGCGGGAACCTCAGCACGCGGCGTGTTCCGTGAACTCGACGTCGTCGGGCAGGACGTGCCCGAACCGCTGGAGGCGGCGGGCGGCCTCGTACGGGGTTCGGGAGAGGCGGTGAGCCGTGTGGAGGATGTGGGTGAGGGGGAACGGGGTGCCGGTACGCGGCCAGGAGATGCCCGTCCTCCGGGTGATGGGGCGGAGGACGGCCGTACCCTCGGGCCAACTGCCCTGTGTTCAGGTGCAGTCGGCGGCACCCGGCGCCGAAGCCTGCCGGCTGCCGCGGCTGGGGCCGATCTCCGGTCTCACCCGACAGGCCCGATGCGGCCGTGGCCCCCGAGTGGGGCGGACGCGCTCCCGTGGGCGCGCCGCGTCGGCGCGGGTCCTCGACGGCTGCGCCGTACGGGCGATCGGGCGCGCCGCCCGCTCGAACTGCGGTGCAGTCCCCCACCTGTTCGCGCGCGGCGTGTCGATCACGTCCGCGCGGCGCGGCGACGACACTGGGCGGGTGACTCTCTCCGGCACGTCCACGGCCGCGCGCGCTGCCGGGACGGCGGCGGTGTTCCTTTCCGGACATCCGAAAGCCTCATCCTCTTCGGCCGCGAAGGCTTTGGCCGAAGGGGCGGCTTCCGGCAAAGTGTCCGGAAGGGGACTCGGCTCGCCGAACAAAATTCTGTATTTTCCGCGCTGGTAACGGCGGACACATGGGACCGGCCCCGTTCATCCGGAACGGGGCCGGTCTTGTGCGCAGACATACGCGTGAGTAGTTAACAAAGTGCCGGATTGCCCACCCGAATAGGGTGGGAAGGCTCCTGCGGTACACCTCACCGGTTCCGTCGCAGGGACACCAGCAGGTACACCAGCAGGACCCACTCCCCCAGCCATCCGCCCACCCACGTTGACGCGGACAGGAGCGGTGATGCCCGCCAAGCACCACACGTCGGCACTCCCGACGCCCAGTACCGAACGATCCCCCGTACGCCCGACCGCCGCGCGCGCCCCCGCGAGCGCGACGGTCCCTGAACCACCCTCACCGGGACACCCCCCGGCCTCACGGGCACCCACAGGCGCCGCCACGGCTGTCGGACGCATCCCCGTCCTCGACGTCCGGCCGGTCGTGCAGCACGGACGCCGGCCCGCGAAGGCCGTGACCGGTGAGGCGTTCGAGGTCTCAGCGACGGTTTTCCGCGAAGGACATGACGCTGTTTCGGCCAATGTCGTGCTCACCGACCCGGATGGCCGGATCGGCGCGTTCACGCCCCTGCGTGAACTGGCCCCCGGCACCGACCGCTGGGGCGCCACCGTCACCGCGGACCGGCCCGGCTCGTGGACGTTCACCGTCGAGGCCTGGAGCGACCCGATCGCCACCTGGCGGCACCACGCGCGGATCAAGATCCCGGCGGGCATCGACACCGGCCTCGTCCTGGAGGAGGGGGCACGCCTGCACGAGCGTGCCGCCGTCGACGCCCCGCGGGCCGACGGTGTGCGCGCGGCCCTGCTCGGCGCCGCGGACGCCCTGCGCGACGAGAACCGCCCGGCCGCCTCCCGGCTGGCGGCGGCCCTGACTCCCGAGGTGGACGCGGCTCTGGGCCGGTATCCGTTGCGGGAGCTGGTGACGGTGTCGGAGGCGATGCCGCTGCTGGTGGAGCGGGAACGGGCCCTGTACGGCTCGTGGTACGAGTTCTTCCCC